>DIAV01000120.1:0-3080 GCA_002415895.1 Anaerolineales bacterium UBA5069 | reverse complement strand
GCGGCTGAAGCCGCCGCTACGAACCCGCCGCGCATGTGTGCGATGCAGCATTTAGAAAAGCCACAGTGCCAGCAGCGCGACGTGCAGGATGGAGGCGAGCACCAGCGTAACCACAAATGCCATCTTGCTGGTTTTGTGGCGCGGCCGCAGATACATACCGAGACCCGCACCCACCACACCACCCAGCCACATCAGCCCCAGCAGCACAACTTCGGGCACGCGCGTCCTGCCGTTTTGTTTGCCGGCGCGCCGCTTGTCAAATCGGTAGAGAAAGAATGCCGCACCGTTCACGGCCACAAGCCACACCCCGTAGGGGTTGAGACCAGACCAGTACCACAGCGCAAAGCCAATCAGCGCCGCCACCGCCAGCGCCACCAGGCTGAAGACCAATTGAGGGTTGCGCTGCATCATGGATGGCTGGGCCGGCGTCCTGGAGCGTGCCATAGGGGGATTTCTCTTGGGTTCGCGTGCAGATCAGAAGGTGAAGGTTGTATCCAGTGTGCCGCAAACAGGGCGGCTGTGCAAGTCGCCCTATGAGTCACCCTGCGCCTGCCTCGCCCTGCCCGTGTGGCCCGATAGTGTTATAATCGGCCCATGTCCATTCAACTGCTCGCGCCCGATGTGGCCGCCAAAATCGCCGCGGGCGAAGTGGTGGAACGCCCTGCCAACGCCGCCAAGGAGCTCATCGAGAATAGCCTCGACGCGGGAGCCACCGATGTGCGCGTGGAGATGCGCGAGGGTGGCTTGCGACTGCTGCGCGTCAGCGACAACGGCAGCGGCATCCCTGCGGAGGAGGCGCCGCTGGCCTTTTTGCGCCATGCCACCTCCAAGCTGCACAGCGCCGAAGACCTCGCCCACATTGGCACCTTTGGCTTTCGTGGCGAGGCGCTCTACTCGATTGCGGCCGTCAGCCAATGCACGCTGCTCACCCGCCACCGCAGCGAGGAGTTTGGCGTCCACATGCGGCTGGAAGGGGGCGCTGTCGTCTCCAGCAGCCGCGCCGGTGCACCCGTGGGCACGGTCATCACCATTGAGCATCTCTTCTACAATGTGCCCGCGCGCCAGAAATTTCTGCGCACAGCCACAACCGAAGCAGGGCAAATCAGCGCTGTTGTACAACGCTACGCCCTCGCTTACCCCGAATGCCGGTTTACCCTCATCAGCGACGGCAAAACGGTCTTTCAGAGCAGCGGCAGCGGTTACCTGCTCGACGTGCTGGTGCAGCACTACGGCTTGGAGAACGCCCGCCAAATGGCCCCGCTTGGCGGGCAGGGTGAGATCACCACGCCCGAAGCGCCGCTGGAGGGCGAGATGGACTTTGGCGCGTCAACAGGCGTAGCCGAGAATCTGGGCGCGCCGGTGCGCGTCACAGGCTATGTGGGGCTGCCATCCCTGACACGCGCCAACCGCACGGGCATCCAGCTCTTTGTCAACCGGCGCGCTGTGGAAGACCGCAGCCTGACGCACGCCGTGGTGCAAGCCTTCCATACGCTGCTGCCCGTGGGTCGCTTTCCGGTGGCAGTCGTGCTGGTGGAGCTTGACCTCGCAGCAGTCGATGTGAATGTCCACCCGCAGAAGCTGCAGGTGCGCTTTGTGGAAGAGCGGCGCGTCTTCAATGCCGTGCAAAAGGCGGTGCGCACCGCCGTCATCGGCCACATGCATGTGCCGGACAGGGAAGGCGCGCAACCGGTTGAGGATGAGAGCACGCCGGCGTGGAATGCATCCGGCTGGGCCGAACGGCGCGCTGCTATTCTCGATGCCGGGCCGCAGCGCGCATTTGAGATGCCCGCGCGACCCCCTGTCAGCGCCGCGCCCGCTGCCCCCGCCTATCAGGCTGGGGATGCGCCGCGCCCGCCTGCGCTGCCGCCCCTGCGCGTGGTGGGCCAGGTGGGCGCGATGTATGTTGTTGCCGAGGGGCCGCAGGGCATGTTTCTCATTGACCAGCACGCCGCGCACGAGCGCATCCTTTATGAACACTTCATGCGGCGGCGCACCTACAATCTGGTGGACGGCGAGGCAGCACAGCAGCAGCTTTTGCAGCCCGAAACGCTGCACGCGGGCAGCGAACTGGCGGGCCTGGTGGCCGAACACCTTGACGCCCTGCGCAGTGTCGGCTATGCGATTGAGCCCTTTGGGGGTGACTCGTTCCTGCTGCGCGCCGTGCCGGGGCTGCTGGCGGGCGATGACCCAATCACCGGCCTGCTCGACATTGTGGAATCACTGCGCGGCGGGCGCAATCTGGCCGGCGAGCAGTACGAAGCCGAGCTTGTGAAGATGGTCTGCAAGCGCGCCGCCATCAAAGCGGGGCAATTGCTCAGCGACATTGAGATGCAGGAGCTTGTGCGTCAGCTTGAAGAGTGCGCGTCGCCGCGCACATGCCCCCACGGCCGCCCCACCATGATCCAGCTTTCGGCGGGCGAACTCGAGAAAGCTTTTGGACGTATATAACAACAGCCGCAGGTTGTGAGCCTGCGTGGAGACCATGACAGACATCGACAACAGCATTGCCGTGCCCGCCCTCACACCTGCCCAGATGAAGGAAGTGGATCGGCTGCTTCTTGAGAGCTACCACATTGATCCCCTCCAGACGATGGAAAATGGCGGGCGCGCGCTGGCGCTGCTGGCCAAGCGTATGCTGGATGGCAGCGTGGCCGATCGCTCAATTGTGGTGCTTGCCGGACGGGGCAACAACGGCGGCGGCGGCCTCGCCGGGGCGCGCCACCTCATCAACTGGGGTGCGTGGGTGCATGTGATTCTGGCCTTCGCACCCGAGCACTTTGAGGGCGCACCTGCCAAACAACTGGCCGCACTGCAGGCCATGGGCGCAGGTCTCTCCTGGGCCGAGGAGGGCTGGGAATTGCCCCCCGCCGACCTTGTGATTGATGCCGTGATTGGCTTTCGCCTGCGCGGTGACCCGCGCGGCAAGGCGCGTGAGCTCATCCAGCTCGCCAACAGCAGCGCCGCACCCATATTGAGCCTGGATGTGCCCAGCGGCGTTGACGCCGAAGATGGGCGCTGTTACACGCCCCACATTCGCGCCGCGGCCACGCTCACGCTGGCGCTGCCCAAGGCCGGGCTGC
>DIAV01000009.1 GCA_002415895.1 Anaerolineales bacterium UBA5069 | reverse complement strand
TGCCGCGGCTGATTGTGGCTGCAACGTCGTTGGCAAATTGCGTGGCGATCGAAGCCCCAACACCTTCGGCCTGCAGCAGCGCGGCCAATCCATGCGCGTCACTGCGCTTGACCTGGCTGAGCAGCGACGCCGGAAATGCAGCAAGTGCCGCGCTGTGTGCGTCAGTTGCATCGGCCTCCACGCCAAAAAAGGCAAGAATGCGCGCCGTGGCTTGCGCGCGCCCGGGCAGCGCCTCCAACTCGGCCACCACAGCGCGATCAATGCGCTGCTCAATGACCATCTCGCCGTGAAAGTAGAGGTCGGCAGCTGTGCGCGCCTGGGCGGTGCGCTGCGTCAGGCTCAGCACGCACTGTGCGCGCGCCAGATCCTCAATCACCCTGCCAAAATCGGCGTCAAGCTCTTTTGCTGTGGTTTCCATGTCAAATGTGAGCAGGCCGCGCGCCACAAGCGCGTGGCTCGCCGCGAGCAGGCGGCCGTTGATCTCGTCGGCAGGGCGCTCGCCGAGGAGATTCTGCAAATATGTGGCCGCGGTCTCGGGCCCACCGAGCAAACCCAACGCATAGGCAACTTCTTCAATGCTGAGCCAATAGGTATGTGCGTTCATGCTGGACCCCACTGTTCAGGTGAATGGGGGTGGCGTCGATCCTGTGCCACTGTGGCGCCACCCCCAATGCACCAAAATGCATTAGTTGCCGCCTGCCATCATGATGTTTTCATTAATCTTCTGGACGCTGGCGCGCAGCTCTTCAAGCTGCGTCTGCGCCTTGCGCAACTGCGAGTAGGTCTCGGGCCAGTTGCCGCGGAAGGTCACGGCCAGGTTGCCGTCCCACACGTTGGCGTCGGAGAGGGTCTGTCCCTCGCGGTTGAGCGCTTCGATCTGCTCAATCAGGCCGCCGTTGATGATCTGCTGCAGCTTGGTGATGGATGCCTTGGCAATGTCGGTGGAAAGCACGCGTGTTGGCATAGTCGTTGTTTCTCCCTGTTACAGAATGGTGTTGACAGATTGGTGATGACAGAAAACGATGATCTGCAGATGCACAAACGTCGTCGGAAGTTGCCGGAGTTGCAGTTTTCGCGAAATGCCGTGAGATACAGTTGCAAGGCGGCGCAGCCTGCTACGGACACTTGTCCTCCGCACGAGCGTCCGGGTCCGTGCTGCACAGTTTCACGTTGTCTACAAGGAAGTTGCTGTTCGAGTCGTCTCCGTCCAAAGTGGCGGCGAAGAAGATTTCGATCGTCTTGCCAGTGCCGGGTCCAAGGGCTAATTCTCCGGGCGTCCATCCATTGCTTTCACCAGGATTGAAGGTGTTCTTTGCGCTGCACAGCGGTATTGGCCCTGTCTGCACCAGGCCAACGACGCCGTACTGCATCGAGTCTCCACTATTTGCGCAGTCGCTTTCGAGTGAAGCCAGCCAGTAGTCAAACGTCATCACAAGGCCCGAGTGATAGAAAGGCAGTGTCACTATCTGCTTGAGCGCGTGTTCCTGCTTGCTCTTGACGCCGCCAAGCCAGGCATAATAGCGACCCACGGGCCCGGCAACCGGATATTGATCGATACTGAAGATGAGCGTTCCCGGCTGATCATTCACCAACTGCGTCCAGCCCTGGCCAGGGCCGCCCTCGAAGTTGCCATTCATGGGCTGCACAACGGGCGGCACTTTGCGAATTTCATTCTTCACGATGGGCATATGAGCCTGTGAGAGCGTGAAGCTGTCTGTTGCGGTGAGTTTCTCCGTCTCATCGTTGCGCTTCACACAGCAAAGCTCGGCGGTATTGGAGAATCCGGCGGGCGTCCCCAGCGCGGCATTGGCAGCCGCAAACGTAATCAAGAGCTTGGGCACGACGGTCCCGCTCCAAATGAGCTGATTGCCCTTGGCTTCCAATTTCCCCGAAGCCGCGTGCCAGGAGCCATTGACCAGCTTCAAACCTGCCCCGGGCGTGCTGGTAATGCGCATAGTGGTGCCCACGGGTGGCAGGCCGTTCATTTTTGTGAAGGCCACTGTATAGGTGATCACCCACTGCGTTTGCTCGCGCGACCAGCTTTGCGCCTTGGTGGACAACACGCTCCCGTCGGGCGGGATCGGTGTAACGGGCGCAACGCCAGTAGGTGTTTTCGTCGGGAGCGCGTCCCCTCCGTCCTGCGCGTACAGCGGCGGCCCCGAAAATGATATGACGATAGCTATGAGGAAAAGCCCGGCAATGACCAAAACGATGGATGTCGATTTTGTAGACATGGTGACTGACAATCTCCAGCAACGAGTGGATTCTGCAACGGTGCGCGCACACGCTATGGAACGAATGGCCTGACTGCTACGGACGGGTTCCACCCCCGCCGGGATCTGGCGGTGCAGCCGGCCCCGGTTTGCGCGGTTCCTTCTCCGGCGGCCCCGAGATGGTAATCAAGTTGTCGCCGCCCAGATAGCGAATCTCTTTGTAGGGGTTGATCGTGACGAGCCAAACGCCCCACTTGCGCGTGCCTGTAATGTCGGGCGCAAAGGTGACGGAAGGATCGGGCGAAGCGCCAAAGAGCGTCCTGCCCATTTCGCGTGGCTCGGCCTCCTGCCAAAAATGCAGTTCGAATCCCTGGCCTGCTTCCAGCGCCTCGTTGGCAGTCCAGGTAAAGGTTACGCGTTCGCCCTGCACATTGCTCAGGCCAGACGCCGGCCCCACGATTGTCACGCTGGTTGGCCCGCCCGGGGTGCGGGTTGGCACGTTGGAGGCGTTACCATCTGCTCGATCAATTGTCGCGGCGGCCGTCACTGTGGCTGCGGCTCTTGGTGTGGCTGTGTCGCCCGCCGCCGTTGTGCTGCGCGGCACAGGTGTTGTCGTGGGCTGGCTGGTTGCCGTGGGCTGGGGTGTGGGCGTGGCGATCGCGGTGGGCGTAACCGGCGTTGAAGTGGCCGGGCGCATTGTAACCACAGGCGCTGCCAAAGCCTCTGCCGCCGACATGCTCGCCTCGGAGCCCTGTGCGGGAGGCAGGGCAGGCGTAGGCTCTTGCGGAGCCGCTACGGTGACTGTGGGTGTCAGCCTTGCGCCAGAGGGAACGGCCTCTTCTACACTGCCGGCCGCTTTCGCATCTGCGCGCACCGTGGGCGTTTGCGGTGTTGATGCAGAAAAGTCAAAGGGACGCGTTGGCGGCGCCAGCGCAACATCCTGCGCAAGGGCAGCGCCGGACTGCGCGCCTGCAGCAGGCTGGTCCACAAGTGCAGCGGGCGCAGTATCGACAGGCGTTGCGTCAGGCTGCTCTGTGGCGCCTGGCTCTGTGGCGCCTGGCTCTGCGGGCGCGGCCGGCACGGCTGCTGCCGTGACTGCCGCGGGTGCGGCCGTGCTGGAGGACGCATTGAAGTTGTGCAGCAGCAGCGCGCCCGCGCCAGCCAGCGCCAGGAGGATCACCGCAAGCAAAACGGCCATCAAGGGCGAGCGGCGTGCACCCGCCATAGGCGACGCGCCACCGGCCTTGCGCACAATGACCACGGTAATGTTGTCGGGCCCGCCTGCGCGGTTGGCCTCGTTAATCAGCTTGTCGGCCGCCTGTTGAGGCGCGTTTTTGGTGAGGATTGTCGCGATCGTTGCGTCGCCCACGACATCAGTCAAGCCATCTGTACAGAAGAGCAGCGTGTCGCCCGCAATGAACTCAATGCGCTCGCGATAGCTGTGCAGGCCCGCGCCCTGGGTTGCGGGCGCTGTCGGATCCACAATGCGGTAGTCCACTTCCAGATCAGGCGCGCCGCCCAGAAAGCGCTTGATCACGTGGCGGTTGGGGTGCGTGCGCGCCTCCTCGGCCGTGAGGCGGCCCGCCTCAAGCGCCTCCTGCGCCCAGGAGTGATCCTGCGTGAGCAGGCTCAGCACGCCTGCGCGCAGCAAATAGGCGCGGCTGTCGCCTGCATGCCCCACCTGGATTTGATCCGTGCCAATCACCGCTGCGACGATGGTTGTGCCCATGCCTGCCAGCGCGGGGTTGTCAACACTGTTGCGGTAGATGTCGCCATTCGCGCGGCGAATTGCCGTGTCCAGCCGCACGGGCGCGGGCTTGTGCGTATCGCGAAAGCCAGTGGCAATGGCCTGCACAGCCAGATCGCTGGCCATCTCCCCGGCCACGCTGCCGCCAATGCCGTCGGCCACAGCCACCACCAGCACGCGCTGCGAGGCAAAGCCCGTTGCGTCGGCGTCGAAGCGTGTGTCAAATACAGCGTAGAGGTCTTCGTTGTTCTTGCCGCTGCGGCCCGCATGTGTGGCGTGGCCAATCACCTGCGTCGGGTCATCTGCGTAGGCAAGATAGGGGTTGTGGGCCATGGAATCACTTCCAGCACTTAAAGGCTTGAAACGCGCATGACAACAGTTGCAGCACGGTTATGACAGATGTTGCTTATGGCCTGGCGCCGCCTGCGCCTGGGGCGGCGGTGTCCGCCTCACCGCCATCTCGCGAAATCGTGAAACTGTCGCCGCCCAGGAAGCGCAGACGCTGGTAAGGATCCATCTGCGCCAGGAAAACACCCCAGCGATAGTCGCCCGATTCGAGGCTGCTCAGATTGAGCGTGCGCTCGCTGAGCCCGCTGGCCCCATCCAGCGCGTACCCGTCGCCCGGCTCCTGCCAGGGACGATAGAAGACCAGTTCGAAGCCCTGATTGGCCCCCAGCGGCGTGTCGGCCACCCACCGAAAATTGACGCGCGTGTCCACGCTCACATTGCCCACCACTTGCGGCGCGGCAATTCGATTCGGCCCGCCGCTGTTGCCCGGTGGGGGCGATGCAGTCGGTCGCGCGGGGGCGCTGGTGGGTGTTGGTTGCGCTTGCGCGGGCTTCGCCTCCGTAACGCCGGGCGTATTGCCAGGGCGCGGCGTTGCCGTGGGGGCAACGGTCGGGCGCGGCGTCGGCGTCGCTGTCAGTTTCACCGGTGTTGACGTAGCGGGCGCGCGCTTGGGGGTGGCTGTGCGTGTGGGTGTTGGCGAAAGCGGCGCGATTGTCGTAATCCTAAGCGCCTTTACAGTCGCTGTGGGGGCCGCTGCCGTGGAGCACGCAACCGTCGGCGGCTTCGGCATGGGGGGGGCGGGGGTGGGAGGCACGGGCGTGGCTGTGGGGGGCGGGGTGCCGGGG
>DIAV01000203.1:3681-16722 GCA_002415895.1 Anaerolineales bacterium UBA5069 | reverse complement strand
CGTGGACTTATGGGATGCACCACTGAAGCCGCCGCTATACAATCCCTCGCGTACGTACCGGATGCACCATTTTGTTATGATCGCAGCCTCATGCTGATTCAATTTCTGAGCTGGTATTTCATCGTCACACTCGCAGGCCTTGCAGCGCTGCCGCTCACACTGCGCCTCTTTGGCGCGTTCCGCGGCGGCAGCACGGCCTTTACGCGCCCGCTCGGTATTTTGCTCACGGGGTACATCTTCTGGCTCGGCAACGCACTGGGGCTGCTGCGCAACGAGAGCGGCGGTGTGTGGCTGGCGCTTCTCATAGCCGCGGCCATCTCCCTTTGGTTTGGCCGCGATCTACGCGCGCGCCTACGCACGATTGACTGGAACGCCGCGCTCCTCGTGGAGATCGTCTTTCTTGCCGCCTTCATCGCATGGGCGATTGTGCGCGCCTATGACCCAGCCGCCAGCCACACCGAAAAGCCCATGGACCTCATGTTCATGTCCAGCCTGTGGGCCAGCCCTACCTTTCCGCCCCACGATGCATGGCTCAGCGGCTATCCCATTGCCTATTACTACGGCGGCTACTGGATGGTCATGACGCTGGGCCGTCTCATTGGCTCACCGCCCGAAATTGCCTACACGCTGGGGCAGGCTGTCTGGTTCGGCCTGCTCCTCTCCACAAGCTTCGGGCTGGTCTACGCACTTGTGCGCCTGGCGCGCCCCGTTGGGCCTCGCAGCCGCGTTGCGGCGGGTCTGGGTGGGCTACTTGCCGCCATCATGGTGGGCGTAACGGGCAATGTCCAGTCGATCCTCGAATGGCTCTATGCACAGGGCGTCAATGTAACGCCGCTGGCCAACTTTGCCCAGGTGCGTGGCTTCCCGGAGAGCGCGCGCGTGACCCATGCATGGTCCATTGACCCCTCATGGTGGTGGTGGCGCACAAGTCGCGTGCTCGCCGACCGCACGCTGACGGGTGATCACCGCGAGGTGATTGCGGAATTCCCTGCGTTCTCCTACGTGCTGGGCGACAACCACCCGCATGTGCTGGCAATGCCCTTTGTCATCCTGATCATCGCGCTGGCGCTGGCTTGGTTTCTCCAACGCGAGCCCCTCTATGACGACGACGCGCGCGTTGCGCTGCTGCCGCCCGATCGCCTCCTCCTGGGCGTCACGACGCTGGCATTGGGCAGCCTGCTCTGGCTCAACACGTGGGACTTCCCTCCCTACTGGTTGCTGATTGTCGCGGCCGTGTGGGTGGTTGCACCGGCGCGCCGCTTTGCGCGCGCGGCCACTGTGGGCGCAATCCTGCTTGGCGGCGGTGTGCTGCTCTATTTCCCCTACTTTCTCACCGCGCAGAGCCAAGCGAGCGGCATTGCCGCCAACTTCTTCAACCCCACGCGTCTGGGCCAATTCCTGTGGATGTTCCTGCCCTCACTGCTGGCCGTGGGCGCGCTGCTCACCCTGGCATGGCGCGAAGCCCCGCCGCGCAGTGGCGCGCTTGGCGCGACGTTAGCAGCTGCGCTGGGGCTGCCCCTGCTCTATCTTGCAGCCTCGTGGGCGCTGGTGATGAATACGAGCATGGCCGACGCGTTCATGCGTGATAACCCCGTGCCCGAAGCCGGTTCGGCCAACCACCTCGCCTTTTTGCTCGAGCGATGGCTGACATCGCCGTGGACGCTGCTGCTCGTGGGTGGCATGGTGGCTATCACCGTGGCGCTCTGGCTTCGGCGCGTAACCGATAGACCTGCCGCCGACGCATCCAGCCCATTGCCGCGCGCAGAGTTATCAAGCGCTGCAACGACCTTTGCGCTCATGCTGGCCGCGGTCGGGCTGCTGCTTGTCTATGCGCCCGAGTTTGTCTACATACGCGACAACTTCGGCACGCGCATGAATACGGTTTTCAAGTTCTACTACCAGGGCTGGCTGCTGCTGGGGCTGGCCGGTGCGTATGGGATCACGCTCGCCCTGACTCAGTTGCGCTCGCCGCAGCGATCCGCCCTTGCGGCCGTGCTTGCCGCGCCCGCGCTTCTGCTTGTGCTGGCTGGGCTTGTCTTCCCGCTTGCGGCTGCCTACAGCAAGACCAGCGGCTTTTCGGGCACGCCCACCTTTGACGCTTCGGCATGGATTCGCAACTCGTCGCCAGGTGAGTGGGCCGCAGCGCAGTGGCTGCGCGACCTTGCCCCGCCCGATGCTGTCATCCTCGAGGCGGTGGGCGATTCCTACCAGAGCGACCGCAGCCGCGTGAGCACACTGAGCGGGCGCGCGACGCTCATGGGGTGGATCGGCCACGAGCGCCAGTGGCGCGGCGCCGACTATGCACAAATGACCGCCGGTCGCGAAGGTGCCGCCGAACAAATCTACCGCTTTGCCACGCCCAGCGAAATCAGCGAGCTTGTCAAAAGCTGGGGTATTGACTACGTCGTGGTGGGCCCGGCCGAACGCAATGTGTACGCCATATCGCCACTCGAGGAAGAGCGCTTCGCGGGGATCATGGATCTGGTGCTGGATCAGGATGGTGTGCGCCTCTATGCAACGCGTCGGAATCTGAGCACGGAATGAATCTCCGCAACCATGCGCGCCGCGCAGGGTCCGGCACTTGGTCGACCTTGCTGCACTGAGTACAATACCCGTCAACTATGGCTGAACTTGTGATGAACGACAGTCTGACTTCAATCTCCGCCGACGCGCTAGAGGCCGCCGCCCCTGCCACCAACGCACCCCAGACGCATGGTGCGCGGGTTGCGCCACGATCTGCGGCAACGGTTGAGCACATGCTCTACGCGCTCATCTTTCTGGGCGGATTGGCGGCGCGCCTCTTCGCGCTGGGCGCCGCGCCCATGGCGACAACCGAGGCGGCCACAGCCTGGGCGGCGTGGATGGATGCAAGCGCGCTCCACCCCACGGTTGCCCCAGCCACGAGCAGCGCACTCTTGCACGCGCTGCAAACGTTCACCTTCTGGGTGAGCGGCGGCGGCAACGAGACGTTGGCGCGCCTGCCCGTTGCCCTGCTATCGAGCCTCATCGTACTCCTGCCGTGGTTCTGGCGCGCGCGCCTGGGCCGTCCAGCGGCGCTGGTGCTCGCCCTGCTGCTTGCGCTCGACCCGTGGCTGCTCACCTTTGGGCGCATGGCGGATGCAACGGCGCTCTCGGCAGCGCTGGCGCTCGTTGCACTCACGGCCATGCACGTTGCGACACGCCGCGCCGATAACGCCCCGAGCAGCAGCAGGGCCGTCGCCTCCGCAATCGCTGCAGCCGGCGCGGGCCTGCTCCTGGTGAGCGGGCCGCAGGCGTGGTCATGGCTGCTCGTCCTTGCACTCTACTTGTGGATTGCTGCGGCAGACCGTAGCGCATTGTTCAACATACGCACACTGCTGATTGGCGGCGCTGCGGCGCTGCTGGGGGCAACCGGCTGGTTTGCCTGGCCGCAGGAACTCGCCATGGTCGGCGCCAGCCTCGATCAGTGGCTGGGCGCGCTGCGGGCGGGCCCCTACCCCTTGCTTTGGCCCTTCACGCGCCTGCTTGTCGATCAGCCCTTCGTTCTCGTGTTTGGCGTGGCCGGCTTCATCCTGCTCTGGCTGCAAACGCCAGCTGATGCCACGCAACGCGCTGCGCGCCGCTTCCTTGCTGCGTGGCTGGCATTGGCGCTGCTCATCCTGCTGCTGCCCGGCCGTGCGCCCGCGGCGCTGCCCTTGCTGAGTGTGCCGCTGGCCGCGTGCGCGGCGCTGGCTGTACAGTGGCTCTACCGTTTGACGCGCGCCACGAATGAGTGGAGTGAGGCGGTGTTGCTTGCGCTTGTGCTTGTGGCTGCGCTCATGTCCATTCTCTTCTGGTGCGCACAGAGTCTGGCGCAGGCCGCGCCGGCCCAGGCGGGCGCGCTCGTCGCGCCGCTCCTGCTCGGCGTGGTGGCGCTCCTGCTGGCCGCATTCGCCTGGCTTGTGAGCCGGCGGCAGGCGCTTGTCGTGGGCGCAGCGGTAACAGGCCTTTTCCTGCTGGCGGCCACCTTCTCCGCCGCACATCATCTGGCATTTGCACATAGCCCCGCGCATCCCAACGGCTTCTTTGCCAATACGACCTGGCACGACGCCGCCACGCTGCGCGCCGATGTCCAGTCGCTCAGCGACCGGCGCACGGGAGATCCCACCGAACTGGCCGTGCAGGTCGTCACCGGACCCACGCACGCAGCCGACCCGCTGATTGGCTGGCTCATGCGCGATATGCGTAACGCAGCCTACGTAACTGCACCCGTTATCGACGCCAGCGCTGCACCCGGCCGCGCGCCGCTGGTGATCATGGCCCCTTCCAGCGATGAGGCGGCGCAAAGCGCGTGGAACAGTGAGTACGTCGGCAGCACAGTGCGGCTGCGGTCGAATTGGCTGCCGAACGATCTGCCATCACTGACAGGCTATGAGGATGGCGAACAACGCTGGAACGCAGGCTGGCGGCCGCGCTTGCGCTGGCTGCTCTATCGCGCCGCACCCAATCAGCCTGAGCCTGAAACCGTCAATTTGTGGGCAACGCCGTAGCATGCGCGCCGCCTATTCCAGAACTACGCAATCCGCCCCCGCTGGAGGCTTTGTTTCATGAGCGACACTGTACTCGTCCCCGAGCACACTCCCGATCCCGTAGTGGCTCCCGCGCCAACACGCGCGGATGACCCGCGCTTTGCACGCACCTCCTGGTTCGACAAGCCACTCGCTGCCTTCCCCGCATGGCGTTGGGAGACTATCGCCTGGGTGCTGCTTGTGCTGCTCGCGGGTGTGCTGCGCTTTTATGATCTCGGCACGCGCGGCATGAGCCATGACGAGAGCCTGCACACAATGTACGGCTATTACCTCTTCAACGAGGGGCGCTACGAGCACAACCCCATGATGCACGGCCCCTTCCGCTTCCACATGACGGCGCTGAGCTACTTCCTCTTTGGGGCTTCCGACTTTTCATCGCGCCTCGTACCGGCGCTGCTGGGCACATCGCTTGTGGCCCTCATGTATGCCTTCCGTCGCTGGATTGGGCGCACAGGCGCGCTGGTTGCGGCCATTCTGATTACTGTCAGCCCCAGCCTGCTCTTCCATAGCCGCTACATTCGCGACGACATCTTCATTGCCACCTTCACCACCTTGTGGGCGCTGGGGGCTTTCCGCTATCTCGAGACGCGCCGCTTCCGCTGGCTCATGCTGATGGTGCTTGCCATGGGCTTCAGCTTCGTGACGATGGAAAACTCATTCATCACGGGGGCGGTCTTTGGCGGCTTCATTGTGATGCTGGCAATGTGGCAGGCCATTGCATGGCGCTCGCTCATTGTCATCACGCCCGCCATCCCGCTCGGTATCGCTGCCTACTACTTTCACCACAACGATCAGGACAACATCGCGATCCCCATTCTGGGTGCGATCGCGCTCATGACGATTGGCTTGGCGCTCTTCTTCCTGCTGCGCAACAAGGGCTGGAGCCGCTTGCGTTCGGCCCTCCCCGCCGACCTTGCTGTACTCATGGCAACGCTGGTGCTGCCCTTTATGGCCCCATTTGCGCACATGGCACTGGGCGGCGAGGCGAAGGTCTTCGCCAATTCCGAGTACCTGACCGATGCGCTCATTTCGCGCATGGCTCTGCTGGTCGCGGGAACCAGCATTCTCGCGATTGCGCTGGCGGTGCTCTGGTTCCGTGTCATCCGCAAAGGTGACGACGAAGGACGCATTGGCCTCAACCAGTGGGCGCAGCTCATGGCCTCCTTCTGGGTGATCCAGGTGCTCTTCTACACCACCTTCTTTACAAACACGCGCAACGGCCTTGCTTCGGGGCTTGTGGGCAGCCTTGGCTACTGGCTTGCGCAGCAAAACGTTGAGCGCGGCAGCCAGCCCTGGTACTACTACCCTTTCATTGGTTCCATGTATGAATTCCTGCCCATCATCCTGACGGCAGCGGGTGCAGTGGTGCTCATTCGCGGTTTCGTCTTCCAGCGTAACTGGTCGCCCGTTGCCACGAGCGACCTGCCCGCGCAGCGCGATGCGTGGTCGCCCGAGGTGGCTGTCAGCACGCGCAACGCCTTTGTGATTTTTGCACTGGTGTGGGTGGCGGGCATGTGGTCGGCCTACACCGTGGCCGGTGAAAAGATGCCCTGGCTGCTTACGCACATGGCGCTACCCATGTGCGTCTTCGGCGGCTGGTGGGCAGGCCGCCTCATCCACGCGATCGATTGGCGCGCCGCGTGGGATAACCGTACAGCGTGGCTCATTGGCCTCCTGCCTGCCGCACTCCTGCTGCTCTTCATCCTCATCCGCACGGTGCCCGAAGCAGGGCGCGGCAGCGAAGTGGCCGCCGCGTGGATGGGCTTTCTGCTTGCGGGCGCTGCGTTGGCGACACTGGTCTATTTTGGCGTGCGCTGGAGCATGGACGCGGGCTGGCGCCAGGCTGCACCCCTCTATGGCGTCGCCATGGTCGCCATCCTCTTTGTCTTTAACACGCGTGCCTCGTTCATGCTCACCTTTGTGAACTATGACATGGCGACAGAATACCTGGTTTACGCGCACGCCAGCCCCGACGTCAAGCGCGCCCTGCGCGAAATCGAGAGCATTAGCCAGCGCACGGTGGGCGACCGCAACATTGTCGTCGCCTATGACGATGAGTCGTCGTGGCCCTTCACATGGTATCTGCGCGACTACCCCAACGCGCGCTTCTATGGGGCCAACCCCGACAGCAACAGCATGAGCGCGCCGATTGTGCTGGTGGGGCCGCCCAACCGCGACAAGGTGCTGCCCTATCTTGAGCGCGATTACGTAAAGCGCACCTATCGGCGCATTTGGTGGCCCGATATGGACTACTTCAACCTGAACTGGGACCGCATCCGCTTTGCCATCACCGACCCGCAGCAACGTGAGCGCCTTATGCAAATTGCGCTCTTCCGCCGCCACCGCGATACCAGCGATTTCAGCCGCTTCCGCGACCTGACGCAGTGGCCCGCACGCGGCGAGTTTGATATGTGGGTGCGCAAGGACCTCGCTAATCAGATTTGGGACCTGAATGTGACACCGCTGGTCGGTGCTGCACAAAGCGCAGCCGTGACCGTGCCCGACTTCAATCAGAACGCCTCGGCCATGTTTGTTGGCCCATACGACGGGCTGGCGCTGCTTACGCCACGCGCAGTTGCTGCGGCGCCCAATGGCAACCGCATCATTGCGGATTCGGGCAACCAGCGCATTGTGATTGTTGATGCCACGGGCGCTGAACGCGCCGTCTTTGGCTCGCGCTGTGATCTGGCTGCGGGTGCCGATGGCGGCTGCGTCGATCCTGACGGCAGCGGCCCCCTCGCCCTGGGCGACGGCCAGTTTAACGAGCCGTGGGGCGTTGCCGTGGATGCCGACAACAACATCTACGTAGCCGATACGTGGAACGGGCGTATCCAGGTCTTTGACGCAACCGGCGCGTTCCTGCGCAAGTGGGGTTACTTCAACACCACCAACGGCGAACTGGGCGACCCCAACGCGCTCTTTGGCCCGCGTGGCATCGCGATCGATCTGGCAGGCAACCTTGTTGTCGCTGACACGGGCAACAAGCGCATTGTGCGCTTTGCAACCACCGGCGAACTGGTTGATCAAGTGGGCGGGGGCGGTGTGGTGGCTGGGCGCTTCGACGAGCCTACCAGTGTGAGCGTTGACCCCAGCGACGGCAGCATTTACGTGGCCGACGCCTGGAACCGGCGCATTCAGAAGTTTGACGGCAACATGGGCTTCATGGCCGAATGGCCTGTGCCCGGCTGGGAGAGCAAGGCAATCTACGACAAGCCCGGCCTCGCTGTGGCCGCCAATGGTGACGTCTACGCCAGCGATCCCCAGTTCTTCCGCATCTTTGTCTTCAACAAGGATGGATTGCTCAAGGGCACCTTTGGCCGCTTTGGCGCCGAGGCCAACCGGCTGGGCTTGCCCAACGGACTTGCCGCCGACCTGCCCAACAGTTCCATCCTCGTTGCGG
This sequence comes from Anaerolineales bacterium UBA5069, assembly GCA_002415895.1. Taxonomy (GTDB): domain Bacteria; phylum Chloroflexota; class Anaerolineae; order Caldilineales; family Caldilineaceae; genus UBA5069. Next base: position 8,775 of record DIAV01000203.1, on the reverse strand, counting down.
ATGCTGACAACAACCGTGCCATGCTCTTTCCGCAGCTACCTTGACGTGATTCCGGCACGTCAAGTAATCGCAACGCAAAGGAGCAGAGGGGCGCAAAGCAACGCAAAGAACAGCAAAGTCTGCAACAAGTAGCTATGCGCAGAGACGATGCTCTTTCTTTGTGCCTCTTCGCTCCTTTGCGTTGCGATGTCGGCGCGGCAATGAACACTACGACCGCGCATCAACCCGCCCATGTGAGCCATGGCCGCCACACTCCCCCGCCCGCTTGAGAAGCCACGATCCGCCCACGCGACCCTGCCGCGCATTGGCCTGGGTGTGTTTGCGCTGCTCCTGTCTCTGCTTGCACAGCGGGTTGCGCTAGGCGCGCGCCCGGCTGACGCTACTGCCCTCTTTGTGGCCGCGATAGTCCTCTATCTAATTGCGTTTCCGCGCAGCGCGGCGCCTTTGGCAGTGGGTGCGCCTGGCGCAACGCGCAACAAGGCACTGGTACGCATTGGTGCAATCGCCTTGTTGCTGGCGGCTGTGCTGGCTGCCGCCGCTGCGCCCCGCTTCATCACCGACAAGCCCGCCGCATGGGGGTGGACGCTTCACCTGGGCAGCCTTGGTGCACTCCTTCTAGGCGGCGTGGCGCTGGACCTGGGCTTGCGCCCCAGCGCGCGCAGCAATGGCATGGGCTGGCATGTGGCGCTGGGGTTGCTGGCGCTCGTCGCCCTCGCCGCGGCGCTGCGCCTGCCCAATCTGGGGAGCCTGCCTTTCGGCGTCTGGCACGATGAAGCTGAAAATGCGCTGGCCGCGCAAGACATCCTGCACAACCCCGTCTACCGTCCCTTCTTCCTCGGCGCTACATCGCACACGGCGCACCACAATTATTTGGTGGCGCTTGCCTTTGCCTGGTTGGGTGAGACAATTACAGCGGCACGCACCGTATCGGCGCTCATGGGCATTGCCATGGTCGCCGCAGGCTACCTCGTTGCCGCCGAGATCTTCCACACAGCGCCATCGCACGGGCGCGCCAGATCGCTTGTCGGCCCCACCCTGGGGCTCACCTTCGCAGCCATCCTCACGGTCTCCTCGTGGTCACTCAACTTCAGCCGCATTGCCGTCAACTACATTGCCACGCCGCTTTTCATCCTGCTCGCGGTGGGACTGCTGCTGCATGGACTGCGCACGCAGCGCATGGGCGCGTACATGCTCAGCGGCATGGCGCTGGGTATGGGCCTCAACTTCTATTCGTCGTTCCGCCTCTTTATGCCTGTGCTGCCCCTCTTTCTGCTTGCAGCGCTGATTGCGCGCCGCGATTTATGGGCAAGATCCTGGCGCGGTCTGCTGCTCTGGGCGCTGGCGGCAATCATTGTCGCAACACCACTGCTCACATTCGCCGCCACCAATCGCGACCTCTTCCTCAAGCGCTCGGCAGACACTTTTCTCTTGACCAAAGTGGCCCCTGCCGATCGCATGAGCGAATTGCGCGACAACACGGTGACGCATCTCTTGATGTTCAACGTTGCCGGCGACCGCAACGGCCGCCACAACCTGCCCGGACGCCCCATGCTGGACCCCTGGCTTGGCGGGTTCTTCGTCGTGGGCCTCGCGGTCTGCCTCTGGCGCTGGCGGCGGCCAGTGTACCTGCTGCTCCTGTTCTGGCTGGCGTTTACTCTGCTGGGCGGCATCCTCACGCTGGCGTTTGAGGCGCCCCAGTCGCTGCGCGCCAACGGGGCGATGGTGGCCGCCTATTTGATTGCGCTCGTCCCTGTTGCCGAACTCCTGCGCGCATGGGATGGCTCCAGCGGCGGCCGCTATTACCCGCGCGCAGGTGCTGTACTGGCCGCTTTCCTAATGCTGCCCCTGGCCGCATGGCACGTCAACCAGTACTTTATCGTGCAGCAGAAGGATTTTGCCGTCTGGAACGCCTTCTCCACCCCCGAGACACTTACGGCGCGCGCACTGGCTGCGCTGGATCCTGATAGCACACAAGCGTATGTCGTCAGCTATTATGACGGCCGCCCGCCCATGACTTTCCTTGCACCCCAGTGGCGCGGCCGCTATGTCCCCATTGAGGGCAGCGAGTCCATGCCGCTCATCTGGCCCGCAGACAAGGACGTGTGGCTCTTCCTCGACGCCGACAGCGGCACCCTCTACCAGCAGTTGCAGATGATGTACCCCAATGGCGATTTCAGCGAGCAGACGCCGCCCTTGGGTGGCGCCGTCTCGACGCGCACAGTCCACCTTTCGCGTGCGGTCCTCGATGCCGCGCAAGGGCTGGAGGCGCGCTACTTTGACAATGACGAGTGGCAGGGCGCCCCAGTCCACACCGAGCGCGTTGCCAATCTTGATTTTGACTGGACCGCGAGTACACCGCTGGCCCTCCCGTTCTCCGCCGCATACGAGGGGATTCTGCGCATTGCCGTCTTTGGTCCGCACGTATTCACATTGATCGCGCCTGCCCATGCGGAACTCATGATTGATGAAAACGTGGTGCTCTCCGGCACGGGTGAACTGACCACGACACTTACACCCGCGCTGGGCAATCATACGTTGCGCGTGCGCGCCCGCGGCGCACCCGGCACGCTCCAATTGCGATGGGCGCCACTGGGCGAGGTGGAAAGTGTCATCCCAGCCAATGTCCTCTTCAGCGCGCCCATCAACGCCAACGGGCTGCTGGGCAACTTCTTTGCCAATGGCGACTGGGAGCCGCCCGTTGCCCTGGCCGAGATTTCGCCGCAACTTGCAATTGTCTTCTTCAGGCCGCCCGTGCCCCGTCCCTTCAGCGTGGAATGGACGGGCAAAATCGCAATCCCATTATCCGGCTACTACCTCTTCTCGCTTAACGCCATTGATGAAGCGGAGCTTTGGATTGATGAAGAGGCTGTTGTTGCCACGCGCTCGGGCAATATGACCGTGGAAGGATATGTCAATTTAGGCGAGGGACTGCACGACATTCGCGTGCGCTACCGCGCGATTAACAACCACAGCCGTATCGGACTCCAGTGGACGCCCCCAGACGGCGCGCGCGTGCCCGTGCCCAGTGCCGTGCTCTTTCCACCAATGGGCAATTACGACAGCATCACACTGCCCATTATGAGCGCACTCGCGCCCCTGCCCGCAGGTGGTGTTTCGCTGCTGCCCGCCCCCGTTGCGCCCAGTGCGCCCCTCATAGGCACGACAACGACATTGCTCACGGGGCTGGGGCGCCCCACCGGCATTGCCCTGGGTGCGGATGGTCGCGGCTACGTCGTAGATGTGACGGCACGCGCGCTGCTTGTGCTCAATGCCGCAGGCGCAATTGAGCGCACGATTACCGGTGGCGCAGTCCCCTTCACCGAGCCCTTCGACGTGGCTACGGATGCCGAGGGCGCAGTCCATGTGCTGGATGCAGAGGCCGGCGCCATCGTCATCTTCGCGCCGAACGGTGACTATTTGCGCACCATCCTCCCCAGCGAGTCTGCCTTTGTGCGCGCCCGCGGCCTCACCGTGGATTCCGCGGGGCGCATCTGGGTTGCACACACGCCCGGCCAGCGCATATTGGCATTTGCGCCAGATGGCGCGCTGCTGCACGAGTTCCCCGTCTGGCCCGGTGAAGATGCACAGGTTACGGACGTGGCCGTCACTCCCGATGGCACGATTTACGCTGTGGCTATGGGCATAAACAAGCTCGTGCAATATGATGCCGCAGGCACGCGCACGGGTGCGTGGGACGTAGCCCCGGCCAACACGCTGGATGCCCCCCATCTGGCCCTGGGCATTGGTGAGCCACCTGACATCTACATCTCCCAGCCTGAGGAGAGCCGGATTGTGCTGCACACGCGTGCAGGCGCGACTGTTGTGCACGGTGCGTTTTGGCAGTTGCCCCAGCAGCCCGACATGGTCAAACCGATTGGTCTGGCCGCAGCCGCAGATGGCTCCATCTGGATTGCCGACGCCTATGGCAGCCGCGTTGTGCGGCTGGAGCCAGCCACGAAACCGTAGCATCGTCCACAGTGAATGTGGAAAGCCGGCGCAGCGTGCGCAATCGCTGCGCATTTTCAGCCCCGCAGCCATAACCAACCATGCAAACGCCACCCGCCGCGCCCAGCATAATTGCACACCACCCACGTGCCACGCGGCGCGCAATTGTCGCAGCGGTGGCAGCAGCAGCCGCGCTGGCGGTGGCGGCGGCGGCAGAGCATTTGGTGCGTGGCGAGGCGGTCATGTGGCAACCCCTGCTGCTCTACGCGCTTGCGGCGATTCTCCTCGCCACAACCACAGCGCCCTTCGTTTTGGAACCCGCGCCTCGTGCAGCAGCGGCGCGCAAAACCTGGCGACTGCTGGCGCTGGGGGTGGTTGGCGCGCTTGCGCTGGCCGCCCTCACTTTCATTACGCTGCTTGGCAACCTGCGCGCCCCAGCCGGGCCCTGGCTATGGCTGGGAGGCGTGGCGCTGCTTGTGGCTGTTGGCCTGTTCGTGCGGCGCTATGAAACCCCTACAGAGCGCTGGCAAAGTGACTTGCCACAGGGCCGCAAGGCACGCGTCGCTCTGGCCGCAACCCTGTTGCTGATCCTTGCTGTTGGCATCGCCGCACGCCTTGTCTGGCTCGACCGCATTCCCCTTGGCATTAACCCCGACGAAGGCGACCGCACCGCCACAGCCATGCAGGTGTTGCGAGGGACAACGCCGCAAACGCTCTTTGAGGCTGGCTGGTACAGAATCTCCATGATGTACTTCCACCTGCTCGCCGGATGGCTCAAGCTGGCAGGCGTTGGCTACGTACAGGCGCGCACCTTTACGGCCCTGTGGGGCATGATGACACTTGCCACGCTCATATTTATGGCGCTGCGCAATTGGAGTTGGCGCGCCGCCATTTTTGTGGGTGCAACCTTTGCCGTCTCAGGCGTCGCACTGCAATTCTCCCGCGAGACGAGTGAAGCGGGTCCCACGGCGGCGCTGTGGACACTCAGCGTGGCGCTGCTGCTCGAGGGCGCGCGCCGCGGGCGCGCGCTGGCATGGATTGGCGCGGGGCTGGCGGGGGGATTCTCGCTCTATTTCTATCCCACAGGACGCACGTGGCCGCTGCTGGCGGCGCTGGTGGGCATGGCCTGGCTGCTGCGCTGGGCCGCGG
>DIAV01000203.1:0-3351 GCA_002415895.1 Anaerolineales bacterium UBA5069 | reverse complement strand
GGTGCAATCTCTGGCAATGGCAACTGTCTCACTCCTGTTGACCGGTGCGCTTGTCATCGACGCGCGATTTTACTATGTTGACTATGCGCAAATGAACAAGTGGGAAGGGTGGAATCAGGAGGGTAACGCTCTGACCATCCAGCCCTCCGACACCCTGCATCTCTCGCTGGGCAATTCGTTCCACATGGTCAACTCGGGCTGGGTGCGGCTGCTCGCGCCCAACGCGCAGCGCGCCGGCGTGCGCGCCCCAGGATCTGTGCTGCCTCTGCCCGAGGATGGCAGCCGCGGCCTTGCTTTCCTCGTTTACCCCAACCAGGCTACGTATCTGCCGTGGCTGCAAAGCCTTTACCCTGCCGCAGTGCCGGTCGATTATCGGCGCGCCGGCGAAAACCACTATTTTGACTTCATCTATATGGCAGCGGAGGATGTTGCAGCAACCCGCGGCGCGCTGGTGACAATGGACAGTGACCCAGTGCGCGTGGAGAGGCTGGGAGAGCCGCCACCGTTGATTAACGGCCCCGCCACGCCTGCAAATGGTGAAGCCACGTGGAGCGCCACGCTGCGCGTTCCCCAGCAGTGGAACTATGCCTTTCGCATTGACGGCGCACCTGCTACCCTCTATCTCGATGGCGCACCCGTCCTCACACGCCAACCGAGCGAAGCGAATGTCGTCACTGTCCTGAACCTTGCGCGAGGCGACCACGCAATCAGGCTTACAGGCCCCAAGTCGGGCGTTGATTTTGCCTGGGCGCACATGGAGCCCGGCAGCGAACCCCGCTTCGTTCCGCCTGCTCTTGCCGACTTGACGCTTTCGGACGGTGTGCCCCACGGCTTTGCAGCATCTGTGGAGATTGAGGGGTTGCCTCTGCAAACGCGCCAGGAGAACGCGCTGGCGGCCTGCTGTATGGGCGCGCTGCTCGATAGCCGCAACCAGCCCCTGCGCGCCACCTGGGCAGCGACGCTCACCGCATCAGAGACGGGAGATTACACCTTTACTCTGACACTGCCGGGATCGGGCGCGCTCCACATTGGCGACACAGTTGTCGCGTCCATTGACGGCCCCGAGGGCGGCAGTGCGACCGGCCTCATCGCGCTGACATCTGGCGACCATCCCATCTCCGTAACGCTCACTTCACAGAGCGGCGCCAACGGCGCCATGGAACTGACGTGGACACCGCCCGGCAGCCCAGCCACCATTCTGCCGGGCAGTGCGCTGCGCCCTGCTGCGCCTCTCTTCGGCCCACCACTGAGTGACGACCTCTTGCGCACGCCCGGCGCGTGGCCGGGCGATACGCCGCTGGAGACGGTGGAGTGAGCTTTTCGACAGCGCTCGCGCCCTATAAAACCTCCTCACAATCTCACCGGAACCGCCGCACGGCAGACTATGAGAAGCCAACGCGCGTCCGCACCGTGACGCGCGCATCCGGCCCCTGCCCGGAAGGAGACACCCATGGCAACCGCCATTCGCACCGAAGCCACCAATGGCGCTGGTCACAGCGCCGCACCCAGCCTGCCCCAGTATGAGTTGTACATCAACGGTGCTTGGCGCGCCCCCGTGGCGGGCCAGTACCGCCCCATGGTCGATCCATCCACCGGTGAAATTCTTGGCAACGTCGCCCAGGCCGACATCGAAGACACGCGCATCGCCATCCAGGCCGCACGTGCCGCATTTGACGACGGTTACTGGCCCAATATGGGCCACGGCGAACGCTCGCGCCTGCTCCACGCGATTGTGGATGCCATTGAAGCCCGCCAGGATGAGATTGCCGACGCCGAAATGCGCAACAGCGGCTGCACCTGGCGCAAGGCCAACCTCATGGACATGCCCGTGGGGTTAATCCACTTCCGCCACTTTGCCAAGCTGGCCGACTTCGAGCCGCTCGAGTCCATCCCCCAGATCACCTTCCCTGCGCTCACCTACAATATTGTGCGGCGCGAGCCGATCGGCGTCTGCGGGCAGATCATCCCGTGGAACTTCCCCTTCCTCATGGCCGTCTGGAAAATTGCGCCGGCTCTGGCGACGGGCAACACGGTTATCCTCAAACCTGCCACCTTTACGCCCTACAGCGCGCTCAAGATGGTCGAGATCATCAACGACACCGGTCTGCTGCCGCCCGGCGTGCTCAATTTGCTCACCGGTCCTGGCCAGGTAGTTGGCCCCGAACTCTGCACCAATCCCATGGTCGACAAAATCGCCTTCACAGGCAGCACCGAGGTGGGCCGCGAGATCATGATTCAAGCGGCCAGCACCATCAAGAAGGTGACACTGGAACTGGGAGGTAAGTCGCCCAACATCATTCTCGATGATGCGGACCTCGATCTGGCGATTGACGGCAGCCTGTGGGCTACCTTCATGCACAACGGGCAGGCGTGCGAGAGCGGCACGCGCCTCTTTGTGCCCGCCTCGCTGCACGATGAGTTCGTCGCGCGCCTAGTGGATCGAGCCAGCCGCCTCAAGCTCGGCCTCTCCAGCGACGGCGCGACTGATCTTGGCCCGCTCATTTCGGCCGGTCAACTCAGGAGCGTTGAAAGCTACATCCAGCTTGGCATTGACGAAGGCGCAACGCCGGTGCTTCTGGGCGCGCGACCCACGGACCCCGAACTTGCCAATGGGCACTACATTTCGCCCACCATTTTCACCAATGTGGACAACCGCATGCGCATTGCCCAGGAAGAGATCTTTGGGCCGGTGCTCGTGGTGATCAAGTATGACAGCGTCGAGGACGCCATTCGCATGGCCAATGACACCATCTACGGCCTGGCAGCGGGTGTGTGGAGCCGCGATGTGGAGCGTGCCGTGAGCGTTGCCGAACGCATCCAGGCGGGCACAATCTGGATTAACGACTATCACATCATCAGCGCCGAAGCGCCCTTTGGCGGTTTCAAGCAGAGCGGCATTGGCCGCGAGCTGGGCACGTATGGTCTCAAGGAATACACCGAGGTCAAACACATTCACGTGCCGCTCAACAACACGCGCGAATCAAAGTTCTACTACGACATCGTGGTGCCACAGTCTGAATAACTTGACGTGTAGGGCTGTCACAGGAGCACGATAGCTTCGATTTTGTTGTCTGAGCAGTAGATTCGAATGTAGCGGCGCAGCCATGCATTCGTCGTCAGCACATCTTTGCTGGGCAACATAACGAGACCATGCTGGCGAACATCGGTGAAACGGGCCGTCTGTTCGGCATGCTCCGCTTCATCAGTTAATTGATCCACAGTGCGAGCGCGTTGTTGAGCCAACTCAACAGCGCGCTCGTTGATGCGCGCAATCTGGTTTTGATAGCGGCTGTCGGTCATTTGGCCATTGACGAAGGCTGCGTCGGCGCGGACGAGGGATTTTTCGATGGC
>DIAV01000030.1 GCA_002415895.1 Anaerolineales bacterium UBA5069 | reverse complement strand
CCGCCGCTACGCATCGTGTCGCGCCCGTTCAACATGCAGCACGCAGTGTACTGCACGGCGCGAGACAAGTCAGTATGGCTGCCCCATTTCTAATGAGCGTACATGCGGGCACACGCGTTTGTACAGCACGGCACACAATGCCGATTTCAAGTGCGTGATGATTAGAGGCTAACGACTCTTCAGGACATACTCCAGCACATCCATGCCCCGATGCACCAGTTCATGGCTGGCCTGCGCGCCCATGTGGCCAATCCGGAAGACCTGCCCCGCGAGTGGCCCGTAGTTGCCGCCCACGGCCATGCCCTCCGCGCGCAACGCCTGATCCAGCCGCGGCCACGACCAATTGTCTGGCAAATAGGCGGCTGTCACTGTGGGTGCAGCCGTCGCCCGATCGAGCGGATAGAGGCGTATGCCCATGCCTTCCAGGCGCGTGTGGCATACCTGCATGGCATCTACATGGCGGCGAAAGACATCATCCAACCCTTCGGCAAAGAGCGCAGCGAGCGAGACCTTGAGCCCGGCAAAGGCGTGCCAGTTTTGTGTATAGGGCATGTAGCGGTCGTTCCACGCCGTGCGGAAGGGCAGCAATGCATCGTAGCCCGCATAGTTGGCGCGGCGAATCCGCTCCCACGCACGCGCGCTCACCGTCACCATGGCCAGGTCCGGCATAAGGCTCAGCGCCTTCTGGCTGCCCATCAGGCCCAGGTCGACACCCCACTCATCCACCAGCACCGGCGCGCCGCCGCCGCTGGCGACCATGTCCACATAGAGGAGTGCGTCCACGCTCTGCGCAATCTCGCCAAGCCCTTCCATTGGGTTGAGGACTCCAGACGGCGTTTCGCAGTGCACGGCCGTGATCATGTGCGGCGAGAAGGCCTCGGCGCGCGCACGCACCACGCCTGCGTCAATCGCCTGATCATAGCCAAATTCAACAATCTCGACTTCTGCACCAATCTGCCGGGCCATATCGGCAATGCCATAGCCAAAGACGCCGGATGCGACTGCCAACACTTTGTCGCCCGGCAGGATCACGCTCTTGAGCGCGCCCCACAGGGCAACCATGCCTTCACCTGCCAGCATGGCCACATCATTGCGCGTGCCCAACAGCCGCTGCAGGCCAAATTCGCACTCAGAGTACAGTTTGAAGAAGTCATCTTCAAGATCGGCGCTGCCATAATTCACATTGTAGGCGTCGAGGATCTCGTCCGGGATGACGACCGGCCCCGGAACCAGCGGAATTCGATACTGTTGCATAGGACCTCGGCAGACTGGAACAAGATGACAACGAAGGTCGTACATTGCACGACCTTCGCAGCGTTAAATCGATTGACGGCTGTGTGCCTTTACTTGCGCCGCAACCAAAGCAGTGAGCCGCCAAAGAGCAGTGCGCCCGCCATCGCCAGCGCGCTCAGCGCAGCCAATGTCCATGTGGACGAGGGCACAGCGCGCAGACTGTCAACGTCGCCCACGCGCAGGGCCGTGCCTGCCGCGTCAATGAAGTCCGGCGGCGCAACCGTTGGCCATGGCGTCCACGTGGGCGACGGCGTTGCCGTCAGCGTGGGCGTTGGGCTCGGCGTGGCTGTCGGTGTGGGTGTGGGCGGCAAGGTGGCAGTGGGCAGCGGCGTGGCTGTGGGCAGTGCCGTGGGTGTATCAATGGGCGGTGGCGGCTCAACAATGGCGCTGGGCGGGGCCAAGGCCGCGGCGCCAGCTACTGCCAGTGCGTCGGCGGGTGCAGGCGCAACAGGCGCAACATCGGCTGCGACAGGTGGAGGGAGAGTTGGCGTTTCGGGCGGAACGGCGGTGGCCGGCTCTGCCGGTACGGCTGTGGCGGGCGGTGCGTCAATCGCGCCGGGCGCGCTTTCGTCCGGGTAGATGGCGATTGCATCAATAAAGATCAGCCCATCGCCCGAAGACGTGGGGCGATCAACCTGGAAGAAGAGTGTAATGCGGTCGCCCACGGCACGCGCACGTATGTCGATGTTCGGCCCATCCGTCGCATAGTTGAGCATGCGACCGTCGCCGAAGTGCTGCGGTCCCCAGATCACCGTGGGCGCGCCGGGGTCTGTGCCGCCGGTGGGGTCAATGCCAAGCTGGCGGCCAAATTCGGCGGGCAGATTGGGCGCACCCCAGGCAACGCTGCCGCGGTACCCCGCCCCTGGCGTCACGTTCACTTGCGTCCAGATGCCCGCGAGAAAGGGATCGCCCGAGCGAATGGTTTGTGTGCCACCGCCAAAAAAGGAATGTTCATCGCGATAGAAGTCAGGGTTGCCCGAGCGAATGTACTCATTCCAGCCATTGGCCACCTGGCGCGGCGCATCGCCATGCCAATCGTCAAAGTCGCACACGGCTGCGGGCAGAATATTCGGTGATTGGCAGGGATCGGAAGCGGCGCGTGCTGTGTCGCGCGGCAGCAAGCAGGCAATCGCAAGTATGATGAGGATGAGCTGCGCGACGATGCGCGGAGCCAGGCGTCGAGCAATCATGGCCACAGTATACGCCTCGCCGCACGGCCCAGGCAAGCCGGAAGGGAATCACCAGGCAATAAAGCGAGAGCCCCATTCCAGGAGGGCTGGAACGGGGCTCTCTATGATGTTCTGCGTAGAGGGTACGCCAGAAACATCATCACAACAGCGCCCCTGCAGTATGCGCCAGACGTCTTAAAGGTTCATTAAGCAAATCTGGAGCTTGGATGAAAGAAATGTTGCGTCGCGCAGGAGCAGCGGCGCGCGCTTCTCCTGTGTCCCCTACAGCTTGACAGGTGCGATACGCTTGCGAATCTTGGCCCATGTGCTGGCGAAATGGGGCCAGAAGGGGCTTTCGCTGCCCACAGGCACGGCGTATTGCAGCGCCGCCAGGAAGGCCCGCGCATTGTCTGCAAAGGGGGGCGTTTCCAACGCGCAACGACCCACTTCATACAGGGTGTGCGCGTCGCTGCCCGCCGTCATCAGCTTGCCGTGCAGCCGCGCCAACGCCAGCGCCGCGCCATTGTCAGCGTGACGCACACAGCGCGCGTTGAGCACCTCCAGCGCATCCACTGCATCAATCACCGTGAGCACTGTCTCCATGCCCATGGCCGAGCTGCGCACAGAATCAAGAGGGTGGGGAATGCTGATGACGGCTCCCTGATCGCGCAGGCGGCGCACCGTTTCCACGGGCGAAAGGCCGCGCGGCACCTCCTCCTGCACATACCAGGCAATGATTTCACCGTGCGTGGTCTTGATCTCCTCGCCCACAATCACCAAATCGGGTGCGAGGCGCTTGGCGGCCAGCGCGCCATCAAGCCGATTATGCTCGGTGACGGCGATCTTGTGCAGCCCCACGGCGCGCGCGCGCTCAATGAGCGCGGCTGTGGGCGTCAGGCAGTCCTTGCTGTAGATGGTGTGCGCATGCAAGTCCACACGCCAGTATTCCGCGCGCGGAACAGTGAGCGCAGGTTCAAGACTGCCCGGCGCTTTGGGGCTGGGGGAATGGGGTGGCTTTGTCACTGGTGAATTGTGCTCCTCTGTGGTCTAATGAGTTAGCACGGACATTCTGGCACAGGTGTCATCATGCAACAAATCTCCCCTCAGTCACCCCGCATGCCCAACGATACCATGCCCAGAAAGCCGCTGGCAGCATGGGGTGACTTCAACCACAAATTTCTCAACCGTGGTCTGCCCGCAAACGCCGTCATCAGGCTGCATGTGCGCTGGCCCCTCTTCGCGTTGCCCATCATTCTGCTGGCGCAAATGATCATGCCCGACCCCGTTTGGACGACGATGGCAGTCATGATCGTCATCTGCTATACGGGGGCATGGTTATGGACGCGCGCGCTGGCGCGCGGCCTGTACCTCGAACGGTCGCGTCACGGCACAATGCTCGTTGTGGGCGATACGCTGGAAGAAGAGTTCGTCGTTCACAATACCAGCAGCACGCCTGCTGTTTGGGCCGAACTGATTGACAACTCCACGCTGCCCGGCTACAACGTGGGGCGCGTGGTAGCGCCCGGCGCCAACAGCAGTGACAAGTGGCGCGCAACGGCCATCTGCCCGCGGCGCGGCATCTTTCAACTGGGGCCGCACACACTCCGCTCCGCAGACCCCCTGCGCCTCTTCGAGCTGGATATCACAGACACCCGCTCGGAGCTGCTGCTCATCCACCCGCGCGTGGTGCAGCTCCCCACCTTTCCCCTGCCGCGTGGCTACGCCAGTGGCGATGACCGCGCGCGCCGCCCGCTGCTCGGCACGCTGCCCTCATCGGGGGTGCGCGGCTACCAGCCCTTCGACGATACGCGCTTCATTCACTGGCCCAGCACAGCGCGCCAGGGGCATTTGATGGTGCGCGAAATGGAGTTGGAGCCAAGCGGCGATATCTGGCTGCTCTTCGATGCCGATATTGACGGCGTGTCAACCCAGGGCGACGCATCCACCTTCGAAACCGGCTTGATTGCCACCGTAAGCCTCGCCGCGCAGTTCCTGGAGGGGAGCAGCGGCCGCGCCGTGGGGCTGCTCAGCGCATCCGGTGCACCGGCGCAGGCAGTCACCGTGCCGCCGGCGGCAGGGCGCGGCCATCTCTGGTCCATGCTTGCCGCCCTTGCCCCGCTTGACCCTGCGCCGCTCCCCCTTGCCGAGTTGCTCGCAGGCAGCCGTCACCTGATTGGCAGCCGCACCAGCGTCGTCGTCGTCACATCGCAACTGGCCAACCCCGATGCCGTGCAACGTTGGTCCGCCGAATTGCTGCGCATTACGGCCGGGGGCGCCGCCGCTGGTGTGTTTCTTGTCACAACGCAGCAAACGGCGCCCGCAGCGGATGAACTGCGTGCCTTGCTCGCGCGCCACGCCATTCGTGTACAAACGCTGCCCGTGGATGCGCGCCTTGCGGCATTGATCACCCATCGCCGCCGCCGCGTTGAACTGCGTTCGACCCCCAGCGGTGGCGTGGTGCGCGTGGAGATCGAGGAGGAGGTCGGCTAATTGGGCTACGACGACAGGCCCGTCGCCGACATGAGCGACTTCATCGATTCGTGGCCGGCACGCGTGCTGCGCTTCCTGGCGGCGCAACTGCGTCCAGCGCAGGGTTGGATTGCCCTGGCTGCGTGTGTGGCGCTTGCCGCTGTGCCCGCGCTTGCGCTGCAAGCCAACAACTGGGTGCGTCTGCCCGAGACAGTCAACACGCTCACCCTGACGGGCGCGCTGGCGGTGCTTTGCGTCTGGTGGATTGCAGGCTGGCCGCGTTCGGTCGCTATCACGCACATGCGCGGCCTCAGCCTGGTCTACAGCGCAATCGTCGTCCTGCTGCTGGGCGGGGTCATCATCAGCCAGTTGGTTATGCGCTGGCTGCCCGATGGCCCCTCCATGCTTGCCGCCCTGCGCACGGGTGATTTCGCCCCGCCCCTTGCGCAAATGAACGAGGCAATTGTCCGCTTTGGCGCGCGCTACACCGTCTGGTGGTCCGGGGCGCAGGGCGGCAGTGTCGTCCCCGACGAGCGCGTCTTTACGCTCTTTGCGGCCGTTATTATCTGGATTGGCGCTGCGCTTGCAACGGCATTGGCGCGTTCCACGCGCCACGCGCTGCCGGCCATGACGCCGCTGCTGTTCATTGTGGGAGCTATCGTTTTCTTTGGCGGGCGAGGGCGGCTCTACTTTGTGACGGCCATCGCAATCGTGTTACTGCTGCATGTTGCGCTGGATAACAATCGCCTCGCGGCACGCTGGATGCGCACCCAGTCCGACTACAACCCCACCATCTTGAATGAGCGGTGGCTAAACGCCGCGGCGCTGGCCTCGCTTGCACTCATTCTGGCCTCCATCGCCCCTGTCTTCTCTGTGCGCGCCATCTCCGACTTCTACTCACGCCTTGTTGCACCGCTGGACGAGCGCATAGAGACTGTGCGCAAACAGGCATTTCCCAACATGGAAACCGAGCCACGGTATAGCCTTGCCGGCACCACCACAGGGCTGCCCAACAGTTTCCTGCTGGGCAGCGGCCCGGAACTGGGCACAACCCGCATTTTGGAGTTGCGCACGGGTGACGCGGCCATCAGTTATGATGCCCCCGCCTTTGCGCCCTACTTGAATGCCAGGTCCTTTACCCACTACACGGGCCTGGGCTGGGAGCCGGATGTACAGCCCACGCTGGTGGAACTGCCTGCCGACAGCCGCCGCCCCCGTTCATCAGATGTGGGCCGGCGTTTGCTCGCGCAAACCGTGCGTACCTATCTGCCATCCAGCACACTCTTCGTTGCCAGCGAATTTGTGGAGGCAGGCATTGACACCTGGCTGCGCCTTGACGCACAGGGCGAACTGATTGCCGTCACCGGCGGCGCCGGCGCCTATACATTGCTCTCCTTCACGCCCGCCCTGAGCGAGGAAGGGTTGCGCGCAATTCCGCCGTGGAGCGTTGTGGAGACGCCGCTGCCCAGTGGCTTTGGTGCATTCCTCACACTGCCGCCCAGCGTGACACCGCGCACACGCGCCCTTGCCGAAGAACTCACCGCCGGCTTTGACGCGCCCTATGACAAGGCGCTTGCTATTCAGGAATATCTGCGCACATTCCCCTACAGCCTCGACATCCCCGCGCCACCACCGGAGGTGACCGATGTTGCCGATTACTTCCTTTTTGATCTGAAGACCGGCTACTGCGATTACTATGCAACGGCCTACGTGGTGCTGGCCCGCGCAGCCGGGCTGCCCGCACGCTTCATGACTGGCTACGCACCTGGCGGGTGGATGCCCGAACCGCGCGCGTGGCTGGTTACGGCGGCCGATTCACATGCGTGGCCCGAAGTCTATTTTGCCGACGTAGGGTGGATTGCCTTCGAGCCAACCGCTGCGCGCACGCCCATCGAACGCGTGGGCAGCGCGGCGCCTTTGCCGGCGCAGGTGACGGATCCGGCGCCGCAACTGGCTGCGCCCGACAGTGCGATTGTGTGGAACGCGCAAATGCTGGTCTGGCTGCTGCCTGTTGCGCTGGTGCTTTGGCTGTTGTGGCGCACGCTGCGGCGCGTGCGGGTTGCGCGCGCGGACCCGTGGCTGGCATTGCAGGTATGGGGCGCGCGTGCAGGTCATCCGCCCGCGCCTGGTGACACGCCCATTGAGTATGGCGCGCAGCTTGCCGCGCACGCACAAACGCTGCACGGGCGAGAGACGGGTGAGGTGAAGCAAGCTGCCGCGGCCACACGCGCCCTGGGCGTTGCTGTGAGTGCCGCCCTCTACGCCCCACCCGACAGACGTGCGCAAGCCACCCAGGAGGCGCGCGCCCTCTGGCGCACCCTACAGCCGTTGCTCGCTTCTCTCCGTGTGCCCAAGCCACCGCGCGCCTGATCCGGAAATTCTCTCCATGATCTTCGACTTTGCAGCCCAACCGGCCACATTCATCGCGCGGCCCAACCGCTATGTCGTTCACGCGCAGCTGGCATCCGGTGAGGTGATTGTCGCCCACTGCGCCGATCCCGGACGCCTCGCCGAGCTGCTTCTGCCCGGCGTGCGCGTGCATGTAAGCCCGGCCGCGCCACCCCGCGCCAACGCGCCCCCGCGCAAAACAGGCTGGGACCTGCGCTTTGTCGAGCATCCCGCAAACGGCCGCCTCGTCAGCCTTGACACGCGCGTCCCCAACGCCCTCTTCGCCGAGGGGCTGGCCGCAGGCTTCTTTAGCGAGATTGCAGACTACGCATCGCTATACGAAGTGCGGCGCGAAGTGCCACTGCCGCTCGCTGTCAAGGTGTACCAATCCGCCGCAACGCCCCACTCGCGCGCCGATTTCCGCCTGACGCACCACGACGGCAGCCGCACATGGGTTGAAGTCAAATCCGCTTCACTCGTTGTGGATGGCGTGGCGCGCTTCCCCGACGCGGTGACGGCGCGCGGGCGCAGGCATGTGCTCGAACTGGCTGCCCTCGCGCGGGCGTGCACCCGCTCGGCGATCGTTTTCATTGTGCAACGCCCCGATGCCCATGCGCTCGAGGCATTTCGCGCAACGGATCCAGCCTTCGCCGCTGCGCTTGACGAAGCGCACGCAGCAGGCGTCATCATTCGCGCGGCCACCTGCCAGGTTACAACGCACGCAATATGGCTCGATCGCCAGATACCCGTGTGCGTGGGAAGCACGGACGTCTGACAATTTGCAGCCGTCGCTGCATTGATGCAGTGGCCGCTTTGTGGTACAATTGCATCGTTATCTGGGGATGTACCGGTTTCGACGGGGCAGGATATCTCTGGACGGCAGGTCGTAGAGCGTCGGCTACGTTAAAAGAGGCGCACCGCTACAAATGCCAACACAGGCAAAACCTTCAACTTCGGCTTCGCACAGGCCCCTGCGGCCCTCGCCGCCTAAGTTGAACTGATCCCCTCGAGGGATCACGGCCGCACGCTGATGGTGCTCGCAGGTCTCGTGCAGGCTGTAATCTACTGAGGAGTTGCGGTGGCTGAACGCCGATAAGGCCACCTAAGACAATCGGCTCGCTGAGAGATGGCTTGTGTCGCACAGAGCCACCTTGGTTAAAACCAATTGAGCGACTAAACCTGTAGAAGTCCTTGGATGATTGTTTCGGACGCGGGTTCGACTCCCGCCATCTCCACCAATGGAGGCGAAAAAACCAGATGGAAACCGTGGATTCCAGCCCTCCAAGGAAGAACGCGGATATCAGCTCCAGCTGGGAATCGGAAGATTGACAAAGAAAAGTCCACCGAGAAGGTGGATGGAGCGGTTGCCTTGGTGATGGCTCTGGATCGGGCGATGAAGAACCGGGGAGGTTCCGGATGTGTGTATGACGAGCGGGGATTATTGATCCTTGACTAATGTGACGCCAGTTTCTGGTAATCACATAAATCCCGGATGATGCACTCCTCACACTTTGGCTTCTTTGCAGTGCAGATGAGCCCGCCATGCTGGATCAGCCATTCATGCGCGTGCTTGCGATATTGCGCAGGTGTGATCGTGTTGATGATTTCCGCAGTTTCTTCCGCAGATTTTGTCTGGACCATGCCGGTCCTGTTCAGCATTCTATGGATGTGCGTATCCACGGCAATGGCATCGCCGCCGAAATTGAAGTTCATGATGAGATCCGCTACCTTGGGGCCAACTCCCTGCAGGGCCAGCAAAGCCTCCCTTGTCGCTGGCACCTCACCGCCATGCCGCTGGATGAGTTGCCTGCACATTTCCTTCAACTGGATGGTTTTTCGATTGTAGTGTGCAACTGGCTTAATGAGTTCCTTCAGACGATCATCATCGAGTTTTGCGATTTCCTCAGGCGTGGATGCGACCGCGAAGAGCGCAACACAGGCACGTATTACCCTTTTGGAGTGTGTCACCGTGGATAGAGCTGCAGCAACCAGATTTTTGAACGGGGTGCTGTTCAACCCATTTGCTTCCCATTCATTGCCGTTCTCACTGAATATTTGATAAGCGTTGCTGACACGATGATAAATTTCAGCGATTCTTGCTTCCTGCATGATCTTTTGTCTCCTTTTGTAATTCCTTCGGAGTTCATTATAAGCCTTGCCAAACTCATCGCAATAATCTATAAAGTGATTAGCCAATATCGCCAAAACGGCCCGGACGCTGTCCGGGCCGTTTTGGGGCGAGCGAGTTACTCAAGCAATACCCAAAAACGCGATTGGCGCACGCACGTGCGCCTTGTTCAGCACAAACCCTGACTCATGAGTTCATTATCCCGCCGGGGCTTTTTGCGCGCCGCCGCCCAGGTCAGCGGCGCAGCGCTTCTGACCGGCTGCGTGCGCCCCGCTCTGGCAAGCGACCAACTCTCACGCTTTGCGTTCGCAGACTTCTCGGGGGCCGTTGACAAGCCGCCTGTCGTACTCCCTTCCACCCAGCCCTACCCGCTGCCCGAAGCCTCGCTGGATGTTATGATCGGCCAGATGCTGCTGGTTGGCTTCGGCGGCACGTCGCTGTGGCCCGAAGCGGAAGTGCTCCAAGCCATTCGCACCGGCAAGCTGGGCAGTGTTGTACTCTTTGGTCACAATCTGGTGGACGCGGCGCAGGTGCGCGCCCTTACCGACACACTGCGTGCCGCCGCCACCATTCCCCTCCTGATTACCGTGGACCAGGAAGGGGGCTACGTGAGCCGCCTGGGGCCGTGGTCAGGCATTGACCCCAATTACTCAGAGCAGTATCTGGGCGAAATTAACGACCTACGCGTGACGACCGCGCAGGCGGCCAGTACGGCGATCACTTTGCGTCAGTTGGGCATCAACCTTAACCTTGCGCCTGTGGTCGACTTGAACCTGAACCCGTACAACCCTGTGATTGGGGGCGTGCAGCGGAGTTACTCGAGCGATCCCGACATCGTGGCCGCCCACGCCGCCGCAGCTATTGATGCCCACCGCATTCGCGGCGTGGGCTGTACGCTCAAACACTTCCCCGGCCATGGCAGTTCACGCAGCGATACGCACCTCGGCTTCGTGGATGTCACTGACACTTGGGAAACGATTGAACTCGCCCCCTATATCAAGCTGATCGCCGCAGGCAAGGTGGACGCGATCATGACGGCGCACATCTTCAACGCCACGCTGGACCCTGAATTACCCGCCACCCTCTCCAAGGCGGTGATTACAGGGCTGTTGCGCGAGAAAATGGGCTACGATGGCGTCGTGATTAGCGACGACATGCGTATGCGTGCGATTTCCGATATCTATGAACCTGAAGACGCCATCCTGAAAGTGATTGAGGCGGGCGTCGACCTGATCGCGATTAGCAATAACATTCCCGGCAAGAGTGCCATCTCGCCGCTGGATGCCTTCGACATCATTCGCGCCATGGTTGAAAGCGGGCAAATCAGCGAAGAGCGCATTACGCAGTCATATCGACGCATTGTGCGTTTGAAGGCAGCGCTCAATCTTGTAACGCTACCCGAGGCGTAACGCCCTTCTTGTAAGTCTGCACGCCAAATCTCGCTGGATAGCGTCGGCTTGCCCCGCTATGCCGCAGGGTTATCCGCAGCCCCGCCTTTGGCCCCCTTCCACACCTCGCTAATCTGATCACCCGCCTGCTTGGCAAGATCTTCGGTGGATGCGGCTGCGCCACTGAGCGTGGAAGCCGCCGAGCCGGCAAAGGGTTGAATCGCGTCGCCCACCTGCTGTGCGAGCGTGTCAATTTGCGCGATGCCCGTCTTGGGCATTGTCACCGTTGCGCCGCCTGTGATCGACTCAACGGTCACCGCGCCGCCACTTTCTTCAAGCAGTGCGCGTGCGGCGGGCAATGCACTTTGCGGCACAATTGCCGCCACCACCGATGATCCCGCCGGCAGCCCTGCCCCAATTGCCTTGAGCCGCGCGTCGGGAATGCCGGCATCGATCACCTGTGCCGCGCCCGCACCCAGCAACCCGCCCAACAACACGCCGGATTTGCCGTGGCCCAACAGGCCACCCAGCAGCCCGCCCAACAGGCCACCCGCCGCCGCCGACACGCCTGTACTGACGTCATTCTGCTCCTTGATCGTCAGCTTGCCATCATCGTCCTTGCGCACAATAGCCGTCTCTTCAACGCCCAAGCCTGTCGCGCTGCGCGCTTGCTTGATTTGCACCAGCACCTGCGCGGCGCGATCTTCATCCGGGTAGGAAGCGATGACCAGATGCTTCGGTTCGCTAACGGCTCCAGAGGGTATTTCGCTCATTGTCCTGTTCCTCTCAAAGGTGTTTGCCCACATGCTGCGTTGCATACGTGGCCGTCACTGTCGCCGGCCACCTGAAACGCATGTGACTATTGTACGGCTGCACCGAAGGTGATGCAACCCGTGTCAAATTCGACAGGGTATGCCAGGGGTCCAGGCACAAAGTGCTGCCGGTACGATTCAACTGTCGCGCGCATCAGCTTCTTCATTCAACTTGTGCGCAAGTGCATCCCGTTGGTTTGTACGGTTTGCACGCTCCGTATTGTGATGACCTTCGCGGCGTTCACTGGGCATGACTGTGGACGGCCGCGTCACCTGGGATTCAACCAGCCCGCTGGTATCCATGTTCGCCAGCGGCGTCGTGTCGCCGCTACTGCCCATTGCGTGGACCGCATCCTCTGCGCGCTGGCCCAAATCCACGCCTGCGCCCGCGTTCGATCCCCCTGTGGGACCGCCTGCGCTCCACCCGAGCGTCGCGGCCGATTTCTCGCCTGCCTGGTCGTCCTGTTTGCGCTTTTTTGTCGTCATGATGAGTTCCTTTGGTGAGATTCCATGCGGAATGCATGTGGCATACGCCTTAACCTGTGCGCGCATTGGCCAGGCGATCATCCGTATGCCACGCCATATACGGCTATGCGGCCAACGATTGCGCGCCGCGCAACGTTCCGAGCAAGCATAGGGCGAATTGCGCGCAACAAACAAGAAGAGGGCCGCCTATGGGCAGCCCCCTTCTTGTTTGTTGCGCTACGCAGCATTCATAAAAGCCCGCTACTGCGGCTTGATCGTAATCGTGGTGGTCCCCGAGCTTACAGAGCCGCCCGAACCGGCGCTTACAGCCTGAATGCCAAAACTGATTTTGTCGGCATCACCCGGCATTGTGAACCTGAGTTCAACTCTGGCCTCGTTGCCCGGCCCCATGGATGGCAGGGCCAGATTGTTCGCCGCGCACACACCATCGCCGCGGCAGAGATTTGCGCCGCCTGTGCCCTGTTCAACAATGCCCACCAGCAGAT
This sequence comes from Anaerolineales bacterium UBA5069, assembly GCA_002415895.1. Classification (GTDB taxonomy): domain Bacteria; phylum Chloroflexota; class Anaerolineae; order Caldilineales; family Caldilineaceae; genus UBA5069. The sequence goes on along the minus strand of DIAV01000030.1, from coordinate 7,816 downwards.
TGTCAATCACATCACCCGTATTGGTCACGACCAGGTTAATTTTGCATTCGGCGCCGAGCGCGCAAACCTGCTCGGTGCTGCCCTGCACGTTGACCGTCACGCCCCAGTTTACGTCCGGCGTGGGTGTTGCCGTGGGCGGGGGTGGCGTCCATGTGGGTGTAAACGCGGCGGCAATCGTAAAGGTGGGCGTGGGTCGCGGCGTGTCCGTGGGCATGAGCATTGTGACGGTCGTCGTATAGGTACGCGCAGAACCATCGCCCAACACAACGACGAGGTGGTAGATCTCCAGCAGGTCGTTGACGCATTCTTCCTTCTGCCCGCGCCCATCCACGCCCTGATTCTCGTAATACACCTCACGCACGTTTTTGACATCCCAACTTACTATCGTGCAGTCGCCATCGCGCACAAGTTGCTGTGCCGGTGCAAAGACAACAACCGGCGTGCCCATGGGTGTGGGTGTGGGGGTCTCTGTAGGCACAAGTGTCGGCGAATCGGCCGCGGCCGTGCTCGTTGGAATATCAAACACAGGCGTGGCGCGGCGCGTGGGCACTTCCAGCAGGATGTTGGGCGGCGCAACAGTGGGCTGCGCGTTTACATTCTGCGGCTCGACAACAATGAGTGGCGCCTCGCTGCTGGGCGGCTGAGGGGTTGGCGTTACGGCCTGTGGAAAGTTTTGCGGCGGCGTTACGCCACCGGGCTGCGTCACGCCGCCGGGCTGCGTCACATCACCCGGCTGCACGGCCGCCGCAGCGCTTTGATCTACGGCTGCCGGCGCGGCCACCGGCGCTGCGGCGGCCACCTGGGGGGCGATTGCCGTCAGCACAACGAATTGGGGCTGCAGGGGCGCATCACCATCGACGACGTTCTGAACAACGCCCGCCTGCCGTTCCTCCAGGAAACTGCGCACCTGCTGCCAGCCCGACCAGGCCGCAAAGGTTGCGCCGCACAGCATAACCGTGACAAAGATTACAGCCGTGCCCATCCATGCCCAGCGCCGGCGCGCGGGCACGCCATCATCCTCGCCTGCCAGTGCCATCAATTCGGGGCGCAACTGGTCAGAGGCGAGCACCCCGCCCGCCACGTCGGCGGCGGTGTCGGCGTCGACACTGCCACGCGCGGCCATAGCCTGTGCGGCGCGATAGCGCGGGCAGAGGCGGCAGCCACCGGCAAGACAGTAGGTAGCCTGGTCGGCAAGCAGCAGCATATCGCGGTCATCCGCGGCCATGCACTTGTTCTCGAATGAGGGGTATTCGACGGGTGGGCCGGGGTTGTTGTTATCGTCGAGCGTACCCAACAACGGGCAGGGTGGATGAGGCATTGGCTCTTTGCACTACGCAGGCGGCGATCTCAGGCGGGCCAGCTTGAAACGGCCGGAGATATTCAGGAATCGTGGGGCAGGCACTCCTGCCGACGGCCGCAATGGGAGCCGCATGGGGTGTTGGGCAGCCACATTGTACTACAACTGCATACCCCCAACAAGCATTTGCGCCATTTTCAACGCCTCGGCGCGGCTTGTCACATCACCCGCAGCCTGCGCTTCGGCCAGCGCTTCCATAATCTGCCCCAGCGCCGGGCCGGGCGCAAGTCCCAACTCCTGCATGAGCGTGCGCCCGTCTACAAACGGTTGGCGCATGGGCCGGTCCACACCCTGCTCGCTATACAGGAAGGTAAGCATCTGCGCCATATGCACAAGGTAAGCGTGCCATTCACCGGCATCCAGCTGCGCGTTCATGGCAACTCTGTCGACCAGCGCAAGCATGATGACGTCCACGCCCGCGCGCTGATCGCTTGTGCGCGGGCCTACGTCGCGGAAGAAGCGATAGCGGGCGCGCCGGCTGATGTCGCCGCCGGCGAAGCTCATGTGCAACAGGTGTGGGCGCATGTGATTCCTGACCACGATATCAACCAGATCAGCTTCAGCGCGGCTGAAGCGCAGCGCCTCGGCGCGCGCTGTGGCCATGTGTGCGCCCACCACCTCATGCTCAAAAAAGCGTGTGCGCTGCGCGCCGCTCTCTGTCGATTCCAGCGTGCGCGTGGCCGTCTTGCCAACATCGTGCAGCAGTGCGTGCCAAACCAGCCAATCGGCGCGCAGGCGTCCGCCTGCCTCTGCGGCGGCAAAGTGACGCCGCAAATAGAATGCCCACGGCTCCAAAACCTGTGTGAGCAAGCGTAGATTGGCGGCCACTCCTTCGTTGAGGGGCATTGCAAGTCTGCGCCCAAGCAACCAGTCGCGCAGCACGGCTGCAATTTGCACGGCTGCCACCGTGTGCCGGTAGACATCCTTGTCATGTGGTTCGCTTTGCTGCACAAACTCAGTGCCCGCCACTTCAGGAAGCACAATGGGCAGCAGGCCGGTAGTACGCAACAACTCAATGGCAGCTGCAGGATCTGCGCCCGCCAGCATCTTCCACAGCACGTCGCGAATGCGCTCAGGGCTCACGCTGTATACGCTATTTGCCATGCGCAACATTTGGTCAAGCGTTGCATCCTCAATGGGAAAACCCAGCTCCACACTGAAGCGCACAGCGCGCAGGAGGCGCGCCGGATCATCGGCCAGGCTGGACGCATGTACGCGCCGAATGCACCCCGCAGCAAGGTCGGCCATACCCGTGCTTACATCAATCACATGGACAGGGTAGACGTCGTGCGCGCGCGCATCCAGCGCGAAAGCCAGCGCGTTCACGGTAAAGTCGCGCGCGCGCAGATCCGCCGCAATTGATCCGCCGCGTGTCGAGGAAATGTCACACACCAGCGGCTCGGGCCCGGCGCTGAAAACCAGGCGTGCGACGTCGCGGCCCTCATCCAGCGCGTAAAAAGCCCAGCCCAGGCGGTCGGCAACACGCCGTGCAATCGGGATGGCTGAATGCGCCACAACCAGGTCAATATCAACTGTGGCGGCGTTGCGCCCCAGCAACAAATCGCGCACAGCGCCACCCACAACCCAGGCGGGCTGCACCTCCAGGGCAATCGCGTGGATAAGCGCCGCAAAAGGGGCGCGTGCCGGCTTCCATGTTTTCACATTTTCATCGAGAGTCATTGTGCACCGCTTACAACATGAGGCACCGTGCAGAAACGGTCACTGGCTTGCGCAATCGCTGCATTGTAGTGCGCGCAACAGGTGGCGCCCAAATGGGCTCCATAAACTTGCGTGTAACTGAATTTGATCGATAACATATATAAGTGCACAGATTCGATCTTTCTTTGGTATACTGGCAAGTGCAATAGCAGCGATTGAAGTCATGGCAAATTGTTTGTCGCTCCCTTAGCCGCAAGCCGGACACACTGGGGCCGTTCGACACGGCGACAGGTTTTGACGCCGGCACGCTCCGTTACCCGCAGCCATACGTTTAACACGCCCATCTCCCCAGTTTGGAGTTCTGTTCGTGCTTGATTCCGCATACCCCGTTCCATCGCCGCCCACTTCCTTTGTTGGGCGCAGCGCCGAAAGATCTCTCCTCCTGGATCTGTTGTCTCGTAAAGATGACGTGCGCCTCATTACCATTACGGGTACTGGTGGCGTGGGAAAGACGCGCCTTGCCGTGGAGGTGGTGCGCACGCTGGAACGCAACTTTCCCGACGGCATCTGGTTCATTGATTTGGCAACCATTACAGCCGCCGCAGAAATTGCGCCGCGACTGGCCGACACGCTGGGCGTTGATCCGCGCCCGGGTGCTGATGCGCTTGATGCTGTCGGCCAGTTCATTGCAAAACGTGAGCTCCTGATCATTTTTGACAACTGCGAACATGTTGTCGATGACCTTGCCATTGTCCTCAATGTACTCCTGCTGCGCACGCTCCATCTACATGTACTTTGCACAAGCCGCGAGGCAATTCACCTGCCCGGTGAGCAACGCATCGCGGTTGAGCCAATGGCAAGCCCGCTGCCATCCGCAAACGGCAGCGATGTCTACAGCCTCTACACTGTCGATGCGATCAAGCTTTTTGGCGAACGCGCCGCGTCCGTCGCGCCTGGTTTTGCCTTGAACGCGCAAAATATCCATGATGTCGCCGCTATCTGTCATGCAGTGGACGGCATTCCCCTTGCCGTCGAACTGGCGGCTGCCCAGATACGCGTTTTTACGCCCCGCGAAATTGCTCAGCGCCTTGAAACTGACCTCGCGTTTCTCACAAACGGCAGGGCGGGCGCATCTCGGCACAAGACGCTCGACGCTGCCATCGCCTGGAGTGAGCAACTGCTGACAGAAGAGGAGCAACTGCTCTTCCAGCGTCTCTCGCTCTTCGCGCAGTCTGCGACACTTGCCGCAATCGAGTCGGTCTGCACAGATACCAGCCTGCCACGCAAGGCGATCCTGGGCATTCTCACGCGGCTGGTGGACAAGTCACTCGTGCTAACCAGGCCGGCAGGCAATCAAATGCGTTTCGGCATGTTGGGCACCATTCAGCGCTTCGCGCGTGAGAGACTGCACGCGCGCGGTGAGTGGGAGACCGTGGCGCGCCGTCATGCATTGTGGGTGTGGAATTTGGCACACGAGGGGAGCGATGCCATCTACACCCGCGAATCCATGCACTGGGTGCGGCGTGTAGAGGCCGAAGATGCGAACGTGCGGCAGGCGATTCACTATGGCATTGAGTTTGACCCCACACTGGCCACAGAAATCATCAGCAATCTGGGCTGGTACTGGCTATGGCGCAATTACATGGCCGATGCACTCACTTGGACGCGCGCCCTTATGGCGCAGCCGGTCGCGGCCGAATCTGTCCACATGCGCGCGCGTCTGCTTTTTGTCATCGCCATGGGTTGCGCATGGGCTTCCGACTTTGAAGGCGCATGCAAATCGCTGGGGGAAGCGCGCGCCTTGGCAATCACCGCCAACGATCGTGAGATCATTCCACGCATACAGCAGTACTACGCCATCTCGGCCATCTACGCCGGTCACCTAAACCTGGCCGAGAGCATACTTGATGAGATCGACGTGCAGAGGAACGCCGGTGCCGGTGCGCTGCCGGCGGTTAGCCAATTCACCTTGCGCGGCATTATTGCGCGCGAGCGCGGCTACCTGACCAAAGCACTGGAGATCATGGAAGAGGGCCTGCGCCAGTTGCGCGAATATGGCGAGCCCTTCCTCATGAGCAACCACCTGTTTGAACTGGCACGCACATACCAGTTGCAGGGGAACGCCCACCGCGCCGAAGAACTCTTTCGCGAGTGCCACGAGTTGACGCTGCGCACGCAAAACGCGCCCCTTCTCACGCGCAGCTTCTTTGTCCTTGCCGAGAACAGCCAGGCGGACAGCAACTTGCGCGAGGCATTGGACTGGTTCGAGGCAGGCCTGGAGCATCTCCATGGCCAGGGCGAGGAACCCACAACGGCAACCCTCCTGAGCCTGGCCTATGTGGCGGGTGTCGCTTGCATGTGGCCGCTCAGTACGAGTTTGTACAGCGCCGCAGACATCCCCTGGCCGCTCGAGAAAGCGCTTTCAAAATCTGTTGAGGCACCCTATCGCCGCCAGATCGAAAGCGCCTTCGAAATTCTGGGTGAAGTGGACTTTGCCCGGGCGCGACGCGAAGGCAACTACTGGTCCGTCGCCGACGCACTCAAGCACGGCATCGATTCCCTGCGTTCCAGTCTTGTCGCAGGGCCGCGCGCCACCCATCCCGAGTTGCAAATGCGCATGTTGGGCGATGGCCAGGTCTTGCTGGACGACAAGCTGCTTGAGATGGGAGATTGGAAATATGCAGTTGCACGCGATCTGCTCTTCTACCTGGTGACAACTGGAGAGCGGACGCGCGAGCAAATTGTGGCCGACTTCTGGCCCGATGTCGATGCTGCACGCGCGCGCAACCGACTCAACGTCACCATTCATTTCCTGCGCAAGGCCCTCGGTGCGCGACGCTGGATCGTCTTCGAAAACAATCGCTATCGCTTTGACCCTGTAAGCCTCTACTCCAGCGATGTCGATGATTTTTACGCCGCCACGGCGCTGGCGGAGCGTATTGCAGCAACGCAGCCCGAACAGGCCATCGCCAGCCTGACCTATGCAATCTCGCTTGTGCGCGGCCCCTTTCTCGCAGATGTGACCGAGGGCGTTTGGCATCGGAGCCTGCGCACAGTAATGCACCGCGACCATCAGGCCACTTTGCTGCGGCTGGCTAATCTGCAAATCAACTGTGGCATGGCCCAGAACGCCGTTTACACGCTGAGCATTGCCCTGCAGGCGGAGCCCTTTGCAGAAGCCACCTATCGCACGCTCATGCGCGCCCACTTGCAGCGGCGCGATCTCGTGCAAGTCATGCAGGTCTATCGCCACCTCTGCGAGCTCCTGGAGGAAGAGTTCAACACCCCGCCTTCACTCGAAACCGCAGCCACATATGAGGAAATCGTCAACGAATTGCGCAGCCAGTAGCCAGATAATACCTGGCACTTTGCAGCTTGGCGCGCGGGCGCGCCTGCGTGTGCCGCCCTTTTGCAGCATAGGGCCGCACCCGTTATGATCAGCAGGCATCTACGCAATGGCCGCGCAGTGGCTGCATTTTGAACCTGCATGTTACGCGCCTGCCGCTCAACCCACACACGCCCATACAGCAGCGCCGGGAGGCACAATGTACACAGTCTACGACAACGATACCGGCATCGTCCTTGGCGCAATGAGTGAAGAGCAGCTTGCCTTCCTCGCTAAGCACCTCGAAGAAGAGTCCACGGTTGATCGCGATTACTACATCATGTCACCCACGGTTGACTTGATGGAAGCAGGCGGTGCAGACCCCGCCCTGATTTCAATGCTGCGCAAGGGCATTGGCAGCAACGACGGCGTAGAAATCCATTGGAGTCGCACGGAATAGCTCGATCCCAGCCATCTTCGGCATGCCTGCTGTGGCGGGTGCATTGCCGGCTCACCACCCCATCAACTGCCCTATGGTCCACACGATATTTGCACTGCTCCTGCTTGCCGGCGCGCTGGTTGCCTCGGGCCTCGCTGCGCGCGACCACGCGCGTGCCCCTGCTGCAACAAGCCCCATGATTGTGGTCGCGCTGCTATGCGCAAGCATTATCGCGATCATGGGCAAAACGCCACCCACCTTCTTCTACAAGGGCAGCATCGTGCTCGCGCTGCTCATTGCGCTGCTGGCGATGGCGCTTATGATGATCGAGGGCACGCCGCAGATCGTGCGCGTGGGTGCGAATGTCAGCGTTTACTTTATCCTCTGGCTTGGCTTTTTGGTGACGGCTGGACGCGCCTTTTGGTCGTGGCCCGGCCTGATTGCATTCATGGTTGGTATCGCCGCGGTCGCCGCCCTCTTCCTGGCCTTGCGCAAAAAGCTGGCGTGGCTGTCGGTCAGCGCCGGCATCTATGCGCTGAATGCGGCAATGGTCATAGGCGGGGTGGCGGCGCTGGTCGCCTTGCGCCCTGCCCTCTGGAGTATTCTCGCGCTGCTTGGCGCGTTGCTCTACACCGGTGTGGATGGTGTGGCAGCATGGGCGCAATGGCGCACGCCTGTGCCCCGCGCCGCCATTTACCAGGCACTGTTCCTCACCTTGGGCGCTCTCCTGCTTAGCGCCTCTGTATGGGGTGATGCGTTGCGCACGCTTTGGCCCTTCTCCTAAAACCACACCGCCTGATGAACCTACGCGGAACCTCTCTATCCTGAATCCGTTAACCATACAGCAGAAACCCTGTACGGTTACGTGCCTTGCCGGCACGGATTCAAGAAGGAGAATTCGCATGAGCGACAAATTGCCCTACGCGTCGGACGCTGACGCAGCGCCGACGGTCGTCGAACCCCTTGGCCCACCGCCGCGGCGCTGGAACTGGCGCGTGATGATCGTGCTCTTCCTGATTGTGCTTCCCGTGCTCTT
>DIAV01000099.1:1940-9793 GCA_002415895.1 Anaerolineales bacterium UBA5069 | reverse complement strand
AGATGTGTATAAGAGACAGCAGGTGCACCATGCGTCAGCCACTGTTCACAATGGAGGCCCACATGCTTCGTGAAGACTTCGGAGTCACCCGGGACGGCAGGACGGTTGAGAAGTACACCCTCGCCAACGCCAGTGGGATGGAGGTGTCGATTATTACCTATGGCGGGATCATTACGTCGATCCTGGCGCCGGACAGGGATGGGCTCTACGACAACGTGGTGCTCGGCTTTGACAACCTTGCTGCCTACGAAGCGGGCAGCCCTTACTTCGGCGCAATCATTGGCCGCTACGGCAACCGCATTGCCAAGGGCAAGTTCACACTTGACGGTACAGAGTACACCCTGGCTGTGAACAACGGCGCCAACGCGCTCCACGGCGGCATCAAGGGATTTGACAAGGTGGTGTGGGCGGCCGAGGAGCACGAGGTTGCAGAGGGTGAGGCGCTGGCGCTTGCCTACACCAGCGCCGATATGGAGGAGGGATTTCCGGGCACGCTCGCCGTAAAAGTCATCTACACGCTCACAGACAGCGACCTGTTGAGCATCGAGTACAGCGCGACCACCGACAAGGCGACGATCGTCAACCTGACCAATCACAGCTACTTCAACCTGGCCGGCGAGGGCATGGGCACTATCTACGATCATGTGCTCATGATCAACGCAAACCACTTCACGCCGGTGGATGCCGGGCTTATCCCCACGGGCGAGTTGGCCGATGTGACTGACAGCCCCTTCGACTTTCGCGTGCCCAAGCCGATTGGCCAGGACATTCGCAGCGACGATGAACAACTTGCCTTCGGGCGTGGCTATGACCACAATTGGGTTCTGGACTTCGAGATGCCTGAAGACATCGAATCCATTGTGGGCTACGATGACGATGGCGATGACGATAACCCACTTGTGCTTGCAGCCGGCGTGTATGAGCCTGTAACGGGACGTATTCTGAATGTCATGACATCAGAGCCCGCCATCCAGTTCTATGCCGGCAATATGCTAGACGGCACGCTCTACGGCGCCAGCGGCAATGCGTACCGCCAGAGCGAGGGCTTCTGCCTCGAGACGCAGCACTATCCCGATTCGCCCAATCACCCGGCATTTCCCTCAACAACATTGCGTCCCGGCGAGGTGTATGCGACGACGACAGTATTCATGTTCCTTACAGATGAGGAACTTGACCTTGATGAAGATGAAGACGAGATTGACGGCGAAGAGTAGGTGACTTGTCTCGTGTAACGTTGCGTCTCTCGCAAACACGAGCCCCCGGCATTGTAGCCACTATGCAGCCACCACCGGCAAGGCGTCGTTCAGCGCGCGACTGCGCGCAGTTGCGGCTTTTTGGCACACCACAACAAACGACAAACGAGCCTCCCGCATGTGCGGGAGGCTCGTTTGTCGTTTGCCTGTTGCGACATGTATGTCAGCGCGGAAACACTACTTGGGCTTGTTGGCCAGAATTTCTTCAAGGCGGCGTTGCATTTCGTCGTCCAGCTTCACCTCGGCGGCCTTGACGTTGTCGAGCACCTGTTCGGGGCGGCTTGCACCTGTGATCACGCTGGTGACTTCGGGGCGGCGCAGAATCCAGGCCAGCGCCAACTGGCTCATGTTCAGCCCCATCTCCTTCGCCATGGTGTCGAGCGCGCGCAGCTTGGCCAGATTCTCCTCGGTCAGTTCGCCCCTGACCCACTCCTGCAACTGGCCGCCACTGGCGCCGCGGCTGCCTTCGGGCATGCCACTGTTATACTTGCCCGTGAGCACGCCTTGTGCCAGCGGGCTCCATACCACAATGCCCATGCCGTGCTTGGCAGCCACGGGCAGCACTTCCGGCTCAATGTGGCGGTCGAGCATGTTATAGCGGGGTTGCTCCACCTTGGGCAGGTATGCGTTGTAACGGCGCGCCGTACCTGCGGCGTCCTCCAGGTGGGCGGCCCCCCACACACTCGTGCCCCAGTACATCACCTTGCCCTGCTGCACAAGGTCGCTCATGGCGCGTACAGTCTCTTCGAGCGCAGTCTCTGTGTCATAGCGATGGCAGAAGTAGATGTCGAGGTAGTCTGTGCCCAGGCGCTTGAGCGACGCCTCGATGGACTCCCGAATGTGTTTGCGGCCCAGCCCGCGGTTGTTGATGTTGTCGCTCATGGGCCAATAGACCTTGCTGCTGATGACAAGGTCACTGCGCTTGAAGTCCTTCATCCATGCGCCCACAACTTCCTCGGCCTTGCCGCCGGCGTAGACATCTGCGACATCGATGAAATTGATGCCGTTCTCAACGGCCGCCGTGAGGCACTTCTCGGCAGTGTCGTCGCCTACGCTGCCGCCGTAGGTGGTCCATGCGCCCAGGCTCACGCTGCTGAGTTTCATGCCCGTGTCGCCCATGCGTCGGTATTCCATGCGGAGACTCTCTTTCAATTGTGGCGCGCGCAAGGCGCGTTGTGGATTGGATATTTGGGTTGTCATTGCAGGCAAAATCGTGCCGGCCAAACAATGCAATTATATACACATTCAACAGTTCGCGCTGGTTGAATGGTTCCAATTGTTCAGCAGATATTCGCACGCCTGTCACTTGGGCCACTGCAATCCGCCATAAACAAAGCAGAGGGGCTTCCGTATATGGAAGCCCCTCTGCTTTGTTTATGGCGGATTGCGCCCCAACTGCTAGCGCTGCATTAAGGGCAGAAGCACGCGATTCTCCAGGGTAATCGCTTGAATGCGAGTCGCCGTTGTGGCGCCGCCGGCATCTACATAGCTGTTCACCACAACGGTACGGCCGACCGTGAGTTCGGCATCTGCGCCAATAACCTGCGTGGCGGCGGTCACTGCATACTCCACGCCGCCCACGCGCCAGAGCTCAGCGGCAATCGAGTCTTCCGAGGCGGCATCGGCGGATCCCAGGTTTTCGATTGGGCCGACGTTGTTGTCATCGCCTGCACCCGGCGGCACTGCTGTCTCGAGCTTGAGCAGCACGCGCTGGTCGTCTTGTATCTTGTAGGTTGCTTCCACGTAGGATGTGCTTGTGAGCAGCCCATCCGATTCGTCAAAGCGCGTGGTGTTGGTGGCGGCGAACGGCTCGCCGCCAATGGTCCAGAGGCCGATGAAGCCGGCAGGCTTTGCGCTCACCCAGCCAACGAACTTGAAGACGCCGCGGCCCGATACGCCACCATGATAACCTGTGTGCTTGATCTCGGTGGCAATGCGTTCGCCGGCGCTATTCGCGTAGTACTCAACTTTTACATTCTCGCCAACTGTGTAGACACCGGAGCCGCGCAACTCGGTTGTCTCTGTGACGGAGTAGTTGAGCCCGGCGATGATCCATGTGCCGATCAGGTTATCGGGCAGCGCTTCAATTGGCCCAAAGGCGCGACCGTCATGGCCGCGATGGTGTCCATGATGGCCGCCATGGTCGTCATCATCGTCATCCAGCTTGAACTTTGACTCAACGCTGGTCGCAATCTTTTGGCCGTCCACCTCCTTGAACTCGACCTTGACGACAACGCCCACGGCAAAGGGCATCTCTTCCTGCGCAAGCTTCGTGTCGGTGGTTACGGTAAAGGTCTCCGCACCGACAACCCAGGGTCCCAGCAGATCAGGGTTGTCAGGCAGGCTCACTATCGGGCCATAGAGCTTGCCATCGTGGTGTCCACCGTCATCGTCGTCATCATCGCTGCTGCAATGGTAGGCCGATTCGCTCTCGATCTTCAATGCAAGGGTTGGCGCGGTTTGCTCCACGACAACCTTGACGCAGACGCCTGCAGCAAAGCCGCCATGTTCGGGCTCGAACTCCGTGGCTTCGTTGGCCGTATACGATGTGCCACTGATGACCCACGTGCCTGTCAGCCCATTTGCGGGCATGACTTCAATCAGGCCATAGCTCCTGATCTCATCTTCTCCCTGGTGGTCACCGCCCCCGTCATCTGCAGGGTTCGCCGCCGGCGGGGTGGCCTGCTGTACGAATATTTCAGCATTTGCCTGGGCAGAGAGTGTGCCCCAGCCTATGGCAAGTACAACTGCGCAAAGCAGAAATGCTGCGCCCCAAAGCCGGATCACTCGCGAATGCATAATGTCTCCTCGAACCATGGATGCGGTCGAATCCTTTTGCACGGCGCAGACGCGGATTCCCGCGTTCCTGAACGCGGGAAAATGGAGAGGACCAGCGCGTCCTCAGCCGCACAGAATCGATTGTAGGCGCTTACGGGTCGGCCGAAAGGACGTTCAGGTTGTGACTTGGGGACGTAGGCAAGGTGCTATGCTTCTGTTGGGCGCGCGCAGAGGATGCAGCGCATTGGCAATGGTCACTGGACTGAAGGTTGTACAAAACAACATCTCAACGCAAAGACAGCGCGTTGAGATGTTGACGTAGTTGTGGTTCTTTAACCGTATCAGCCTAGAAGTCGATTGGGCGCCCCTCGTAGACATACTGGAAGAGCTTTTCGAGTTCCTCGCGCTCGGGGATGCGCGGGGCTGTGAAGAACTGCGTGTCCTGCTCGGCGTGGTCGCAGAGCCGCTCGAGTGCATCCTCAAAGTCGGCGGGCGCAATCTCGAATGAGGCGATGGATTGGGGCTGCGCGACGGCGCTCTCGAGGTCGCGCATGCGCTGCACCAGCAGGCGGCCACCCGCCTCTTCATCGCTGTCTGTTGTCAATCCAACGAAGCGCGCAATATCACCATAGCGCCCCGCCCCGCCGTTAATACTGAACTCGGTGACATAGGGCAGGAAGAGCGACACACAGCGCCCATGCGGCTTCTTGAAGTGCGCACCAAAGGAGTGCCCCATGGCGTGCGCCAGCCCCAGGTTGGAGTTGCCAAAGCCCAGCCCCGCAATGGTTGCCGCGACGCCCATTTTGTCGCGCGCTTCAACATCATTTTCGCCGTCTGTATAGGCCCGCTCCAGGTAGGCAAAGACCAATTGCGCTGCTTTGAGGCAGAGACCATCGCTGAAATCATTGCTCCACGAGCAGACATAGCCTTCCACTGCATGCGTCAGCGCGTCCAGCCCCGTGTCGGCCGTAATGCGCCGCGGCAGCTTGGTCGTTAGCGATGGGTCCACAATGGCAATGGTGGGGACAATTTCGCGGCTGCCCGTGCTGAATTTGCGCTTCTCCTCCGTGTCGGTGAGCACCACGGCCCACGTCGCCTCGCTGCCCGTACCGCTGGTGGTGGGGATGGCGATCATGCGCGCTTTGCTGAAGTTGAGATTGGTCATCGGGTTAATGTCGGTGGCGTCCAACTCGGGGCGCTCGTACATGGCCCAGATGGCCTTGGCCGCGTCCATGGGGCTGCCGCCACCCAGGCCGATGATCCAATCGGGTGCAAAGGCAAGCGCACATTCTGCGCCGCGGCGTACAGTTTGCAGTGAAGGTTCTGGCTCGACTTCGGCAAAGAGTTCGGTGGCAAAGCCTGCTTCCTGCAGTAGCCCTTCAATATGACCGGCGACACCTAACAGGGCCAGTGTGGGGTCGGTCACAATGAACGCGCGGCTGCCCTCAATTTGCTGCAAGTGGCTCAGGGAATCCTCACCAAAGACCACTTCGGGTGATTTGAAGTACCACATAGCGAACAGGTCTCCAGATGAGCGCCCCAAAGGCGCGACACAATTTACAGCGCGTAGCGGCTGCTGACAGGTTGCTTCACGTAGCCGCGATACTGAAGTCTATGCCCCTAACTGTGAATCCGATAAGTACGCCGCAGATGCGTAGCGGCGGCTTCAGTATGCACGGCGGCGCGTCCTCGAGACCGGCGGCTGAAGCCGCCGCTACGCAACCCCTCGCGTACTTGCCGGATGCACCACTTTAGTATTCCGTGGGCACCTTGGTGGCGCAGCGCACAAGCTCCTGCGCGGCCTTGACATTCTTCATAATTTTGACGAGGTTGCCCTCAAGCTTGAGCTGCCGAGTGACCATGCCTTGCACAGGGTCCAGCTTGCCGGCCAACACGTTTTGCCATTTGGCCATGGGCGCAATAATCTTGAATTCAGGGCTGACCTCGCCCGCGTCACTCACGAAACGCGCACTGCGGCACTTGCCATGCCAGAGGTCGAGATAGATGCCAGGACTTTCATCAATGACAAGCAGGATGTCGCCCTCCCACTGCTTGGCGGCGTTTGCATAGGCGTCGCTGCCGTTGATTTCGCTCTCAAACGCGGCGGTCCATTGGGGGCTGGGAAACTTGAAGGCCATGTGAAAACTCCTGTTGGTGTGCGCCGAGGTGCTTGGCAGCGCGCCGGCGCATGGATTGCATGGGTGCAGTGGCAATGCGAATTATCGTGGTAATGAAGTGACATGCGTGCCAGGCTAGTGTGCGCCGGGCCAGTGTTGGTAGCGTTTCGGTGTCGTTGAGGGGCCATCGCGCATCAATCGCGTACACGCTACGCGCGCATGCGGCGGCTGTTGCAACGTACTTGCTCCTTCACGCTGCGCGTTTGCGGCGGATGCGCTGCAGGCGCTGCTCAAGGTTTGCCATTTGCCCCGGCAGCCGCTGCCAGTGCGGGGCAGAGTTGATGGTGTGCAGCCCCCACGCTGCCCACATTTCGGCCTGTTCCAGATCCTGGCGCTTCCATTCATAGTACATCGCCAGTTCTATATAGGGGGTGGCATCGGCGCCGGGAACGGTTGTCAGCCAGCGCTCCCACAGGGCGGCGGCGTCCACCCAGCGTTGCTGGCGCTTGAGCAGCGTGGCCAGCCGCTGCAGCGCCAGCCGCTGATCGCTGGGCTGATCGAGTACATCCAGGGCCTGCATATAGCAGCGTTCCGCCGCATCGGGCTGGTTTGATTGTTCATAATTTTGCGCAAGCGAAACCCAATCGAGGCCGTGCAGCCCACTTTCGGCGGCATGGGGTGCGTTGACAGCCTGGCACAACTGCTGCGCCAGCGCCGTGGTCGTGACAATATCTTCCCGATTGTGGTAGAAAACGCGCTGCATTTCGCCGGCGCGACCGCTGCGCACATAATCGACGTAGAGTTGCGGGATCAGGAAGCCCGGCACGTCATCCTGGCTGCGCTCGAGGCCAAGGATGGCCGATTCCAGGTTGACCAGGCGGCAGGACTGCAGGCGGCGCTTCCACAGGCGGCGCGCGGGCAGCAGCAGGTCCAGGTGCGGGCTGCCCTCCTGGAGAATGGGCACGCGCCGCAGGTTAGCCGGCAGCAGCGCGCGATTGAGGGCATAGCGTGTGCGCAGCAGCGGCAGGTCAAAGCTGCGCCCGTTGAAGCTCACCATAAGCTGGCGTTCGCTTAGGAGCGCGCCCAATGCGTAGAGGAGTGCGGGTTCTTCGGCGGGGCTGCGCATGAAGAACTGGCGCACCACGTACTCCATGTGCCCCGGCTGCATTGTGTCGGGGCGCGCCTCAAATGTGCCCACGCCCACCATAAAGGCATAGACACCGGCTCCTCCACCCAGCCCTGTGGTTTCGGTGTCCAAAAAAGCGGCTGTGGAGAAATCGGCGCAATCCTCCAGCGCGCTGGCTGGATGGAAAGGGGCCAGCAGGCTGGGGTGGTGATCGAGAAGTCTGCCGACGGAGGTGCCGCCGTGTGCATGTTCCAGCGCATAGCGCTGCTCAACCACATAGCACACGCCGACCGGCGTCTCGACCACGGCGCCCGGGACAAGCTGCTCCAGCACCTGGCTGCCGCTGCGGCGCGCCGGTATGTAGGGGCTTGGTACGCGCGCGGTGGCGTCCGCAGACGCGCCCAATTGTGGGCTGCGCCGCGGCCGCTGGAGCGATTGCTGCCATGCACTGCGTGCGCGATTGAGTTCTTCCATGTGCAAATGCTGATGATAAAAAGTGGCCGCAGAGGGCGCCCCATATGTGATGGAAGCGCCTTTCTGCCGCGAGTCTATCATATGGAACTGTTGTTCGGAAAACCC
>DIAV01000099.1:0-1895 GCA_002415895.1 Anaerolineales bacterium UBA5069 | reverse complement strand
TCGCTGCGCATCCACTGGGGACGCGCATTGTGCACCATTTCCTGAAAGCACGTATGTCCCCTTCGCCGCATCTCTTGCCCGCCAAGAAGTGGAATCTGCTGCCCACAGCGTCGGACGCACTGCTGGCTGCTGTGCCCGAGCATCCGCTGCTGACACAAGTGCTATTCAACCGCGGACTGACCACGCCTGCAGAGATGCGCGCATTTCTGACGCAAAGCGACATCGTTCGCACCAACCCCAATCGCCTGCGCGATATGGATGTTGCCGTTGCGCGCATTCTGCAAGCCATTGCGCGCAGGGAGGTGATCTGTGTCTACGGCGATTTTGACGCCGACGGTGTGACCTCCACCGCGCTCATGGTGACGGCGCTGCAAGCCGCCGGCGCGCAAGTGGGTCCCTACATCCCCGATCGCGTGGATGAAGGTTATGGCCTCAATGTGGATGCAATTGAGCGGATTGCGGCGCGGGCGCAACTCATTGTGACCGTGGATTGCGGCATGCGCAGCATTGCCGAGGTGGAGAGGGCCAATGCGCTGGGTGTGGATGTGATCATCACGGATCATCACACGGTGGGCGCGCTGCTGCCACCTGCACTGGCTGTCATCAACCCGCGCCGCAGCGATTGTCCCAGTCGCTTTGAGAGCCTCGCCGGTGTGGGCGTGGCCTTTCGCCTGGCGCAGGCCGTTTTGCGGGCCGTGGCCGTTGATCCCAAAGGCGCACTGCGCCCGGACCGCGCCGCGGAGATTGAGAACGAACTGCTCGATCTGGTGGCGATTGGTACTGTGGCCGACATGATGCCGCTGCTGGGCGAGAATCGCGATCTGGTGCGGCAAGGGCTGGTACGCCTGTCGAATGCGCCCCGGCCCGGCATTTCCGCACTGCTTGCGCAGGCAGGCATGCAGCGCGGCAACGTAGATGCCAACATGATCGGCTTTCGCCTGGGGCCGCGCATTAACGCGGCAGGTCGCATTTCCAGTGCGATGACTGCCTATAAACTGCTGCGCACGAATGACCCCGTGGAGGCGCGCACCCTTGCCGCCGAATTGGAAAGCCTTAACCAGAAGCGGCAGGAGATGGTGATCAAAGCGCAGATTGAGGCGGACGCGCAGATTGCGGCGCTGCGTGCAAATGCGCCGCTGCTGCTTGTGCGCAGCCCCAATTTTCGTTCGGGCATTGTGGGGCTTGTCGCCGGCAAGCTGGCCGACCGCTACTATCGCCCCGCGGTCGTCATCGAAGAAGGCCCCGAAGAAAGCCGCGGCAGCGCGCGCAGCATTCGCGAATTCGATATTTCAGATGCGCTTGACGAAGTGGCGGCACTGCTGGTGCGTCATGGCGGCCACAGCCGCGCTGCCGGCTTTACCGTGCGCACAGAGAATCTGACAGCGTTTGCCGAGGCACTCACCAACGTGGCCGCGCGCGAACTGGCCGGACACGCCGATTTGCGCCCTACGCTGGATGTGGACCTGGCACTCTCGGCCCGCGATGTCCATTGGGGGCTCTATGAGCAGTTTGCGCGTCTGGAGCCAACAGGACAGGACAATCCTGCACCCGTGTTGCTGGCGCGCAACTTGCGCGTGCGCGAAACGCGCACGGCAGGCGCCGGCAAGCACCTCAAGCTGATTCTGGACAGTGGACCCAACCAACCGGTCTACGATGCGGTGGGCTTCCAGCAGGGACACCGTGCCGCACATCTGCCGGAGGGTGCGTTGATCGACGCCGTGTTTACACTTGAAATCAACGATTTTAGCGGCCGGCGCACATTGCAGTGGAACCTGCGCGACCTGGCCGCAAGCGAAACGGCCTAAAGTGATACCGCAGTGAAACCCACAGCCAAATTTCAACGCAAAGTCGCGAAGGAGCGCATAGGAAGGCACAACCATGAACACAGATAACGG
>DIAV01000330.1:3051-17551 GCA_002415895.1 Anaerolineales bacterium UBA5069 | reverse complement strand
GCGGCGCTGAACGCGTGGAAGGCGGGCACGAACGCGCTGGTCTACCAGGGCATCGCCAACTACTTTGGGAGCGAAACGCTTACCGTGCGCTTCAGCGACGGCGCCACGGCAACGCCAACCAACCTGGCGGCGACGCCCGTTGTCAAGGGCTTTACAGTGGCCGCCGTCAACGACGCGCCCACGCTGTCGCTGGCGCAGGTGCCCAACGCCGACGAGACCGCACCCGTATCGGTTGGCGGACTCATCGCAATTGCCGACGTGGACACGATAGCCGGCAACACCGCCGTGCTGACAGCCACCGTACTGCACGGCGCGCTGACCGTCAGCCCGGCCACACCTGCAGGCCTGACGGTGTCGGCCAACCCTGCGGCGCAGGTGGTGATTCGGGGCACGGTCGCCGCGATCAACACCTGGAAGGCGCAGAGCAATGCGCTTGTGTACAGGGCCACCGCCAACTACCTGGGCAACGACACGCTGACCGTCAGGTTCAATGACGGTTCAACCACCGCCCCCACAAATCTCTCGGCGCCGGACGCTGCCAGCAACTTCACGGTGGGGGCCATCAATGATCCGCCCGTGGTCACGCTCCAGCCCATCACGGTAGATGAGGATGTCCTCATCAACATTCACCCGTCCATCGGTGTGGCCGATCCAGATTCGTTGTCGACCACCATGCGCATGACCATCACCGTGCAGAACGGCGTGCTCTCCTATACGGGCGCGCCGCCGGTGGGCACGCTCATCGCCCCGAATCGGCTCGTGCTGGATGGCACGCTGGCACAACTGAACAATGCCAACCCCATCAACTACCAGGGGCCGCTCAACGTCTTTGGCTCGACAACGATGACAGTCACCGTGAATGATGGCGACAGTGCGACGCCCGGCCCGCGTACCACATCAGCCGTGGGCGCGATTACGATCAACGCGGTGAATGATGCGCCAGTGCTGGACCTGAATGGCCCTTCACTGGCCGGTACGGATGTCAGCGCGACCTTCACCGAGGCCGCGGGGGCAATTGTGCTCGCACCGGGCGCTGTGACGATTACCGATATTGAGGGGAACAGCATTGCCGCAGCCACGATTGAGCTTTCCAACCGGCCCGACGGCGCGGCGGAGACGCTGACTGCCGTGGGTGCTTCCGGGATTACGGTGGGCGCGTACAATGCCGCAAACGGGCAACTCCTGCTTACCGGCCCGGCGTCGCCGGCGTCCTACACGGCGTGGCAAAATGTGCTGAAGAGTGTGCGTTACAACAATACAAGCGCGAATCCAACGACAACCCCACGCATAATCAACTTCAGAGTGGGGGATAATGGCGCGCCGGCGCAGGCAAGCAACGCGGCCGTGGCCACCGTGAGTATCGTGGCAGTGAACAATCAGCCTGTTGTCACAGCGGCCGCGCCGGCCACTGTCAATGAGGATGCGCCGCTTTCCGTCGGCGGATTGATGACGATTACTGATGCAGACCTGCAGCCTGCTGAGACGGCCACGCTTACTGTCACTGTGGCGCATGGCACACTCACGGCGGCCGCTCTACCCACCAGTGTCCTCACAGAGACAGACTTGTTGACGAATGGGGTTGTCATTCGCGGCACTCTTGCGGCCATCAATGCATGGCTGGCAGACGCGAACGCGCTTGTTTACCAGGGCGCCCCCGACTATAACGGCACAGATGCCCTTGTTGTCGACTACCGCGACGGCTCGGGTGCGGCCAACCAGGAAGCCGCACAAGAGACAATCGAAATGACCGTTGCCCCTGTGGCGGACGCACCGACGCTGGCATCAGCCAGCCCGGGCATAACGACAACGGCAATGGCGACGCCCACGGCAAGCATTACGCCCACCGTCACCAACGCCATGCTCTCTGCGCGCGATGTCGACAGCGAGGCGTCCGGCGTCGTCTATACAATGATCGCACAGCCTGCGGAAGGCACGCTGCGGCTTGATGGCGAGGCGCTGGAAGCGTGCGGCGTCTTCACGCAGGCCGACATTGACAACAATCTCGTCAGCCTCGCTGTGGTGTGGGAGGGCGCAGACATTGACACCGCGTTTGCCTTCAATGTGGCGAATGAGGCCAATTGCGCAGGGCCGGGTACAGCCTTTACAATCGAAGTGACTGCGTTGCCGTAGGCGGGACGCAGTCACTTCTGCACAGCTCCATCACAGCCGATCTCCCATCACAGCCGATCTCCCATCGGCGCAGATCACAAGGACGACGACAATGCGCTATGATCTGGTTTTTGAAGGAGGTGGGGCGCGCGGCGTCATTTTTATTGGCGCGCTCTATGAACTGCAGGCGCGCAACCATCAGGTAGGGCGGCTGGTGGGCACGTCGGCCGGCGCAATCATTGCCACACTTGTGGCCGCGGGCTACAGCCCCGGCGAGTTGGCAACCGCCGTGGCGCGCAAGCAGGGCGGCGCGTCACTTATGCGCGGCTTTCTGGGCGAGCCGCCCCCCTTCAGCCGCGACGAGATTCAGCAGAGCGCGACGCGCGCCTTCTTTCGCGATGTCGATCTTCCCATGGTGCCCGGCTTCGTTGAAAAGCGGCTGGATGACGCCATGTCTGCGGCGCTGCTGCGCTTCCCCGTCCATCGCAACCTCATGGCCTTTGTTGAGCGCGGCGGCTGGTATGCTGCCGACGCTTTTATGATCTGGCTCACCGACTTGCTCAACACAGGTTACTTCAAGCGGCAGCCGCGCCGCTTTGGCACGCAGACGCTGGCCCAGTTCCACGCGGCCACAGGCACTGACCTTTCTGTAATTGTGGCAGACACAACCGCGGCGCGCCTGCGCGTCCTCAGTCACCGCACGGCGCCCCACTGCCCTGTTGTGTGGGCGGTGCGCATGTCCATGAACCTGCCCTTCTTGTGGGATGATGTGGTTTGGCAGGGCGACTGGGGCACCTATCTGGGCGGCTCGCTCGAGGGGCATATCATGGTGGATGGGGGTCTGCTCTCCGGCTTTCCCATCGAACTGCTGGTTTCAAACGAGCCTTACGTGCGTGCGTTGATTGGCGCCCACAGCGGCGACAGCGTGCTGGGGTTGCTCATTGACGAGAGCCTGCCTGTACCCGGCAATGTGCCCGCACCCACAGCGCCGGTGGGGGGCCTGAACCTGGCCCACCTGCGTGCTGTGCAGCGGCTCACGCGCATGGTGAATACCATGACCAGCGCACGCGACAAGATGGTGATTGAGGCGTTTGAGCCTATGGTGGCGCGCCTGCCCGCCAAGGGCTATGGCACGCTTGAGTTTGACATGACGGATGCGCGGCGTGAGGCGCTGATTGAGTGCGGTCGCAGCGCGCTGCGCGCCTGGTTTGACAGGCCGCGCCCCGCTGATGTGCAGCCTGAGGGCGCGCCTGTACCGCCGGATGCGCTGCACCACGCTAACCGCGTCGCGGCGCGCCTGCTCATGCCATAAAATACAGGGATTTAAGGAAGAGCGACACAGCGAACGGCGACACAGAGTACACGGAGGGAACAGAGAAGCACAGAGTAAAGCAACGGCAGAAAAACAAGAGCCGGTGGGCTGAAATGCCTACCGGCTCTTATGATTCTTGCGGACGGCGCCGCCAACAAATTGCGGTTCTGCCGTTGCTTTTCTCTGTGCTTCTCTGTTCCCTCCGTGTACTCTGTGTCGCCGTTCGCTCTTCGCTCTTCGCTGTTGCGCTTCTAGGCCGCAGCAGGCTGGCGCAGACCGAAGTCCTCCAGCAGCCAGAGCACCCAGTTGGCCACGCGTTGCGGCGTTTGTGCGGCCTGGTTGTCCTCATCGAGGAAGAGGCCCATCAGAACGCCATCGGTGGCGCCGCGCGAGTACTCAAACTGGTAGCTGTCGTCGGCAGGCATCCAGCCGCAGGGCTCGCCGCCAAGATCAATGATCTTCTGCGAGAGAATGCCAATGGAGTCATTGAAGCTATTGGAGTAGCCAAACTGGTCGCCACAGCCAAAAACGGCAACCTTGCGCCCCTGAAAGTTGATGTTGCTGAGCGATGGAAAGACGATGGCCCAGTCGTCCTGCAGTTCGCCAATATTCCATGTGGGGCAGCCAAAGAGCAGGTACTTGAAGTTGCTCATGGTGCTCACGTTGTTCATGGAGACGACGTGCACCTCCACGTCGGCGATGGCGTAGGCGTCGATCTCGTTCTTGATCAGGGTGGCTGCGCGCTCGGTTGCGCCGGTGCTGCTGCCAAAGAAAATGCCGATTTTGTCCGCCATGGTTTCCACCTGCTCTGTTGCGCCGGGCTATCCGGCAAGGATGCATCGATTTTAGCATTCTGCGCCGCGGCGAGCAAGAACAGCGCAGAGTGGGGGAGGAAATGGAATGGTCAATCAGTGATCATTAAGCCGTCATCACCGCACGCTGAGCGCATTCACTGGGCCATATGCACGCGCGCCATCGATCGGCGCGCCCAGCCATATGGCGGCAGCGCGGATGTCCGATTGATCACTCAGGGCGCTGCCGGGCGTTGCGCCGGTGACACCGATGAAGGCATGGCTGCGGCGAAAGTGACCAATTCCCTCAGCGGCAAGCCCCACAGTGCCGAGCGCGCTAATGGCATCGGACGTCAGGTGATACGAGCCTTCATCTGCCACCGCCCCCATGATGAGTGTGCCGGGCGGCCACGCGCGCAGCCACGCAGCCATGCGCGCCGATTCTTCCTCGCTGGCAAAGGTGTCAAAGACCGCTGCCTCCAGCAGCGCGCCCTCCGGCGAAAGCGCAGCCAGGTTGAAGCCACGCGTACCGGGGGCAACATCCACGCCCTGAACCCAAAGATGCGCAAAGTTGCCGGTTGGCTCGCCGGCGCTGCGCGCAAAGAGCACAACGCCGGGCGGCAGCGTTGCACCTGTCGTGCCAACGGCAGAAGGCGCGGTTGCCAGGCTTGGCACGGGCACACCGCCGCCACTGAAGCGCATTTCGAGCGTGGAGACGGGCACAGTGGCCACGCCTGCAGGGAGCGTGTAGGCATTGCCCGAAGCATCCGCGGCGGCGGGGGGCAAGCGCACACCATTTGCGAAGAGCTGCGGCGCGGCGGGCAGGGCCGGCGCAAGCGTAATCACACCACCCTGCGCAGGCAGGGGCAGCAGCAGTGTGGCGCGGCTGCTGTTCGCATAGCGAGTTTCCGTGGTGCGCGCGCTTGACCAGCCCTCGCCCAGGAAGGCAAACGCGCCCTCTGCCGCCTCCGCACCCGCGAGTGTATAGGTGCGCGGCAGGAAGGCGTTGGTCGGTTGCACGCGATAGAGCCGGATTGTCTCAGGCGCGCCGCTCCAATCCGGCTCTGTGCGCACCTCCACCAGGTCCAGCGGCAGCGCCTCTTCCACAAAGCGGATGAGCGGGGGCGTGGCCTTTTCCTCATGCAGCGTTACCCAGGTGATGCCCAGGTCGGCAAGCTCCTGTGCGGCAATGGGCGTGTGGCGAGCAATGAGCAGGTCCACGTTCTCGGCCATGCTCTCCAGCCCCGGCTGGTCGCTGTTCATAAGTGCGATCAGGTCGCCAATCAGCGGGTGCTCGGTAAAGTACTGGAATTTCTGCGGCGGGTTGCGCGAGGTGTTGCCGCCCAGGCGCGGCTTGCCGTGCGCCGTTTGCCGCCACTGCTGCATCATGATGAGGATGTCCGAGCGGCCGAGCACGCGCGCGCCGTTGCGCCAGCCTGTGGGCAACTCGAGCAGCGCACCGTTGCCCGGTTCACGTGCCAGCGTCTGGTAGATTTCGGGGATGTGAAAATTGCTGAGCGGCAGGGGAACGGAGAGCGACTCCAATGTGATAAGCGCGACGACGGCCATTGTAATCAGCGCGCCATGCCGCCGTCGTACGGTTACGCGCTGCTGTAGCAGAGCAACCAACCCCGCCGCCATGAGCACGCCCACGCACATGAGCAGGGGCACGCCGTAGCGGCTGGGATAGCGATTGCCATTGAAGAAAGGCAGCAGGCTCACCAGTGCAAAGGGGCCGGGGATGGGCAGATCGCGCCCCATCCAGCGCAGCGCCGGGCCGAGGCTGAGCGCCCAGAAGGCCGCTGTGGCCGCGCCCCAAAAGAGCGCCTGCCCGCGCGCGCGCTTCCACAGCCACACGAAACCCACAGCAGCCAGCAGCGGCGCGATATAGCCCAGAAAAATGTGCTGCCCCTTGTCATTGGGGAAGGGGAGCGTCGCCACCCGGTCGCCCGCCCACGGGTGCAGGCGTGTGGGCAGGAGGAAGCCGGCCAGATCGGCGCTGTAGAGGTTGGCGAAGCCGCCGCCGCTGCCAAAGAAATCGCCCTCGCGCAGCAGGTCGGGGGCCATCGCAGCCAGGTACGGCAGCATGCCCAGCACAAAGAGCAGCCCCATGAGGGCGAAGCCGCCCGCCAGTGACCACAGCCTGCGCCGCTCGCGCACGATCAGAACCAGTGCTGCCGCTGCCGCCAGCGCCACAAAGAGCAGCAGGAAGGAGGCGAAGGTCAGTTCGGCCCACGCCTGGAGCACCAGAAAAAGTGCTGCCAGCGCACCGGCGCGCAGCCCGTGGGGCACGGTGCGGGCGCGCAGCAGCAGCAGCACATAGAGCGCGCAGAAGGGCAGCCACTGGCTCGATGCAATGTTGAATTGCCCCAGCGCGACATAGAAGAGCTTGGGCGCGGCGAATGCGTACAGAAAGCCGGCGGCAAAGGCCGCACCATGCACATGCAGCGCGCGCGCATTGCCCACATTGCCCACGGTGCCCATTACGGTTGCAGTGGCCGCAATGGGTGCGAGCACAGCGCGCGCCAGCAGATACATACCATAGCCGCCCAACACAAAGCTCGCGATCACCAGCAGATTGACAGCGGGTACAAGCCCAAAGGCAAGCTGCAGCGGTAGGCTCAGCAGCCCATTGAGGGGGGTGAGCGTAAAGAAGGCAAGGTTGATTTGGATGGGGTGGAACATCCAGCCCATGCGGAAAATGTCGGGCTGGAGCTGGTCAACCAGGCGCGCCTTGATCCACCAGAGATTCCACGCGAGCGCAGGATCGTCTATGCCGTCGCCAGGCACATGCGTGGCAAAGTGGCGCGCGAGCGGCCACGTGAGCAGCAGCGCGCCCAACGTGTACGCAAGCAGCACGGCCCCATGAATGCGCCATAGCGCCTTTGCTTCACTACGATGTGTTGCCATTACGCGCTTTTGTCAGGGTGTGATCGTGCCTGTGGGTGTGGGCATTTCGATCTGCTGAACCAGCGTGCCCCAAAGCACGCGTGCGTTGAGCGCAAGCTGCGGGTTGCTCTCCACAGCAAGCTCGTAGGTCTTGTTTAGATATTCAAGCGCGGTGTCTCTGTCGCCAATGGCTTCGGCTGTGCGCCCCACGGCAAAGGTCGCCTCCGGGTTCTCCGGTGCAATGGCCAGCGCCGCTTGTGCGCTGGCGACGGCCTGCTCAAAATCCATGGTGCGCGCAAAGGTGTCGCTGCGCAGAATCCAGTAGCGTATAGGATCAGCCTGTGTGAGGCGCTGTGCATCGGCAAACGCCGTTGCGGCGCGCGCGGCGTCATCATTCTTTTCGGCCAGCGCGCCCACCCAGGTGGCAAGCTCGGCGTCGTCGGGCCATTGTGCGTAGGCATCTTCTGCCACCTGCAGCGCGCCGGTCCAGTCCTCCTGCGCAATGCGGGCGTCAATGTCGTTGGTCGCCGTAAGTACGGCGACTGCGCGCGGGTCCGGCGGGAAGACGAAGGTAATGACCACGTAGATGAGTGCGAGTACAGCGGCAATGGCCGCAACAATGCCCGCCAGTTCAAGCAGGGTGCGGCGCACGCGCGCGGCCTGCACAATGTCGGCCTGCCACCAGGGTGCATCGGCAGGGGGATGTGCGGCGCGCAGCGCGGTCAAGCCGCCGGGCAGGCCCGCGGCGGCGCGGGCAATCGCTTTGGGATGAGAAGCCAGCCGACGCTGCAGGTTGTCAAAGCGCACCACTTCGGCGCGCACGTCCATGCCGTCGGCGTCAAGTCGATCCAGCTCGGCGGCTACATCATCCATGCCGGTAAGCAGCGCCTCGACAGTGGCGGGCGACGGCTTGACCGCGCCCTTTTCCAGTGCAACCAACCGCTCGCGCACCATTACGGCGGCGTTACGTACATTGCTTTCATGCGACTGCGCCATGCGAACTCACCATTCCAAAGGCATACCAGGAGACAAAACGTCAGAACGCAGAGACTCCACGACGGCCAAGAAGTGCAAGGGAGTGCAACAGGGTGGCATAGAAACAGCCGCTGCATCTCATCCCTGCCTGCGCGCCGAAGTCATCTATTCGTCGAACTCTTCCTCATCACCGGCGTCGCTGGAGGTGATGCCCGCCGCCTCTTCTTCTTCGCGCTGAATCTCGCGGAAGACGCGGTTGATGCCCGACTTGATCTGGCTCTCGATTTTGGCCTTGCGCTCGGGCGGCACAGGGAACCACTCAAGCATCTCGCCCACGAGGCCGCTTTTGGTCTCGTTCTTGTTTCTGCCCTCAAGGTAGAAGTCGCGCACACGCATGCGCATAAACTCGATATACTCGCCCACGCGATAGGTTGCCTCCGGCCCCACAATGGGGCCGTGGCCAGGCACAAGCAGCTCTGCGCCCAACTCGCGCACAAGCTCCAGCGCGCGAATCCATTCGAGCGTGTTGCCCTGCGCCATGTAGGGGTGCTGATCCACCCAGAGGATGTCACCCACAAAGCAAACGCTCTCGTCGGGGAGCCAGGCAATGCTCGTGGCAGGGGTGTGGCCGCCCACATAGATCAACTCCACGCGCCGGTCGCCATAGAGCAGCGTGGCGCGGTTGGTGAAGGTGACGTGCGGCGGCACAATGACAATGTTGTTAAGCTGCGCCTGGATTTCGGGCTCGCGCTTGAAGGAATTGCGCACGCGCTCCTTGAAGTTTTCGGTGTAGCCCGACATTTCCTTGAAGGCGCGCTCGTGGGCAATCACCTTCACAGGCATGAAGTACTGGTTGCCCAGCGCATGGCCGCGGTGATGGTCGGTGTTGACCATGAAGAGGAAGGGGCTGTCGGGATATTGCTCCTCGATCTGGGCGCGCCAATCCATAGCCTGCTTGGGAATCAGCGGGCTATCAATGAGGATGATGCCTTCGTCGGTGTAGACAAAACCGGGCGTGCAGCCGCGGTAGTTGGTGTTGATAAAAACACCCTGGGCCAGCTCTTCGCGCTCCCCCAGGCCGGTAACGCCGATACGTGCAGTGCTGCGTCGTCGCGCCATCTTCCGCTCCTTTCGCGCCGGCAGGCAGGGGCCGGGCATGGAACAGTGTAAATGGACACGGCAGGGACATCAAGTAAGCGCTGCTTATGTCAACTCATTGGCAATACGAGACGAATCTGAACACAGATTTTGCTTGCCTTACCTATGTGGTCGCGACGGCACTGCACACAGCACCCTGTACCGGCATGACCGGCCAGCGACGCCGGTCATGTTGGGAGAGGGGCTCCTATTTGCCAAAGATGGCGGCGATCTTCTTGCCTGCCTTCTGGCGAGGCAACTCGCCTGCGTCCTTCTGCTCCTTGTGCACAAGCTGTGCGCGCGCCTTGGTAAGCGCCTTGGCATCGCTCTTGCCCTCGGCGAGTTTTTCAACGTACTTGGCGCGGGCACGCAATTGGTTATAGTCAATTGTGGCCTTTGCCTGGGCCGGCGTGTAGCCCGCTTGCGTCCCAGCTTCGGCATGGTCAGCGCGCAGCGTATCTCGGTTGTTGCGCATATTGTCCGTCACGGCCGCCGCCTGTCTCGTCAGTGCCGCGCCCAGCAGTGTGGCGAAGCCGTTGCGCACATTGTAGTTGTGCATCAGGGTAGAAAGCGGGCCAACGCCGTTGTCTGAAAGGTTGGGGACAACCTGCCCGACGGCCAACTCACCTGCATCCATGAGGCAGGCCGAGACAACCGATTCGGCAAGCTGCGTGGCAATGGTGGGGTTCGTCAGAGCGCGGCTCAAATAGGTGCGCAGGTGGAGCGACTGGCCGAGGTTGGCCTTCTGTGCGTCGGTAAATGTCTGCGCGCGATCGGTGTCGTTATCCAGCGCCACCGCGCGCTGGTAATCGGGCGAGACGAAGATATTGGAGACATTGGCCGGTCCATCAACGACAGGATTGGCCGGCATCATGTCCTTCATGAAGCGGTCGGAGTTGCCCAGTATTGCATCAGCGACGATAATTTTGGCAAAACCCTCCACCACACCGGGTGTAAGCAGCACCGTGACCAGATTGTTGAACTGGGCCGGTGTGCGCGCCATTTCGCGCAGGCTGACTTGTGGCACGTTTTCCATGACGACAACGGCGGTGTTGGCGTTTGCTGTATCGTTTGGTGCATCAGCCTTGAGGCGCGGGTTCACGACGCGCAGGAGGTTGGGTGCTGTCACCGGCAAGTCCAGTTGCGAGTGTGCCAGCACCGCCGCCTTGATCTGTGCGTTGCCCGGCTGCCCAGCCGCAATGACCCGCGAATTGGGTGTAGCCAAAGCGGTGCCGGTTTGCATGAACTTGTTGGCAACCTGCGTCCGGAATGCCCCTTCCTGGTCCATAAATTTGATGACCACGCGCCCGGCAGGATCATTGGCGAGATAGACGCCATCCTGGCCGGTGCCCGACTTGGTCATTGTCAATTGTGGCGTGGGGGTCAGATTGGGATAGGGCGCATCGTCGTAAGCCAGCCGCTGGATTATGGCGCCGCTCGCCTTGTGCGCGCGCACCTGTGCGATTGGCACGTTCGCGTTGCCCTGTGCTTGCGCGGGCTTGCGGAAGAAGAGGTCGGCAGTTTTCTGTGCATTCTCCTCGGAACCTGGCACCGGGGCGCGCTGCACTTGCGTGCGCTGGCGCTGCACCCGTCCCACAATCGCGCGCACGCTCTCCAAATTGGCTGGGGCAAGGCGGGTCCAGCCAGTGCGTTGGATACTGGCCGCACGCGGCTGCACGCTGATGACCTCCGGCAATTGACTTGCAGAACGTTTGTCAAGCGGCGCCGGTGCTGTACGGGGCATCTTCTGCATGGTGCACGTCCTTTTCGAATGCGAAAAGAGAATGCGAAGACAAGGTCACACAGTCTGCAAGGCGCCGCACACCTGCGGGACACGCCAAGAATCGGCTGCAACGCGAGATTGCACGCTGTGCCCAATGGCTTGCCTGGTTTTGCATGGGGGTGCGCCACTATAACACTGGCGACGTGGGCCGTCAACTGGCGATTTGGGAAGCCAGGGCAAAGGCAAATGGCCGAAAAGCGCCCATGTGGCGTGTTTTGCTCTCTCGTAAGGGCCGTGCAGGCTGTGCTACAATAAACGCGATTGCATTGCAAAAATGCCCGTTGGCGGGCACATAAACAAGGGCCGGTTTCCGGCCTGCTGACGATAAAATTCATCATTAGGTTGATGGTATGGAAAGGCAGCACCCCCAAAATGAAACGAATTGGCGTGTTGACAAGCGGCGGCGACGCTCCTGGTATGAATGCGGCTGTGCGCGCCGTTGTGCGCGCCGCGATTGAGGCCGGTGCAGAAGTCTATGCGATTTATGAAGGGTACAAGGGCATGATTGAAGGGGGCGAGCAGATTCGCCTCATGGACTGGAATTCAGTGGGCGGCATTTTGCACAGGGGCGGCACTGTGATTGGCACCGCACGCTGCAGAGAATTTCAGACGCGCGACGGCCGCCGCACAGCGGTCAAGAATCTGCTCCTGAACGGGATTGATCGCCTCTGCGTGATTGGGGGCGATGGCAGCCTGACAGGCGCGAACATTCTGCGCCAGGAGTGGAGCAGCCTGGTTGAGGAGCTTGTGGCGAGCAAGGCCATTGCGCGCAAGGTTGCCGATGCGCACCCGCACCTCATGATCGCGGGCCTTGTCGGTTCGATTGACAACGACATGGTGGGCACCGATATGACAATCGGTGCGGACACCGCGCTGCATCGCATTGTGGAGGCTGTGGACGCGATTAGCTCCACGGCGGCAAGCCATCAGCGCGCTTTTGTGATCGAGGTCATGGGGCGTCGCTCGGGCTATCTGGCGCTCATGTCGGCGCTGGCAACGGGCGCAGGCTGGTGCCTGATCCCCGAAGCGCCGCCCGATGTGGACGACTGGGCCGAAAAGATGTGCGAAGTGCTGGCCGCGGGACGCGCCGCCGGCCGCCGCCAAAGCCTTGTCATCCTGGCCGAAGGCGCCACTGATCGTGCAGGCAATCCGATTACTGCCGATATTGTAAAGAATGTCATTGAGGAGCGGCTGCATGAGGATGTGCGCATTACCGTGTTGGGCCACGTGCAGCGCGGCGGCTCACCCAGTGCGTTTGATCGCAACCTGAGCACGCAATTGGGGGCCGCTGCAGTGGCGGAATTGCTGGATGGCGCGCCCGATTCGCCCTCATACATGATGGGGTTGAAGGAAAATCGCATTGTGCGCGTGCCCCTCATGGAGGCCGTCGAGCGCACCCATGCCGTCAATGCCGCACTCAATGCACACGACTGGCAAACGGCCATGGAGTTGCGCGGGCGCAGTTACAAGGAATCATTTCGCATACTGCGCACGCTCGTGCGCGCGCTGCCTCACCAGCCCGTGCCAGGCCGCAAGCGGCTGCGCCTTGCCGTCATGACCGCAAGCGCACCCGCGCCCGGCATGAATACCGCCGTGCGCGCAGCCGTGCGTATTGGCATTGACCGCGGCCATCACATGATGGCCATTCGCAATGGCTTCCAGGGCTTTATCGACGGTGAGATTGAAGAATTTGACTGGATGAGCGTCAACGGCTTTGCCTCCATGGGCGGCTCCGAGCTGGGCATTAACCGCAAGAAACCCGTGGGCAAGGACCTTTATACGCTGGCCCGTCGCATTGAGGAGTTGGAACTTGACGGGTTGCTCATGGTGGGCGGCTGGTCGGGCTATGAGGCGGCGATGACGCTTTATAACGAGCGCGCCAACTATCCCGCGTTCAATATTCCCATTGTGTGTCTGCCGGCGACCATTAATAACAACTTGCCTGCCGCCGAGCACAGCGTGGGCGCTGATACGGCGCTGAACAGCATTGTGGATGCTGTGGGCAAGATCAAGCAGTCGGCTGTGGCCTCCAAGCGCTGCTTCGTGGTGGAGGTCATGGGGCGTTACTGCGGCTATCTTGCCTTTATGAGTATGCTGGCAACGGGCGCCGAGCGCGTCTATCTGCACGAGGAAGGCATTACGCTGCAAGACCTGACGCGCGACCTGGACATGCTCATTCAGGGTTTCTCCTCGGGCAAGCGGCTGGGCGTGATGATTCGCAACGAGTTTGCCAACCCTGTCTATACAACCACCTTCATCAGTGACCTCTTTGAAGAAGAGGGTAAGGAACTCTTTGAGGTGCGCTGGTCGGTGCTGGGCCACATGCAGCAGGGTGGCGACCCGACGCCCTTTGACCGTGTGCTGGCCACGCGCTACGCCGTGAAGTGCATTGAGTACCTTGAAACCGAGGCCACCGAGGGCAGCGACGGGTGCGCCGTGATTGGACTGCAACACGGAAGCTTCGGCTTCACTTCATTTGATGACGTCAACCGCACCTATGACGTCAAGCTTCAGCGCCCCAAGAAGCAGTGGTGGATGGACCTGCGCCCGCTCGGCGCGCTGTTGGCCCAGCCCGAGGCGGGTTTTCACAAGAACCAGGCGTGAGAGGCGGGGCGTAGGGTGTCGGGAGTGGGGAGTCAGGAGCGGGGCCACACCCGACACCCGACACCCGACACCCGACACCCGCAGTTGCCTTAAAAAGACCTGTCATCTGTCAATGGGCAGAGATGGGCGCATGTGCTAAAATGTGTACGATTGGCGCGTCGCGTGCAGCGTGGCTCTGCGCGACGGGCGGCGCGGCTTGCTGCACGGCTGAGCCCCAGCGCACGGTTGCGGACCAATGACGCCGCCCCTGCGCGTACTGAAAAACAACTCGTTTGTGAATCGATTTGCTGCTCCGGCAGCACCAGACTAAATCAAAGGAGTTTCCATGAGAATCGGCATTTTGACCGGCGGCGGTGACGTCCCTGGACTGAACCCCTGCATTAAAGCGGCGGTGAGTCGCGCCGCCGACGAGGGACATGAGATGGTTGGCATTCGTCGCGGGTGGGGCGGCCTGCTCAACCTCGACCGCAACAATCCCGAAACCATCAGCAAGTACATCATGCCGCTCGATGTACAGAATACGCGCACAATTGACCGCACGGGCGGCACCTTTCTCCACACCAGCCGCACCAATCCCAGCAAGGTCAAGCCGGCCGATGTGCCTGATTTCCTGAAGGATCCGGAGCACCCCGAGGCCGAGTTGAAGGATGCCTCCGTGCGTGATTTCACGCCGCATGTGCTCAAAAACCTCGAGTTCCTTGGCATTGACGTGCTGATCCCCATTGGCGGTGATG
This sequence comes from Anaerolineales bacterium UBA5069, assembly GCA_002415895.1. Taxonomy (GTDB): domain Bacteria; phylum Chloroflexota; class Anaerolineae; order Caldilineales; family Caldilineaceae; genus UBA5069. The sequence goes on along the minus strand of DIAV01000330.1, from coordinate 3,217 downwards.
ACACGCTCTCCTACGGCCAGCGCCTGCACATGGAAGGCTTCCCCGTCGTCGCCATCCCCAAGACAATGGACAACGACGTTTACGGCACGGACTACTGCATTGGCTTCAGCACGGCCGTCACCCGCAGCGTGCAGTTCATCCACCAGTTGCGCACCAGCGCCGGCTC
>DIAV01000330.1:1887-2972 GCA_002415895.1 Anaerolineales bacterium UBA5069 | reverse complement strand
GCCTATGGCCACCGCAAGCTGGGCGGCATTGGGCAGATCATGGGTGAGGCGATCAAGACGCTCACCGGTGAGAATATCATTTACCAGCAGGTGTCCTACCTCATGCGCTCGGGCGCGCCCGACGCGCTGGACCTGATGGTGGCCGTCAACTATGCCAACATGGCCGTGCAACTGATCCTCAGCGGCACGCGCGGTCGCATGGTTGCCCTGCGCGACGGCACCTACACGCATGTGCCCATGAGCATGATCTCCAGTGGCCTCAAGCGCGTGGATGTGGACGAACTGTACGACTCCGAAGAATACCGACCCAAGGTCCGCCACGTCCTTGGCAAGCCGATGTTCCTGTACTAAAAACAAAATTGGATCGGGCTGCGTTTGCGTGTGCAACGCAGGCGCAAGCGCAGCCCGTTTCCTTCAAAACAATTGCAAGAAAGAGGCTTTCAAGTGATTCACGAATCCATTCTCGAAGTGCGGCGCGACATGCAGGATGTGCTGCATGTAAGCCATGGCAAAGTTGAAGTTGTAGACGAAGCCGCATTGCGCGGCCGGCTAATTGACGTGCTCGTGCGCGACGCCGTTTTTGGCCCCGAGCATGTGCGCAGCTACGCAAGCTGGTTGATCTGGGAGGCGGGGCAGGCAGTGGGCGCGCGCCCGGCCAGCATCCATGAGTTCTATATTGCGCGTGCGACTGACAAATGGTCTGGCCGCACTGTGCCTGCAATGAACATTCGCTTTACGAATTATGACACGACCCGCGCAGCCCTGCGCGCCGCCAAGCGGACCAACGCCGCCGCGCTGATCTTCGAGATTGCCCGCAGCGAAATGTCCTACACCGAGCAGACGCCCATGGAATTCACCACGGCAATTATTGCCGCGGCCATCAAGGAGGGCTACACCTCGCCCCTCTTCATTCAGGGTGATCACTTCCAGGTGAAGGGCGCGAAGTACAAGACAGACCCCGAAGGCGCCATCAACGAAGTCAAGGACCTCATTCGCCAGGCGATTCCGGCCGGCTTCTGGAACATTGACATCGACACCAGCACGCTTGTGACGCTTGATCCCGAGACGCTGGAAGAGCAGCAGTA
>DIAV01000330.1:0-1785 GCA_002415895.1 Anaerolineales bacterium UBA5069 | reverse complement strand
GGCACCAGCCACGGCGGCGTTGTCCTGCCCGACGGCACCATGGCCAAGGTGGCCGTAGACTTCGACACCCTCAAGGTGCTGGGCGAGCGCGGGCGCGAGCATGGCTCCGGCGGCGCAGTGCAGCATGGCGCCAGCACCCTGCCCGAGGAAATGTTCAACAAGTTCCCCGAGGTCGAGACGCTGGAAATTCACCTGGCCACAGGCTTCATGAACCTCTTCATGGATCATCCCGCCTTCCCGGCGGACCTCAAGAGCGCCATCTACAAGTATCTGGACAAGACGGCGACCGGCGAGCGCAAGGCAACGGACTCGGACGCGCAGTTCTACTACAAGACGCGCAAGAAGTCCCTTGGCGCCTACAAGCCCGAAATGTGGTCCCTGCCCGCCGACGTGCACCAGGAGCTTTACGGTGCGCTGGAGAAGCAGTTCGAGTTCTTCTTCAACATGCTCAATATTGTGGACACCAAGGATCTGGTTGATCAACTGGTGACGGTTGTGGAATACCACCAGCCGGCGCCCAAGAGCGCGCGCGGCGTGGGCGATGACCTGGGTCTGGCTGACTAACCTGTAAGCCACACCTTCCTGACGCAAGGTCGCCAGGGCGCGGGTGTGCTGCGGCGCAAGGAACAACTTGCGCAGGAACTGCACAGCCATGCGCCCGATAGCAAATGCATGACCGAGCTAAGCAAACAGAGAGGGGGCAGTGCCGCAATGGCACTGCCCCCTCTCTTGCTGCTTCGCTTGAATGGCTATTGCGCCGGCTCTGTGCCGGGCATGACAGGCTGGATGAGGGCCATGTGATTGCCGTCGGGATCGCGGAAATGGACAATGCGGCCCACGCCGGGCACGGGCAGAATCTCATCGACGGTTGCCCCATTTTCCGCCAGGCGGCGCGCGTCGTTCTCAATATTGTCGCTGGCAATATAGGGAACGACCTCGCCCGGTTTGACGCCGTTTTTGGCGTCATTAAAGCCCCAGCCGCTCTCCTTCCACCACCCCGACGAATAATCCATTTCCGGCTGATTCTGTGATTCCCACCCAAACATCTGCTGATACCACGCCGCCAGTTGCGCGTGATCCCTGGCATACAGTTCCGTGTGAATAATCGGTTGTGACACTGTTCCCCCCTCGGTGACTATGATTTGTGGACTTTCGGGTTGCGCGCCTGCATCTAGCCGGGCATTGCAGGCTGCATCAAAGCCAGCAGGTTGCCGTCGGGGTCCTTGAAATGGCACATCTTGCCCACGCCGGGGATTTCCATAATCTCGTTAATCTCAGCGCCGTTCTCGGCCAGGCGGGCCACGTCGGCCTCAATCTGGCCTGAGTAGATGTAAGGGACGATCTGGCCGGGCGGCATGCCATTTTTGGCGTCGTTGAAGCCCACGCCGCCGCCTGCATCATCCGACATGCTGCCTGTCGTGTAGTTCATATCGGGGAAGGATTGCAGCTTCCAGCCAAAGACTTTGGCATACCATGCGCCCAGCTTCTCGTGATCGCTTGCGTAGATCTCGGTGTGAATAATGGCCTGTCCCATCTGCATACCCCCTGTTGAATTGCCTGTACGTGGTGACGGTGGACGTAGGTACTTCAGGACAAAAAAGCGCGGGGAAATCAGTATAGCACAGATGTGCTATCGGATCAATCCCGCGCGTGTTAAAATTTATGGCGTCTCAAAAGTCAGGGATTCGCGCTTGCACGTGCAAACGACACCTCACCCCCGGCCCCTCTCCATGCGGAGAGGGGAGAACAGCAAGTACGTCGCGTAGGTCACGTCTCCGGCGTGAC
>DIAV01000069.1 GCA_002415895.1 Anaerolineales bacterium UBA5069 | reverse complement strand
GGGGCCGGGGGTGAGGTTGCTGTTATGCCCATGCCCACTCTCATCCAACGACTTTTGAGACGCCCTGCCACGAAACGCATTCACTCGGCGTGTGTGTGGGCCGCCAGCTGCGCCGGTGAAATGGCGTTCGCGCGCGCAATTTCCGCATAGAGCGCAGCGCTGGGTCGCGGCGTGCGCACCTGCGTGGCAGGGTCCAGTGCGATCAACCCAAAGCGCAATCCCCACCCCTCAGCCCACTCAAAATTGTCGACAAAGGTCCAGTGGTAGTAACCGCGCACATCGGCCCCGTCGGCAATGGCGCGCTGCACTGCGGCAAGGTGGCCCAGCAGCCAGCGCGGGCGCTGGTCATCGTCCGCATCGGGCAGGCCATTTTCGGTGACGTAGATGGGCTTGCCCAGCGCTGCCATCGCCACGCACAAATCGTACAGCCCTTCCGGCGCATACCAGCTATAGGGGCCATCGCGGCCGCTGTCCGAAAGTTCAGCACCTTCCTTGTGCTTGCGTTCGCCAAAGAGTTTGAGCGGATTCGGCTTGAAGCGCACGAGCGTCTGTGTGTAGTAGTTGATGCCGATGAAATCGAAGCTGTCGCGCAGCGCGGGATGCCAATCTCCGTGGCCCATGGGCGGCAGGATGAAGCCGCTGCGGATGGCGCGCAGCCAGATATCCTCGCCCAGGTAGCGGTGCACCGCCGCGGCAAAGGCGTCACGGCGCGACCCATCGCGCTCGCCCCGATACGCGCGCAGTGCCGATGCGTTGCCCACCTGCGCCTCGGGCTGCAGGCTATGGATTGTCTGGTAGGCCACGCCGTGCGCCAGCAGCATATGACGATAGACACGCAGCCCGGCCAGCGTGTCCCGCTTGTGTGGCGGGAAGATGCCTTCAAGAAAGGCATGGTTCACATAAACCTGCGGCTCGTTGATTGTCAGCCAGTCGCTGCACAGGTCGCGCAGCCCCGTCACCGTGTAGCGGACAAAGCTCTGGAAGCGCTCGATCACCTCAGCCCGCTGCCAGCCGCCGCGTGCCTCCAGCCACAGCGGGTTGCTGAAGTGGTGCAGGCAGACCATAGGCCGGATACCGCGCGCAGTGAGTGCAGCCAGGATCGCGCGGTAGCGTTCCATGGCTGCGCCGTCAAAGCGTCCCGGCTCGGGCTCAATGCGGCTCCACTCCACGCTCAGGCGGTGCGCGTTCAGCCCCATGCCCGCCATGCGGTCAAAGTCGGCTTCAGCATCGGCCCACCAGTTGCAGGCCGCGCCGCTCTTGCCCTCATGCCAAATTGCGCCCGGCTTCGCTTCTGCCGCCCACCACTGGTTGTTGCGATTCAACCCTTCCACCTGGTGCGCAGACGAGGCTGTGCCCCACAGAAAGTGCGCGGGAAATTGGAGGGGCGTTTGCGTTACGCGCTGATTGTTCACAGTCGGGGACCTGTCTCTGCCTGTTGAAGCGTGAGGACAACTGGCCTAAAGCCCATTGGTGCGTTGTGCACATGCACCCGCCTTGCGGAGCGGCAGTGCAAGCCGCTACACAGAGCCGTGCGTGGCGGCCTGCACAGCAGCCAGCGCACCGTCTTGCTCAACCACCAAATCGGCCCAAATACGCTGCAGCGTTGCAGCCTCGCGTGTGCCAATGTAGAGCATTTCCACACGCTGCTGCGTGCGCCCCTTGCTTTGCGGGGGCGCCGTGTGGCGCGCAAGGGCGATGGCCGGATAGCGCCCCTTGCCCCACAAAACAGTGCCCGTCCGCAGCGAGACAATTTGCTCGGGCGTGCAGAAGGCATACCAGAGACCCGCATCCATATCAGGCAGGCGTGCCAGCCCCAGGCGCTGCACTGAGACCACCAGCCCAATCAAAGCATGTTCGCGCGTGGCAAAGGTGCGATAGAAACCGGGCAGTGCGGCAAAGCTGCGCACACGCCCCTGCACCTCCAGTTCGCCCCACAGATAGATGGGTACTTTGTCATTGGGGTGCAGCGACGCTGGTGTAATCGCCGCGCCGGCATGGGCCAGTGGCCCTTCTGCAAAGCGCACATAGTGGCGGCGCGCCGCCAGCGCGCGTACCAGTGTAAGCAGCGCCAGTGCAGCCAGCAGCACACCCGCCACCCCAATGCCACCCGGCAACGGCCGCAGCAGCCACGCGACCGCGATGAATACAACCACAATCGGCACAACCCGCTTGAGTGGGAAGCCAAAAAACGCGCCCCGCGCCAATGTGTAGAGAAAATCATCCCCCCCGCCTCCCGGCAAGGGCTCGGGAAAGCGCGTGGGCGGGCGCTGCGGCTGAGATTGCACAGGCGTGGGGCCAGGCACAACAACGGCCCCGCGCTCTATGTGCGGGGCCGCATGTGTACCGTTGCTTGAAGGCGGCTGCAGTTGCATGAGTCTCGCCGGTTGGGAAAGCGCCAGAAGGATCGATCAGGCCGGTGCAGGGAGCGATCCGCCCAGGTCAAGGCCGCTATCGGCGCGCTTGTCGCGCACCGGTTCCTCATTCTTGAGCTCGCGCGGAGCTGCGCGATCCGGTCGGCGGGGCGACGGCGGGAAGGGGCTTTCGCCGCGCATGAGCGCCTCGAATTCGGGACGATTGACCGTCTCCACGTCAAGCAGCACGTTGGAGAGAATGACCATCTTCTCCCAATGCGTTGTTAGCAGTTGGCTGCAGCGCACATGCGCTTCGTCCACCAGCAGGCGCACTTCCTCATCAATCTGCTGAGCAACCTTGTCGCTGTA
>DIAV01000162.1:4386-4560 GCA_002415895.1 Anaerolineales bacterium UBA5069 | reverse complement strand
GTTGCTTGAGGTGTGACAGACGACGGAACCAGAGTAAGGCGCAAGCTAGTTTGAGCAGGGCCAGGTAATTGGCTGCTTTCTTGTCATAGCGCACAAGCAAGGCGCGGCGGCCTGCATCTGTTCGACCTGGGCTTCTATGCACTGACCCTGCTGGTGGAGTTGTGCGCAGCCGGC
>DIAV01000162.1:3721-4126 GCA_002415895.1 Anaerolineales bacterium UBA5069 | reverse complement strand
GCAGGAGCGCAGGGCAGCGCCGGAGGCGGCAACGTGGAAGATGGCGGTGCGCCTGGGCGTCAAGGAAAAGTTGCCCGTGCGCCTGATTGCGGTGCGCCTGCCGCCTGCCGTCGTCGAAGAGCGCCGCCGCCGCTTGCGCGAAGGCGCCCGACGGCGGGGGCGCACGCTTACCGCCGAGACGTTGGCCTTGGCCGCATGGAACCTCTTCTGCACCAACGTGCCCGACACTTGGTGGTCTGCCAAGCAGGTGGCCACCGCCTATCGCAGCCGCTGGCAGGTGGAGTTGCTCTTCAAGCTCTGCAAGTCGCAGGCAGGACTGGACTGCATCGACGCAGGGCGTGCCGAGCGCATCCTCTGCTTCTTCTATGCCCGCCTGATTACGGTGGTGCTCAGCCAGCAAATACT
>DIAV01000162.1:615-3676 GCA_002415895.1 Anaerolineales bacterium UBA5069 | reverse complement strand
CTGCTGCAACGCGCAGTCGCCGCCTGCAGCCGCATCATCGCCCAGCGCTGGCGCGGGTTGAAGAGCTGGCTAACTCAACTCGGCGCTGCCTGCAAAGCGCTTGCACGCAAGGATAAACGTACCAGGCAACCGTCCACCTTCCAACGCCTGGTAGCTCTTGCAGCTTAGCCTAATGCCTATGGGCTGCAAGCCCTCCGGCTTGAGAGCACAACTGCCGGAGGGCTGGAAGCCCCCCGCTACGATCCCAGTAAGCACTTGCAAAACGCAGCAGTTACCCGCTTTCAACTCTCCGCGACTCTGGCGCACAACCTGCGTATTGATCCACAGAACAAGCAGCCACCACGGTGCGACACCCTTGATTGAACCGTGATTGAGCTTGTAGCCAAACATACGGAGGAGTTCCGACAATGACGATGAATGATCCAAACACCAACCCCCAGTGGGAAAATGAGCCCGAGCCGGTGCAGCCTCCCATGGGAGCCGGCCCTGCACAGCCAATCTCGTTTGATGCGGGCACGCCCGCACCAGGCAGCGCTGAGTTCAACAGCAACTACCAGCGCTTTGCCGAAACCGCCGGCCAGCAGATGAATGACGCCGCCGACGCCATCCGCCGCGGTGAATTCATTACCGACAGCGTTGTAGATGCTTCGGCGGATAGTGATGACAAACTGGTCGCGTTGCTCTGCTATATTGTGCCGGTGCTCTTGCCAGTGATTGTAATGCTGAGCGAAAGCAGCCAGAAGCGCCCCTTCCAGCGCTACCACGCTGTGCAAAGCCTGGGTCTCTCGGGCTTTATGGTGGTCCTCGGCGTCGTGCTGAGCATTGCCACGGGCATCCTGCAGATTGTTCCCGTCGTGGGCATGATTGTGGGCGCGCTCATGTTCTGCCTCAGCCCGATTCTCTTCCTGATGGCCGTTGTGGCAGCCTTCTACTACGGCTTCCAGGCCTATCACGGCAAGCGCTTCGCGATCCCCGTGGTGACTAACTTCATGGTCAATCAGGGCTGGCTCTAGGCACAAGCGATGTAACAGATAACCGGCGGTGTGGGCAGGCCCGCCGGCCTGATTGAACACAAAACAAAGTGGGCGGCAACCTTAATTTTGAGGTTGCCGCCCACTTTGTTTTGGGAAACCCCTCCGCATCTTCAAAGAATAGTGAGTCGATGATCAATGACTATTTGATCACTTATCAATATTATTGAAAATTACTATTGACAATATGAATATACAGCGCGATAATACCAAAGAATTCGCAAATCACATTGCATTTTCAGAAAATGAAGGAGGGTTATTCATGTTGCCGCTACCAACCCGCAGCCCCTTTGACGGGGGGCCCATTATCGTCACCCGCTACTACTGCCCCGACAGCGACATCGTCGTTAAGGGCGAGTTTGAGGTGACAACGCCCCTGGCGCAGCTCTCTGAAGAGCAAATCAACTTCGTTGCAACCTTTGTGCGCAACGAGGGCAAACTCAACCGCATGGAAGGCGAATTGGGGATGAGTTACCCCACCATTCGCAGCCGTCTGCATGAAGTCATCCGCGCCCTGGGCTTTGAGCCGGGCAAGGAAGAAGCACCACCTGCCCCGCCCGACCGCCGCCGCATCCTCGAGGCGCTCAACAAGGGTGACCTCAGCTTCGACGAGGCTATGGACATGCTCGCGGGCAACAAACCCGATTCCGTAACAGCAACACCAGAGAACACAGAAGGAGCAATCAACCTATGAAGAACCGCATCGTAACCGGGGAGAACCCCGAAATTGTGATTGAGATGATTGAGGGCGACGCCGCCGTGCGCGGCTGGCCTCACCCCGAGATCTATGTGGCCATTGACCCGCAGAAGATGGAGATTGTCCAGCAGGATAACCGTGTGACAATGCGCCTGCGTGGCGATGCTGCTATCCAGGCGCCGGCCGGCAGCAGCCTGACAATTGCGCGCACAGAGGGCGACCTCGCCGTCAACGGTATGGCCGGCAGCCTCACACTGGGCCGCGTTCATGGTGATGCCGCTGTGCGCAACAGTGGCCCTTTGACCATTGGGCAGATTGAAGGCGACCTGAATGTGCGTGGTGTGCAGGGCGATTGCACCATTGAACGCGTACGCGGTGATGCCGAAGCCCACGGCGTCAAGGGGACCTTGCGGATTGAGACGGGCGATGATCTCTCCATCAATGGCAGCGAAGGCTCCATCTATGCCGTAGCCGCCGACAACGCCTCGCTACGCCTGAATCCCCTCCCTGGCAATCGTTACGAAGTGCGCGCGGGCAAGAATCTGGACGTGCGCTTCCCCGCCAACACCAGCGCACAAGTGGAGGCGACAGCGGGTGAAGAGATTCGCACGCGCGGCCTGGAGATCTCGGGCATTGAGGGTAAGTCGGCATCCTTCCAGCTTGGCGCAGGCGAGGCCCATGTGCAACTAGTGGCGGGCAAGCGTATTGACCTGCGCGGCGCAGAAGCCTGGATAAATGAGGATTTCTCTTTTGACATTGGGCCGGAGGTAGGTGCACGCATGGCTGAGTTCGCACAACAAATGGAAGAGCAGGTCAACGCGGTGGCCCGCCAGGTAGAGGAGAAGATCAACGCGATGGGCGGCAGCGAAGAAGTGGCCAACCGGATTCAGGAGCGCATCCTCGCTGCGGCGCGCCGTGCCGAGGAGAAGATCAACAGCATTATGAGCAATGCCGAGGCACGCGGCTTTGAGGGGCGCTGGCATGAAGGGCGCGGCCCCGAGCCACAGTGGCGCGGCCCGGAAGGCAACCGGCGCGGGCCCAATCGCGGTGGTCGCAGTTGGAGCCCACCCGTTCCGCCCGTGCCGCCCGCCCCGCCTGCTGCCAACGTGGTGAGCGAGGAGGAGCGCAAGTTTGTCTTGCGCATGGTGGGCGATGGCAGCGTCTCTGTGGAGCAGGCCGAGAGGCTCTTTGTGGCATTGAACGGCAAGCCCGGCGCCGTGAGTGTGGGCGAGCGCATGCTCGTGCTGCAAATGGTGGGCGATGGCAGCGTCTCTGTGGAACAGGCCGAGCAATTGCTGGCCGCCCTCAGCGGCAAATCCAACGCGGCAAAGTA
>DIAV01000162.1:0-534 GCA_002415895.1 Anaerolineales bacterium UBA5069 | reverse complement strand
GATCTACGTCTTGTGGGTGTATTCCGAGGCCCCCAATGCGTGATCATGGCATAGCCATTGAGGAGGAAATTGATGCGTGGATTCAAGGCCGGCCTGGGCGTGGCCCTGCTCTTTGGCGTGCTGGCGCTCGCCGCGTGTGGCGCACCGCTGCCACCCGACACGGAGGCAGACGCTGTCGCGTCACCTTTAGCCCCACAGGGCGACTCACCCCTTGCTGCACCAACGGCAGCGCCCGTTGCGGCCACACCCGAGGTCGCGGTGGATGCGGGTGCGCTGCCGCCCGCTGCATTGGAGGCGCAACAACAACTTGCCAGTCAGCTTGCCGTCAACCTGCAAGAGGTAACCGTAACCAGCGTGGAGGCCGTGGACTGGTCCGACAGCTGCCTTGGCGCAGGCGGCCCCGCCGAAATATGCGCCGCCGTGATCACCCCAGGCTACAGGGTTATGCTGCGCGCACAAGACAAGGATTATCTGATTCATACCAATGCAGACGGCAGCAGCTCTCGCATTGTTGACGCACCCGCACCGTAGTCA
>DIAV01000102.1 GCA_002415895.1 Anaerolineales bacterium UBA5069 | reverse complement strand
GTGTATAAGAGACAGGCACAACGCTGTCAGCACCTCAATCGGGTCGCCGCTGCGCACAAGCAGCCGGCTGCCGCGTGCGCGCAGATCTTCATCCAAACTGCGCAGCGCGGCATAGAGAAAGGCAGTGCGTTTCTCGCCATTGTAGCGCGATTGCAGCAGCCGTCGGTCGAGTACAAAGACAGGCAGCACTTGCTCGGCGGCAAGGGCCGCACTCAGCGCCTGGTTGTCGGTCAGGCGCAGGTCGCGGCGTATCCACCAGATGGCGGCACGCGCGTCGGAGTGGGCCACTAGAGTCCCAGCCCGTCAATTGCGTCGCGCACGGTTTGGGCGCTGCGGCGCAGTTTCTCGTTTTCTTCTTCGCTCAGGGGCAGGGGGAAGGCGTCGAGCACGCCCTCGCCGCCCACCAGGCGTGGCAGCGCAACCGTGACATCACGCACGCCGGCCACTTCGGCCGCTGGCGTGCAGACTGTGAGGATGGCGCGCTGGTCGCTGAGGATGACATCCACAATGCGCGTGAGCGCTGCGCCAATGCCATAGAAGGTTGCCCCTTTGCCTTCAATGATGCTGTAGGCGGCGCGGCGCACGGCGATATCAATCTGGGTGCGTTCGGCTTCGCCCAGTGCCACAGCGCGCCGCTGGGCAAAGTCATCCAGCGCCATGCCGCCAATGGTAACGAGCGACCAGGTAAGCACCTCGGAATCGCCATGCTCCCCCACCACATAGGCGTGTATATGGCGCGCGTCCACGCCCAGCCGCTGCCCCAGCAGCGTGCGGAAGCGCGCCGTGTCCAACGTTGTGCCGGAGCCCACCACGCGCGTGCTGGGCAGGCCAAATTCGCGGGCAAAATGGGCCGTCATGTGCGTAGTCACATCAACGGGGTTGGTGGCCACCACGAGGATGGCATCGGGTGCGTGACGTAGAATGTTGGGCACCACCTGGCGAAAGACGGCGGCGTTGCGCTCAAGCAGTTGCAGGCGCGTTTCGCCCGGCTTCTGGTTGACGCCTGCAGTAATGACGACGGCGCGACAGCCTTGAAGTGCCGCGTAGTCGCCTGCGTGCACATCCACGGGGTGCGCAAAGGGCACGGCGTGGCGGATGTCGTTGGCCTCGGCTTCGGCGCGCTTGGCATTAAGGTCAACGAGCACGATTTCGCGGCCTACGTCGCTCATCACCATCGCATAGGCGGCGGCAGAACCAACGAAGCCTGCGCCGACAATGCCGATTTTGCCGCGTGTGTGCAGGACGTTTGCAAATTCCATTCGACACCTCCTCGTATGCATGAGCGCTGTACATGAAAGCGCAGCGCCAGAGTGGCTTAATGGTGTGGGTGCGCTTCGACGACGGCGCGCGCCACGCGCAGGCCGCCCAGGGCCACCGCCGCCGTGGATTGGCCGGGAAAGATGCTGTCACCCACCATCCACAAGCTGGGAGCGAGGTGGGGCGGCCAGCCACGCACAAGGCTTGTTTGTGGAAAACCACCAACCCAACCACCCACCCTGCGCGCGAAGCGCTGAAACGCCAGCGGCGTGCCGGGCAGCAAGATGTCTGCAGCGGCGCGCAGTCCGGGCAGAGCAAGCTCGGCGGCGGCCAGCAGGCGATCGGCGTAAAGTTGTTTACGCTTGTTATACATGCTCTCGTCTTCCGCGCGCAATCGATACCAAGCGCGTGGGTCTGTATGCGTGCTGATGGTGATGGCACGCTTGCTCGCCGGCGCGCGTGTGGAGTCCCATGCCGGGCTGATGGAGACGAAGACCGAGTTGCCCTCGCCCAGTGGCTCGCGCACGATCACCTGGTGATGCAGCGGTGCGTCAGCGGGGACGATCGCGCCGTCCACGCCCGCGTAGAGCATGAATGCCCCCCAGCCGTCGCGTGGTGCGGCGGGAAGATGTGAGAGCGCCGCAGGCGCAGTGTCGGACAGCAACGGTTTAATGCTCCACGGCGGCAGGTTGGCAATCACAATGTCGGCAGGAATGGACTCCCCGCGCCGCGTTTCAATGCCCGCGGGCCGGCCATTCTCGAAGCAAATGCGCGCAACCTCGTGGCGATAGCATACCTCACCCCCGTTGGCGCGCACTGCGGCGGCCAGCGTTTGCGCAATCGCGCCCATGCCGCCGTCAAGATGCACAATGCCGCGTCGTGGCAGGTCCAGCGCCGACGCGCCATAGAGCGCATTGGCGCTGCTGCTGGTTGCCTGCGCCGCAATCAACAACTGCCCATCTACAAAATGGCGCAGTGCGGCGGGCGCAGCATACAGATGCGCAGCCACAGGGCGCAGCGCGTCGGCGGCAAGGCGGGGATCGAGGTGGCGGAGGTTCTGCGTCAGCCATTGCAGGCCAATCCCGCCCACGCGCGCGATTTCCTGTGCGCGCTGGGGCGGCCAGGGGGGCAGCCGCAGCGCCAGATCCCAGAGCGCGTCCGCAGTGCGTTCCTGCCAGGCAAAGAAGGGGTCGGCGGCCGGACCGAAGGCGCGTACGTGCTCAGCAAAACGACGTTCGTCACCATACCTTGTGACGTGCACGCCGCCCGGCAAGAACACATCCATGGCCGTGTCGGCCGCGTGCGCAGGCCATTGCGCAATGCCCGCTTGTGCGGCGACAATGTCCATGGGGCCGCCCGGGTAGAAGCCACCGGCCAGCGTAGCGCCGGCATCAAAGCGGTAGCCCTGATGGAAGAAGGTGCCCGCACAGCCTCCGGGATAGACATGCGCCTCGAGCACCGTCACATTGTACCCGGCGCGCGCTAGCATGGCGGCCGTCGTGAGGCCGCCCACGCCCGCGCCGATCACCACAATGCGCGGCGCAGCGCGGTTGCGCGTCTGAAATGTGGTCGCCACGTTACTTTGTGACCGGCGCAGGTTGCCCGGCAGCCGCGCGCTCGAGAATTTGGCGCGTGCGCAGTGCGCGCCAGCCAAAGAGCAGCGGCAGGCCCAGAATCATGCTCTTGCCGACTGTCCACCAGAACCAGTTAGCGCTCGGCTCAATGTGCAGGCTATCAAGCACTTCCGTGCGCTGCGCATCGATGGCGACAAAGCGATGCTCGTGGCGCCAGATCTTGAAGGGGCCACGTTCCATGGTGTCGACGAAGCCGCCTTGTCCCACATCGCTCATGCGCGCGTGCCAGCGCAGAGGCAGCGGCCCCATCCACAGGGTGAAGCGCATGGCGCTGCCCTCGCTCAACACGGCAGGCGCCTCATGCACCTGCACAATGATGGGCGGCGGCGTAATGGCGCCCATGCTCGCGGAACGGCTGTGAAACTCGCGCACGGCTTCAAGCGGTGCGTTGACGACAAAGCGGTGATAGTAGTGCATGGATTCCGTACCCTGCCTTTGGATTTGAGTTTACGTCTTTAGCATTTGATGCTATGCGGGTGCGGCCTGTTTGTTGAGCACACTGCGCAGCGCCGGCGCAAGTTCGGGATATTGGAATTTGAAGCCCGCTTCTAGCAGGCGTGCAGGCACGACGCGCTGGCCGGTGAGCAGAATGGAGGCCATGTCGCCCAGCACGGCCTTGAGCGCGAACGCGGGCGCAGGCATGAAGGACGTGCGCCCCATCACCTCGCCCATGGTTGCGGCGAATTGATCATAGGTAACGGGCGTAGGTGCGGAGAGATTGTATACACCCTCGGTGGCCGCGTTTTCGATCAGGAAGCGCAGGGCGCGCACCTCGTCCTCAATGTGAATCCAGGGGATGTACTGATCGCCGCTGCCCAGGGGACCGCCGGCGAAGATCATGTCAAAGGGAAGCTTCATTTTGGGAAACGCGCCGCCTTTGAGGCTGAAGACGACACCCGTGCGCGCCACGGTGCGGCGCACGCCCAGGCGCGCTGCGCTGGCTGTGGCGTTCTCCCACTCCCACACCACGTGTGACAGCCAGTCGCTGCCCGGCGAAGCGGATTCGTTAATCATCTCATTGGCGCGCGGGCCGTAGTAGCCGACCGCGGACGCCTGCACGAGGGCACGCGGCTTGACAGGCGCGGCGCTGATTGCTGCCATTACGGCCGCCCCCGCATCCAGGCGGCTCTGTAAAATGCGGTTGCGGCGCTCTTTGCTCCAGCGGCCGTCGGCAATGCCTTCACCGGCGAGGTTTACGATCGCATCGGCGCCGCTCGCCAGGTCGCCCCAGCCCTGCGCCGTCCTGCCATCCCACTGCACATATTGGAGACCCTCTGCCGAAGCTTTTGTGCGCGAGGGATTGCGCGTGAGCACTTGCACCGCGTGACCGTCTGACAGCAGCGAGCGGGTCAGCGCCTCGCCGATGAGCCCTGTACCGCCTGTAATGATGATGCGCATGGATTGCTCCTAGTCGTAATTAATATAGTGGCGTCGCAACGTCACAACGTCGTAATGGTGTCATGTAGTCATCGCGTGATGGTGTTATAGTGATATCACGCGGGTAATTGCGTGCGGTTAATGCTGCGTGCTGCCATCGTCTTCTGCCAGCGTGGCCAGCCACTCAATGAGCGGCGCCCCCGGCGCCCCCAGTTGTGTGCGCGCCGCCTGCAAATAGGCTGCAAGGTACTCCAGTGTTCGCTCGCGTGGCATGCCTGCGTGGTTCACGAGCAAACCATCCAGCCATTCCATGTCGCCGGCAATGAGGTCTATGTTGCCAAGGCTGAGCGCGGCCTCTATCATGCGCCCAAAATGATGATTTGCGGTGGTCACCATGCGCGTTGGGATCGCACTGGCGCGCATGGCGTCCCAGACTGCCGCCTCCACCCGCGGTTGTCGCTCCACATAATGGGCCAGCGCGTCGCGATATGCCTGCGTTGGCACTTGTTGCGCGGCGACAGCACGTGGCGTGGGCATCAGCCCTTCAATCAGCGCTGTGGCATTCTCAAGCCGATCGCCCAGATAGTGGCCGGGGACGAGAGCATGCAACTGGGGCAGGCGGCTGAAAACAACGCCACCATAAGCGAGTGGGATGCGCTCGCGCAGCAGGACGTTGCCCATGTCAACAATGGTTGCTGCGGTTGACAACTGCTGCGCCGTGAGAACGACCAGTTGCGGGCGCGTGGCGCCAATTGTGGTTTCCATGTATTGCAGAGGCACATTTGCACCCAGGTAGACAGTATCCCAGCCGCGCCGGCGCAGCAGCAGCGCGAGCAGGAGCGGCACAAATGTATGTTCTTCGCCGGGAGGGCAAGCGATCAGAATGCGGCCGGCCCGGGTGGGTGGCGGCGTGGCATTGAGGATCGCCTCCAGCCTGCGCAGTGCAAGGGAAGAGGCGAAATGCTCCTGCTGCACCGTGACGCGCCCCCTGTACCACCCCTCACCAATTGTGGCCAACCCCCTCTGAATGATCTGCAGGCAGACCATCTCGGGGGTGAAGAGGGCAAAGGCTTCGGAGAGGGTATGTTCGGCATCCTGTTCATCGTAGCGCAGGCAGGCATCCACCCAGCGGCCACGTAAGGCCTGCAAAATGTCGTCATTTTCGGGTGAAACGGCTTGCGGCGGAAATCCGTTTCCCATATGTGGCATGGCCGCCGCCGCCGTAGACGGCAGCGCCTGGCCCGTTGCAGCGCCAGCGTTCCGGCCATTTTCGTTGCCTTCACGCATCATCCGCTGGCGCATTTCCACGGCGCGGCTTATGCTTAATCCTTCGGATTGGCGCGCCAGCAGCCAGTGCAGGAGATCAATGTCGTTCTGCGAGTAGAGGCGATGGCCGCTGGGGGTGCGGGTGGGTGTGGGCAAGCCGTAGCGGCGCTCCCAGGCGCGCAACGTGTCGGGTTTGAGTCCGGTTTCCGTTACAACAGCCTTAAGGTTAAAGAGCGGCATATCCTGGTGATTCGCCATCGGTTCTCCAGTCAGGCGGTGATGGGCAATATTGGCGATGCGATCGCGGGTCGAAGCCACATTGGGAGTGACCATGCTTGATTGCGCTCTATCATGGGTGGCATAATGTTCAATACCTGAACAAAGTGTACCACAACTGCCGCGAAATATAAAGTGTTTGTCCATACTTTTGTCAGCGGGTATTGATCAATATATGGACAAAGGTAGAATTCATACCTTGACATGCACAAATGTCTGTGCTATGTTTGTCGCAGCAATGAACAAGCAACGAATCGAGTGGATATGCTTGTCGGCGACGCAGAGTGCGAATCATCTACCAACGGAGCATCGGCCATGACAGCAGAAGTTTTTCCCTGGGAGTCAACTCTGCTTTCCCTGGCGCAGGAAGCGCACCACAACCACACGCGCGCTGCCGAGCCTGGCATTGACGCACGTACACTGCGCGATGCCTATGCCCTTTGTGACGACCTGACTGCCACCAATAGCCGCTCTTTCCATATGGCCTCGGGCCTGTTGCCGAAGCCAAAGCGCGCGGCGGTGCGCGCGCTCTATGCCTTCTGCCGCGTGACTGATGACACCGTGGACAATGCTGCCAATGAGGCCGACGGCCTGGCGGCTCTCAATGCATGGCGCGCGCGCATCCAGCTGCAGAATCCGCCTGCGGATGACTTGGTGGCGGTGGCCTGGGCCGATGCACGCAGTCGCTACAACGTGCCCAGCCGTTATGCCGAGCAACTGATTGATGGCGTCGCACGCGATACTGTGCAGAAGCGCTACGTTACGTTTGACGATCTGGCGGCCTACAGCTACGGCGTGGCCTCAACCGTAGGGTTAATGAGCATGCACATCATTGGCTATCAGGGGTTGGAGGCGATGCCCTATGCAATCAAGTTGGGCGTTGCGCTGCAGATAACCAACATCCTGCGCGATGTGGCCGACGATTGGCGGCGCGGGCGCGTCTATCTCCCCCAGGAGGAACTGACGGCCTTTGGCATCTTTGAGGAAGAGATTGGTGAGGGTGTGGTGACGGCGCGCTGGCGCGAGTTCATGCGCTTCCAAATAGACCGCAACCGCCGCTTATACGATGAAGCGCATGCGGGCGTGGCGTTGCTCAACGCGGATGGGCGCTTTGCCACCGCTGCCGCGGCCGAACTCTATCGTGGCATTCTCAAGGACATTGAGCGGCGCAACTACGACAATCTCTCGCGACGCGCCTATGTGGGCACGGCGCGCAAAGTGGCCATGCTGCCTGCGATTTGGCTGCGCAGTCGTTGAAGCAGCCCCACGCACCGAGGATCAAAGCAAGGGCCGCCGGTTGAATTCAACCGGCGGCCCTTATTGTGTGGCTGTTGTGTGTGCAGTATTACTCGAACGCCTGAATGCCCGTGAGGTCGCGGCCGATGATCAGCTTCTGGATCTGGCTTGTGCCTTCATACAGGCTGGCCACGCGCGTGTCGCGCCACAGCCGCTCGGGCACATATTCGTCCGAGAACCCATAGCCACCATGAATCTGAATTGCGGCATCGGCGGCGCGCTTGCCTGCTTCGGCGGCAAAATACTTGGCAATGGAGACAGGAATGGTGCTGACTTGTCCCTGGTTCTTTGTCCACCCCGCCTGGTAGACGAGCAGGCGGGCCGCTTCCACGTCGACCTTCATCTGGGCGAGCATGTCCTGAATGAGCTGGAAGCCGGCAATCGGCTTGCCAAAGGCCATGCGCTCGCGCGCGTATTTGACGCTGGCGTCAAGCGCATGCTGCGCCGCACCCACGCAGCCACTGGCCACGCCATAGCGGCCATTGTCCAGCGCGCTCATGGCGATCTTGAAGCCCTCGCCCACCTGGCCCAGGCGCGCGCTGTCGGGCAAGCGCAGGTTCTCCATGAAGATTTCGCCGGTATCGCTGGCGCGCAGCCCCAGTTTGCCCGTCATCTTGCGCGTGGTATAGCCGGCCGTGTCCGTCTCCAGCAGAAAGGCGACCATGCCCTTGCTCTTGGTCCCCGGCGCCGTCTGCGCAAAAATTATTGCCATGTCGGCAATCGTCGCATTGCTAATCCAGACCTTCTGGCCATTGAGCACCCAATCGTCACCATCGCGCCGAGCCGTGGTTTGCACGTTGGCCGCGTCCGAGCCTGCATTGGGTTCCGTCAGCCCAAAGCTGCCAATCCATTCGCCACTGCACAGGCGCGGCAGATAGTGCATCTTCTGCGCTTCAGTGCCCCACTTGAGAATTGTCAGTTCAACCAGTGACATTTGCACGGAGAGGGTGGTGCGCACGCTGGAGTCGGCGTAGCCAATCTCCTCAAAGACAATGGCCTCGGCAATATAGTCAAGCCCTGCGCCGCCGTATTCTTCAGGAATGGGGACGCCGAGATAGCCAAGTCGGCCCATGTCGGTCAGCAATTCACGGGGGAACTGCTGGGCAAGGTCCCATTCACGCGCATTCGGCAAAATGCGCTCGCGCGCAAACTTGCGCACAGAGTCCTGGATCATGCGCTGTTCGGGAGAGAGGCTAAAGTCCATTGCAGAACTCCTTTGTTCTCGCTTGCGGAATTGAACGGTTTGATGTGGCACTGGCGGTGGCTAAGCGCGCCGCAGATGCCGCGTAATCGTCTCACTTTGGAGGCTTGTGGGGCATATACTCTGCTGAAGGGGGAACAGAGTTTCACTATGCCCCGTCCCATTGACAGCTTCTGCATCTGTAATGCAAAAATGATACCACAGCCTTGCGCCAACCAGAGTGCCGCAGCAAGCGGCCGCTGGCATGACATGCCGTAGGGCCATGTGGCACGGGATGCAAGGGAAGGAGACCCGCATGCTTCAGCCGATTCGACGTACGCTTGGAAACGCTGCACTTCTGTTGATGATTGCACTTGCCGGCGCGTGTGCGCCCAGCACGCGTGAGCAGGCGCTGCAGGCCACCGTCGACGCGCTAGCTGTGCGCAATGCGGAATTGGAGACAGCACAGGCGGCGGCCACGCCAAAGACGCCCGCACCCGCGCTGCCCACAGCGGCGCCGTTAGCGACCCAAGCCACTCCTGCATTCGCGGGCGTCGCGCCGCGCGCGCCTGTCGAGACCCCAGCGCCCGGCAGCGCAATAAACCCAATCCCGCGTGAAGTCGCGCGCATTGCGCTGGTTGCTGACGGTGTGCGCCTTGCTGACTTCCGGCTCGACAGCGCCGCGCAGATTGCATACCTCACAGACAGCGAGTACAACCTGCACGTCGTTGACCTGACTTCAGGGCAAGTGGTTGATTCTGTGCCCACCAGCGGCGACAGGCTTCTGCTCGACGCCTCCGGCAATCGCCTCTACATTATGCCGGATGCGCCCTGGGCGCGTGAGGGCATTTCGCCCACAGTCACTGTGTTCGACACGAGCAGCCGCACGATTGTTGGCGCGTTGCCCGGCAGCCGCGCCAGCGTGGATGGCTTCGCCCGTCTGTATGTGGGTGACGTCGTAAACGTCTCCGGCCGCGAGGCGACGGGGGTGCGGCTCTATGACGCGGCAACGCTTGATCTGCAACGCACCGGACCAATGGCAGGGAATCCCCTCTATGTCCCCGACGCGGACGGCCTGATCATTCAGCACAGCAGCGCATGGACCGCCGACGCCGAGACGCTGGAGCCATTCACGGATCTCTACCCCCAAATCACGGGCATTGACTTGCCCGGCTGCACAGGCTGCCCGGCTGCTGTCGACGCGTTTTACTTTGCCGATATGGAGACTGTCGCCATTCAAACGGTTATCTTGTCGCCCCAGGGGGCGGGCGCGCTGACGCCCGCCGATCTATACAACGCCGATACAATGGCCCGCTTTGACGGTGGCTACACCCTGTACGCCACATGCAGCAGCCAGCCCCAACTCATTGCGCCAGTCAACGGCCGTACACTGCGCACAGAGCGTTTCTCGCGCTATGTGACCTACAACAATCTCTACCTTCAAGACGAAGAGGGTGACAAGTCGCCCATGCGCGATGGCCTCTGGGCTTCCTTTGTGAACCCTTCGGCAGGCGTCGCGTATCTGCAGCCGGGATCCACCAGCGGCTATGTGCTGGACATCAACACACTCGCGCCCGTCGGCATGATCGACTCCCTCTGCTTTTTCGCACAGGATGGGGCGGGTGGCCTGCTCTATGCGACCGACGCACAGCGCCACGACCTGGTGGTGCTGGAGCCGACAGGCGGCGAGTCGAAACTGCCCGCAGCGCAGCATGACACGGTTGCGGGCAAGCAGGTGACTGCCATTGCGCCTTCGCCCAACTTTGCCAAAGATGGCACGCTTTTCCTTGTGGCATGGGCACTTGATGAAAACGGGGGACAGGTGATCCTGCGCTCCACCGACGGTGGGCAAACATTTACGCGCCTGGGCGGGTTGCCCAGCGGGGAGGACCTGGCGTTGACGTTGGCAGTCTCACCCAATTTCGCACAGGATCGAACGCTTTTTGCCGGCGGGTTACGGCGCGAGTCCATGGGCGAAGGCGTTTGGAAATCCACCGACGGGGGCGACACCTGGGCGCCGGTGTGGAATGGCCTCGAGCATCTGCGTGTGGATCGCATTGCAATTTCACCCCGCTATGGCGATGACCAAACGCTGCTGGCGTGGGCCCCCTATGCGCAGATCACACCCATGGAGACGGGCTACTCCATGCAACGTTCAACCGACAGCGGCCTCACTTGGACAATTGTCATGACGTCTGCGGTGCAGGAGACCTTGCCCGCGGCGTCGGTCTACCTGCCGCCGCCGCCGGGCAAGGAACTGCCTGTGCGCAAACGCTCGTGGCTAGAGCCGATTCAATTTCGCATAGACAACAGTAACTGGACGACTGCCACCACTGCACTGGGCGACCTCGGCGCCGACGAAATCCTGCGCGCCATTCTGCGCGCGCCGCTGGATGCAGAAACGCCTGCAATCATCGTCGCAACCGATGCCGGCGTCTATCGCACACGCGACGATGGCAAGACGTGGACGCGCCTGGCAGAGAGTGAAACAGGGGGGGCGGTGCTGATGGCGGCTGCCATCACGCCATTGCTGAGCGATGGCTCCTATCGTCTGTTGCTGGCTACGGCTGAAGGGGAGTTCATGCAGTTGGACCCGAACACCGTTGTGTGGGAGGAGATGCGTCCAGCCGCACCGGCAGGCGCAAGCGACGTGAATAGCGCCGCTACAGCAATACCCCTGGCCGACGCGACAACTGCGCAAGCCGCGCCGGATCGTGAAGAGCAACCTGCCACGCCATCTACAGCGCCGGCCGCACCACAGGCAACGGTTGCGCCCTTGCCTGTCGAGCCACCCGCGGGCTTTTTCCGCCCCACGGGTTTCTTTGGCCCGGCATGGGAGGCCGACGGTGCGCTACAGCAGGCGCTGGGCTTTGCACGCAGCGCGCAGCCGAACGCTGTGCCCGCCGCCTACCAGTATTTCGAGCATGGCACGATGGTTTGGCGCGGCGACACGCAGCAGATCTACGCCATCTATGACGACGGCGGCTGGGATCTATTTGACGACACGTTCAAGGAGGGCGAAGCGGAGAGTGATGCGACGCTCAAGGCCCCCGGCGGCCTTATGCAGCCTGTGCGGGGTTTCGGCAAGGTGTGGCGCAATGACGCCGGCGTGCAGGCGCGACTGGGCTGGGCCGTGGGCAAAGAGTCGGGCCTCAACGCACTGATACAGGACTTTGAGCGCGGTGTGTATTTGCGTGCCGACGCTGTAGAGGCGGCGCTTTGGCTGAGCCCCACCGGCCGCGAGTGGCAGAATTAGGCTATTGCGGATAATTCTGGAGGTGGCACAGTACAAGCAGAGGGGCGGCTCTTCAGCCGCCCCTCTGCTTGTGAAGAATCAATCAGCCCAGGTGCAAAGCCCCGTCTCAAAGGGGTGCAGCATTACCTCATGCTGGGGGCGTACACGTACGCCCAACGCGAAGCGGCCTGAATCCACCGCCTCAATCTGGCCGGCATAGCTATGCACATTGCCGCTGCTGTCAACCAGTTCGAGGCGCTGCACGTGCAGTTGTTCGGGAGCGGTATGGTCGCCGTGTGCGCCGTTGGCACTGCTGTAGACGGCTTCAACGGAGACATACTTGGCGGGAATGCCGTTGAGTTGAACGCGTGCGCTCACCGCCACCGGCTCGCCGACGGAGACTTGTGCCGGGCCTTCGGTGCCCGCTTCAATGGAGACGCCAGACCAACGCGCTAGAACGACCTGCTTCCACTGTGCCAGGTCGCGCGCGGCGGCGTAGTTGTCGGCACGCGCGCGTGCGCCGTTGGCGGCGGCCACGCTGTAGTAGATATTCACGTAGTCCTTCACCTGGCGATCCATGCTGAACTGCGGGCCAATTGACGCGATGGACTTGCGCATGAGCTCAACCCAGCCCTGCGGCACGCCGTCAGCGTCACGGTCGAAGAAGAGAGGGATGATCTCGTCCTCAAGCGTCGCGTAGAGGCTCAGTGCATCGGCCTCATCCTGTGTAGCCTCATCCTTGTAGGCACGCGCTTCGCCGATTGCCCAGCCATTTTCGCCGTCGTAGCCTTCTTCCCACCAGCCATCCAGCGCGCTGAAGTTGGGAGCGCCGTTGACGCCCGCCTTCTGGCCGCTGGTGCCGCTGGCCTCCAGGGGGCGACGCGGGTTATTGAGCCAAACGTCGACGCCTGAGACGAGTTGGCGCGCCACGTTCATGTCGTAGTCTTCCACGAACAATACCTTGCCAAAGAACTCGGGCTCCATGCTCAGCTCATAGATGTGCTGAATAAAGGTCTTGCCCGGCTCATCGGCGGGGTGCGCCTTGCCCGAAAAGACAAGCTGCACAGGGCGCTCGGGGTTGCTCAGGATACGGCGAATGCGTTCGATGTCGCGGAAGATGAGCGTAGCGCGCTTGTAGGTGGCAAAGCGGCGGGCAAAGCCAAGCGTCAGTGCATCCGGGTTGAGCGCAGTGGCAACGTCGGCAACGAAGCGTGGCCCCTCGCCATGGCGAATGGCCTGTATGGAGGCGCGCGTGCGCGCCATGTGCACCATCTTCACCTTGCGCGCCCGGTGCGCCGCCCAGAGTGCCGCCGCGGGCAACTTCTCCACAGTCCACCGCTCTCCCTGGTCAAAGCCCATAGCGCCCCAATCGGGGGCGAAATACTGCGCATAGAGGCTGCGCAACTCGGGCTGCAACCAGGTCTTGGTGTGAACGCCATTGGTGATGTGGCCAATCGGCACCTCTGCCAGCGGTGTGCCCGGCCACAGGAAGGCCCACATGGCGCGGCTGACAGAGCCGTGAAGCTTGCTGACGCCGTTGGCATAACCGCTTAACCGCAGGGCCAGCACCGTCATGCTGTATTGTGTGCCCCAGGGCAACTGCTGGCGGGCGAAAGCCATGAATTCGTCGCGCGTCACGCCAAGCTGCGTCCAGAATTGCCAGAAGAACTTTTCGACAAGGGCAAAGTCAAAGGCATCATTGCCGGCGGGCACTGGTGTGTGCGTGGTAAATAGCGTGTTGGCGCGCACAGCCTCGATGGCCTCAATGAGCGAAAGGTGCTCGTTCTGCATGAACTCGCGCAGCCTTTCGAGGCCCAGGAACGCGCTGTGCCCTTCGTTCATATGCCAGACGGAGGGCTTGTAGCCGAGCGCACGCACGGCGCGCACGCCACCAATGCCGAGCACGAACTCCTGGCTAATACGCATTTCGCGGTCGCCGCCATAGAGGCGCGCGCTCAGCTCGCGATCGGGCGGGGCGTTGCGATCGACATCCGTATCCATCAGGTAGATAGGGATGCGGCCAACCTGGATGCGCCAAACCTTCGCATAGACCGTGCGGCCAGGCAGGTTGACGTTGATCAGCACGGGATCGCCCTGTGGGTCAAGAGCAGGGGTGGCCGGCACCTCGACAAAATCAATTTTCTCGTACTCGGCCTGCTGTGTGCCATTCTCGTCAATGCGTTGGGTGAAATAGCCCTGCGGATAGAGAAAGCCGATGCCAATGAAGGGCAGCCCCAGATCGCTGGCCGATTTGCAGTGGTCACCGCTGAGAACGCCCAGGCCGCCGCTGTAAATCGGCAGCGCCTCATGCAGGCCAAATTCGGCGCTGAAGTAGGCAATCGTATTGCCACCCCCGTTGGGGTAGGCCTCTTTGTACCAGGTGGGCGCGTCGGGATGCATGTAGGCGTCAAACGCCTGCATCACGGCGGCGTATTGGGCGAGGTAGGCGCTATCGCCGGCCACCAAATCGAGCGCTGCCTGGCGCACGTGATGCAGGAACTTCACGGGGTTGTGATCTACAGCGTCCCACAGCACGGGGTCGATTGTGGCGTACAACTCCTGCGCCTGGGGTTCCCAGCTCCACCAGAGGTTGTAGGCCAGTTCATTGAGGCGCGCAATGGCTGCTGGAATACGAGGCAGGACAGTAACAGTACGAATAATATTCATAAAGGGGAAATTGCTCCTTGATAAGGTCGCCATGCGATCATGGATTATGGCAGTCGTCCGCATGTCATGAATTGCTCGCCAATGATGAAGGCAAGGCGTCATTGCGGCAAATATGGCAGGGCGTGGGAAATCAACGAGGTGTGTACGACCCAGGGTCAAGGTACTGCGCGGCGCTTCTATCGAGTAGCCATGTGATGCGCCCGTCTCCTGGCTGTATGGCTTGCGCGGGCCATTGCGCAAAATCGCGCGGTCCCTCAAGCACATCGCGCAGCGCGCCGGCCTTGTTGGCGCCGTTGACGAGCATGAGCACATAGCGGGCAGCGTTGATCAGCGGAAAAGTGAAGGTGAGGCGCACCGTCTTTAACCTGGGTACAGCGTTGGCAACCACCAGCGCCGCTGTATCCAGCGCGGCCGTGTGCGGAAAGAGGCTGGCCGTGTGGGCGTCACCGCCGATGCCGAGTTGGATGAGGTCAAAGCGGGGAAATGGCGCGCCAGCAAGCGAGCGCACGATTTCTTCGTACGCGCCTGCTGCTTCAGCCGGCTCCAATTCGCCGCGCATGCGCTCAATGCGGCCGGGTGTAACCCCCTGCGCTGCAAGAGGATCGAGCAGCATGGCGCGTGCCATGCCATAGTTGCTGTCAGGGCTGGTGGGGGGCACGGTGCGCTCATCGCTCCAGAAGAGCTCCCAGCGGGGCCAGTCAATGCCCGGCGTGGTGGCGAGTGCGGCATAGACTGGGCGCGGCGTTGCGCCACCCGAAAGGGCAATGCGAAAGCGCCCGCGCACGCGAATCGAATTGTCCGCTGCGTCGGTGATCAAAGCCACCGCACGCTGCGTCCAATCGTCTTCGCCCACGACGATGATTTCTCGCGCCATTATGCGCCGCCCAGGTTGTCGTTGTTGCGCCAATAGCGTCCGTCCCGTTTGAGCAGGTCATCGGCTGCAGCAGGTCCCCAACTGCCGGGCTTGTACTGAGGCAGGTGTTCCGCGTTGCCCTCTTTGCGTGCTTGTTGGTCTGCCGCCTCCCAACCGTCCAGCAGGGCGGTCACGCGGTCCCACGCTACCTCAACTTCGTCGTGGCGGATGAAGAGCGTGCTGTCACCCAGGATGGCATCAAGAATCAGCCGCTCGTAGGCCTCCGCACGCTGCGCGCCAAAAGCTTTGACATAGGAAAAATCCATGGAGACGCGCTCGGCCTCCACGAGAGGGCCGGGCTTCTTGGCGTCAAAGGTGAGAGTGATGCCTTCATCGGGCTGGATGCGCAGTTTCAGCACGTTGTTGGGCAGTTGCAGGGGGTTCGCCCCTTCATCCACCAGCATCAAAGGCGGCTTGCGGAAGACGATGTTGACCTCTGTGAGTTTGTTTGCCAGCGCTTTGCCTGTGCGCAAATAGAAGGGCACGCCCTGCCAGCGCCAGTTGTCAATGCCAACACGCCAGGCTACAAAGGTCTCGGTCGTGGAATCAGCCTCTACCTCGGGGGTTTTTAGGTAGCCTTTGATCTTTTTGCCGTCAATCGTGCCGCCTGTGTACTGGCCGCGCACGCTCAGACGATCCACATCTTCCGGCGCAATGCGTTGCACCGAACGTAGCAGGTTGACCTTCTGGTCGCGAATGGACTTGGCATCCATGCCTACGGGCGGCTCCATGGCGGTGAGCGCCATGACCTGCATCATGTGATTCTGCACCATGTCGCGCAGTGCACCGGAGCGGTCGTAGTAGCCGCCGCGTTCGCCAATGCCCAATGTCTCCGCCACAGTAATCTGCACATGATCGACGTAGTTGCGGTTCCAGATTGGTTCAAAGATGCCATTGCCAAAGCGCAACACAAAGATGTTTTGCACTGTCTCTTTGCCCAGGTAGTGGTCAATGCGAAAGACCTGATCCTCGGCAAAGAAATTGTGCAGGTGCTGGTTCAGCGCGCGTGCGCTCTCCAGGTCGTGGCCAAAGGGCTTTTCAATAATCAGGCGCGTCCAGCCACCCGCAGCAGATTCGGCCAGACCGGCCTGCGCCAGTTTCTCGGTAATGGACATGAAGACGTTGGGTGGCGTTGCGAGATAGAAGAGGTGATTGCCCGCAGTATTGTGTTCCGCGTCAATGTCGGCAACGCGCTTTGCCAGCGCTGCAAACGCCGCCTCATCATCGTATGCACCGGCCTGGTAGTCAATCTGCGCGACGAAGCGGCGGAAGTTGGCCTTGTCGGGTTTCTCACCGCTCGCTTCAGTTGCATGTTCCATCAGGCTCTTGAGCGCTTCCTCACGGTACACAACGTCACTATACTCCGTGCGCGCATAGCCGAGAATGCGCAAACTCCTGGGCAGCGCCTCTTCTCTCCACAAGTGATAGAGCGCCGGCAGCAGCTTGCGCCGCGCCAGATCGCCTGATGCACCAAAGATGACGATGAGCACGGATGGAATGGATTTGCGTGGCACGTGGGCCTCTGTCTTTACGTGAAGGGTGGGCGGGCAGGGGTGCAGTTAGTCCCCCGCGTGGCCCTTTTCGAGTTGATCAATCTTGTTGACACGGCGCAGGAAACGCTCCTCCTGCTGGAAATCGGCTCCGACGAAGGCGCGTACAAGTTCGTGGATGACGGCCTCACCCACAATCCGCCCGCCGATACAGAGCACGTTCATGCCGTCATGCTCAACACCCTGATGCGCGCTGTATGTGTCGTGTGTAACGCAGGCGCGCACGCCCATCATCTTGTTTGCGGCAATGCAGACGCCTACACCGCTGCCACAGAGCAGAATGCCCCGATCGGCCGCGCCTGTCTGTAACGAGTGACCCACCAGCGCGGCGATGTCGGGAAAGTCAACGGAACTTGTATCGAATACGCCGTGGTCCAGCACCTCGTGCCCCAGTGCGATCAATTCCTCCACAACGGCGGGCTTGCCCACAAAGCCGGCGTGGTCACTTCCAACCGCAACACGCATCATCGTCTCCTTGAACTTCTTACACGCAGGAATTTTCTACAATTTGGTTTTGGCCTGGGAGAGGCCGTACATGGCGCGGGTTGCGGGCCACAGCAGCCAAATCAGGCCCAGAATGGGCTGGAAGAGGGGAAAATAGCCGTAGTCCTGCCCAAAGTGACGCCATACTGTGTGCCCAATCAAGTCTGGATTGGTGATGCTCAACGTGCCCACAATGAGCGTGAGCAGCGTTTCAACGCCGAGCGATGTGATTGAAAGCCACCATGTCCACGGACGGCGATACGCAAAGCCGATTGTGGCGATCAGGTAGAGCGTTGCAGCAGCCAGGGAGAGGTAGACAGGCAGATAATCCGTTACCCCCGCCTTGAAGAAGAGCTGATAGAGGGCGCGGGCTCCCGTGGAAAGCGCCAGCACGGGATAGGAAACGGCCAGCACATAGCCGAGGGTGCTTATCAGGCTGCTGCCGGCGTTTGCTTGCGTGGGAGAAATCTTCGCATTCGTCATTTGTCAACGATCCATTCCAGATGCAATTGGGCAAGCCACTGCGCAATGCGCGCGTCGCTCAAAACGGGCTGGTTCACTTCATCGAGCACAAGGCCAACAAAGCGGCCGTCATCTGCAAGCGCCCATGATTGCGTAAACGCATAGCCAGCGGCGCGCCAGCGCCCGGCCAATCGCGCGCCGCGTTCGATGACAATATCGGCAAAGAAGGCCAGCGCATCGACAAAGGTGTCCGGGTAACCAATCTGATCACCAAGACCAAAAAGCGCGACATGTTTGCCCGCAAGGTCAATGGTGTTGAACGCCTCGAAGGCATTTTCCCAATCGCGCTGCAACTGGCCGGTATTCCATGTGGATGCGCCGATGAGAATGTAGTCATACGTGCTCATCACGGCCAGCGGCGTCGTGGCCACGTCATGCAAAGTAACTTTGGCCCACGGATTCGGCGCAAATGCGCATAGCGACGCAATGCGCAAAGCAGCGTGGTGTGTGTCGCCGTTGCTGCTGCCATAAAAGAGGCCGATGGCGAGCGGCGGGCCTTGGGTGTTCTTCATGCGGGTGACTATCCCCAATGCGCAAGTTGCGCGCGCGGAAAGCCACGCAAAACGATGTCATTCTGCATGTTGCTGAAGGAATGCACGAGCGCGCGCCTGTAGCTGCGCGTAGTCATAAACAGACGCAAATTGCGGGAAGTCAGCACGCACGTTGGCAGGGGGGTTAAAGAAGATGCCCAGGTCGGCCGCGCCCAGCATGGTCGCATCGTTATACGAATCGCCAAAAGCCATGATCCTGAAGCCGATGTGGCGCAGCCCCTCGATGGCGCGCTCTTTGCTATTGGGCATACGCAGACGATAGCCCACGATCACGCCGTTGTCATCCACCTCAAGTGCGTGTGCAAAGACCATCGGGTAGCCCAGTTTGGGCATAATGGGCGCAATGAATTCGTAGAATGAGTCGGTGATAATTACAAAGCGGGTTTGCGTGCGCACCCACTGCACAAATTCAGCTGCGCCCGGCAGCGGATCGATGGTGGCAATGACCTCGTGCACATCGTGTATGGTGAGGCCATGCTCGCGCATGGTGCGCAGTCGAATTTGCATGAGTTCGTCATAGTTAGCGATTTCGCGTGTCGTCAGTTTAAGGGTCTCGATGCCGGTCTTCTCGGCAACACAGACCCAGATTTCGGGAATGAGAACACCTTCGAGGTCGGATGCGAGCAGGCTGGGCAGGTTGGCAGTCATTGGAATGTGTTTGCTCAGAGGTTGGGCACTTTTTCGCACAGAGAAGTGCCTGGGAAATGCTCACTTGGTTATAAACGAGAATGTGAGCAGAGCCAAACAGCCATGTATGGCTGTTTGCGCAAAGTGCAATGCGCGTAGTCATTCATAGACTCCTTACACACAAAACGCCCACCGCGACGGAATCAGTGGCGCGCACGCCTGCAACAGGAACGCGCCAGGCGCGTGGCGTGCATACGGCGGCCACAGCGTTGACAGTGCCGCGTGGAAGCCGGCATTGAAGTATGCGCCATGCACAGGCGTGAAATGCGCGGCAGAGCGGGCGCGTTAGCGTATGGGCCGCGCCACCAGACAATCCATAGAGGCGCGCAACCATGTTGCCTGGCCGAATGACTATGCGCAGAATATACCTTTAAATAGATTCATTAAATGACTCTTATATCCCATTATATTTTATCTGTAATTTAGCTATTGACGTGAGCCACTTTTGCTGACATACTGTTGCAGAAGATTCTGGCGTATTTCCCACGAAGGGGCCGCACATGCTGACTATCCCGGAGTTCTGCGCCCTGCACCCTCAGCACGCATTCGACTTCTCAATACTGATCTATCTACAACCGCGTGTGTTCGATCCGGCAATTTTGGCGGACTTGCCGGTTGAACTGGAGTCCAGCGGCCCGTACACGCTGGGCGGCAGAAATCGACCGAATCGCAACCAAACCAAAACGCACAAGCAATGCGCTGAGTGTTATCGCGTCCTTAGAAATGACATGTTTTTCACGTCACCTTCACTCATCCGTCAGAATGTCGTTTCTGCGGTGTGCAAGGCGTGCGCGGCGGTTGGCAACGCCGAGCGCTATAGCGACCACGGCGAACTTACGCGCGTCCGTCGCCTGGCGATTTGGCACTACATTGGCCCTCGCTGCGTGATCTGCGGATTTGACAGACATCCGGCCGCAATGGACATGCATCACATGGGAGCGAAAGACGAACTGATTTCCAACCTGGTTGCGCAGCTCGCGGCAACGCCCTCACCACGCAATGCACACAAACTCGTGACCGAGGCCGCAGCGTGCATTCCTCTTTGCAGCAACTGTCACCGCTTGCTACACGCACGCATCCTATCACTCCCGTCCAACCTTCCTCGCACTGCGTATGATCCAGGCGAGTTGCTCAGTCTTGTTCAAGGTGCCGGTGATTCAAGCATCGAATCGCAGCCGGAGCCACTGCCTGACGAGTAACCTGCGTCCCCGCGCCACGCACGGCACATTCCTTATTGACAATCCGTGCAGCAGGTGCTATTTTGCTTATATAGCTTAAGTAAATACGAAGGCGAGACGACACATGCACGCGATCCGACCCACGCACATTGCCCCCCCTGCCCTGCCCTTCCGGGTGGATATGCTCGCCGGCCAATTGGCTCCCTCCAGCATACGCATGTATGAACGCGACATGCGCGCCTACTTGCAGTTTGCCGGCACGACAGAGGCGGCGCTGAAGGCCGAGACACTGGCGCGCTTTCGCACATGGTGCGCACAGGAGACGGCGCTGAGCCCCAACACCATCAACCGCATGCTCAGTGCCGTCAAGCGCATTATGACAGAGGCAGCCGCGCAAGGCTACGTGAGCACGGAGACCGCAGCCTCCTTTCGCCTTGTCGCAGGCGTTAAGCAAGCCGCCCTAAAGGACCGCGTGAAGACCAACGCACGTGTGCGCATCGAACCCGTCGACATGCGAACACTATGCGAATTGCCGAATGAGGAGCGACCGATTGGCATGCGGGACGCTGCTCTGCTGGCTGCATTGGCCAGCGGCGCCCTGCGCGTGAGTGAGCTTGTGGGCATGAAGACGTGTGATATCCGCCGTAAAGGGAGTAGCTACGTTGTCATGGTGCTGGGCAAGAATGATATTGAAGCGCGCGAAGCACCCCTGAGCCGTGAAGCTGTCGCCAGAATTAACGCATGGCTTGCCGTACGCACAGACGAGGGTGTCACCTGCGAGCATGTTTTCACCGCGTTTGACGGCCGCGGCGAGCGCATCACCGCCCGCCCTCTCTCAACAACGGCAATTTGGCAAATTGTACGCAAGTATGCCGGCAGCCTTGGCCTCGATCATGTCAAGCCACACGACTTTCGTCGCTTTGTCGGCACACAACTCGCGCGCAAAGACATTCGTCAGGCACAGAAGGCGCTTGGTCATAAACGCCTCGAGACGACTGCGCGTCACTATGTTCTCGACGAGCTGGAACCTGGGCTGACCGACGATCTCTACTGATACGATGGCGCGCGGTGGCTGTCTGTTGCGCTTTTGCGCTTGCCCTGGAATGCGCTCGCAGGCATAATCCAGGCTATGTCATCTGCGAACGCGCCGCCGCCGCGGCCCACTCAACCTGGCTCGCGTGCTGCGCTGCGTGGCCGTGCAATACGCAACGCCGCTGGGCGCATGGAAAGCTTTTCGGCCGACAACATACCGACTGCGCGGGACCGTCTCTTCCTGCGCCGGCGCACGCAGGGGCCGTGGATTCTTATTGTGGGCTTTGCACTGCTCATTCTTGCAGGCACCGTTGTCCTGAAACTGCCCTGGATGGCTGCTGCCAACCACACCATTTCATGGAGCGATGCCTTCTTCACCGCCGCCAGCGCGATTACTGTGACTGGCCTTACTGTACGCAACACGGCACAGGATTTCTCCTTTGCCGGCCAGATTGCCATTCTGGCCCTCTTGCAGATTGGTGGCGTTGGCTTCATCACATCAAGCGTCATCTTCTTTCGCCTGATTGGCCGGCGTGTTACGTTGGGAACACGCTTTCTGGTGCAGCAGGATGTGGGCAGCGGTCAACTGAGCGGCGTCGGTCGTCTGGCCATCTACGTGTTATTGGTCACCGTGGCTTTTGAGGTTGCGGGCGCGCTGCTGCTTTGGGCGCGCTGGAGCAGCGTCTACCCGCCGGGCGAGGCGCTCTGGTACGCCACCTTCCAGGCAATCAGCACCTACTGCAATGCCGGTTTTGATCTCTTTGGAGCCACCGACAAGGGGGCGCTGTACGGCTTCTCAGGCGACTGGTTCAGCCTGATCGTCCTTTCATTACTGGTGATTGCCGGTGGCTTTGGCATCGCCATCTACTACGATCTGATAACGGCGCGCCGCACACGCATGTTGTCGCTGAATACCCGCTTCTCTCTTACCATGGCTGCCGGCTTGATTGTGGCCGGCCTGGTTTTCATCCTGCTGGACCCCTTTCTGCATGACAATGTGCTGGCAGATCGCACCTATATGGAGCGCTTCTGGATGGGGCTGTTTACAAGCGTAGCGGCGCGCACAGCCGGCGTTACCATCATGCCGCTTGAGCAGCTTGGCGATGCGACACACATGGTGCTCGTCATGCTCATGTTCATGGGTGCAGCACCCGCCAGCATGGCCGGCGGTGTTTCGACAAGCACGATTGCTGTGCTGCTCACAGCGGTGGGCGGCACAGCACGCGGGCGCGAGGCGGCTGTCTTCGGGCGCACGCTCCCCGTGGAGACGGTTGCCAAGGCCGTGGCAATTGCGACTGTTAGCCTGCTGGTCGTCATGGCCACGACCCTTCTGCTCACGCTCTACTATCAGACCGGCCTGATTGAATTGGGCTTTGAGGTGGTAAGCGCCTGGTCGAACACCGGCTACAGCCTTGGCCTAACCCCTGGTCTGGATAATTTTGGCCGCTTTGTCTTAGCCTTTACAATGTTTTGGGGAAGACTGGGACCGCTGACCATTGTAGTGGCGCTGGCGCAGCGCGAGAGTCCTGCCCTGATTCACTATCCTGAAGAGGCAGTGATCCTGGGCTAGGTGCTATGTCACGTAAAAGCGCACGTGCTGTCCGTAGCGGCGCGGCAGGCGTATTTACATATCCGCTTCCACTTTTCCCCTCACCAGCGCAATAGAAACAGCTTATGTCCAATCAAGCGCCCGATGCGTCACACAGTGCGCCAGCGCCGCTCCCTATCGTTCAGAGCATTCCCCACGCCGGTTTCGGTGTCCCGATTGAAGTTGTGAAGTCGCTGGCCCTGAGCGAGCGTGACATTTACAACGATTGTGATTTGTGGGCGGATCAGCACTACGACTTCGCACACCCTGAACTGGCTGGGGCGGATGGCCCCGCACGTGGCGCGCTGGCCGTCGTGACAACCGACATTGCCCGTGCGCTGGTCGACGTCAATCGCAAGCCGGACGACCTGAAAAACCCTGATGGGATGGTCAAGTCGCTTTCCAGTTACGGGGTGCCCACCTACACAGGTGAACTCTCACGGCCGGAAATCCTGACACTGCGGGCGCGTTACTACCAGCCCTACCATCGTCGTATGGAGGCGGCGCTGGCGACCTATGCCGGCCGCACGCTGCTACTGCTGGATTGCCACAATATGGCCCAGCGCAGCCCCGACGCATATGCCCATGCCGGCAAGGCGCGCCCGCTCATCTGTCTGGCCAACCTCGGGGACTCGAGCGGGGAGCGCAAGCGCGGCGGCACGGCCGTCACCTGTGCGCCCCACTTGCTGCGCGCGGCGGGGGAAATTGCCGAAGCGCTCTTTGCCGACATGACATTGTTGGAGCCGGATGGCCCTGTGCCGGTTGTGGGCCTCAATCAACCTTTCCCCGGTGGCTATATCATTCGTCGTTATACGCGCGGGCAACCGCACGCCAGCCCCATTGCCACAGCGCCGGGGGCCATCATGATCGAGGTCAATCGTGGCCTCTTCGTGGGGAACCAATCAGCCACAGCGCCGGTTGCAGCACCCAATCCGGCGCGTATCGCTGCCGTACGCGCGCGGCTCTACAGCTGGGCAGTGCAGGTTGCAGAGCTATTCTCCCTTGCTGCGGCAGACGCCGGCTAATCCCAGATCGCTTATCTTAAAGGAAATCAAATGCCTACTGCCGGTGGCGCCTCCAACCATTTTGCTGAATACATGGACTTTGCGGTTGACCTGGCCGGTGAAGCCGCAACCATCGCGCGTGCGCAGTACGGCGCCAGCGTGGCGCGCCGCAAGGAGGACGGTTCCCTCGTTACGCGCACCGACGAGCAGATTGACCGGCTCATTTCGCAGCGCGTGGGCGATCGCTACCCCAGTGACACAGTGCTGAGCGAAGAGCAGGCCACGCATTTTGACCCTGCCGTGCAGCGCACGTGGATCATTGACCCGATTGACGGCACAACCAACTTTGCGCGCGGCTTGCCCACCTGGGGTATCAGTATTGCCATTGTGGAGAATCTGCGGCCCGTTGTGGCTGTACTCGCCTTCCCCATGCTCGACGAATTCTTCAGCGCCACGCTGGGCGGCGGTGCATTTCGCAATGGTGCACCCATCCACACAGCGGCCGGAGCGGCGCTGGACGACGCGCACATCTTTATGGAATGCTCGCGCACGCGCCGGCAATCAACCTTTGCGCTGTCTATCAAGAGCCGCATGTTAGGCAGCGCGGCATATCATATTTGCAAGGTTGCCGACGGCAGCGCAATTGCCGGCTCCGAAGCCACGCCCAAAGTGTGGGATCTTGCCGCGGCAGCCCTGATTCTGGACGAGGCCGGCGGTGTCATGCGGACTGTTGGCGGCCAGGCTGTCTTCCCCCTCGCGTCGCGCACGGCGGATTATAAATACCTGCCCTATGCGGTGCTCTATGCGGCTGATGCGCGCGCGTTGGCCGAGGTGCGCGCTGCCATGCGCTCGGTCACTGTGGAGGAAGCTCAGGCCTGATGTCCATAGATACGGACGATCGCACCACTATCTACCGCACGCGCCAACTTGATGCAGGGCAGAGTGAAGAAGAGGCCGTGGGCTATATTGACGCGGGCGGCGTCATCCATCGTTTCCAGTGGGGCAAGGGTCTGCCAATGGGACGCGTGGATAGCGATATGCGTGTTTTCCGCGCTATGCAATATGGCGAGCGCGAGCTTGGCCAGGCGTTGCCCACCGGCGCGGTCCGCAGCACCGGCGTGCTTGAAGGCGGCGATGTGGGATGGATGGACCCGGATGGCGTAGTCATGCAAGGCGGGCTCATTATGGGTGAAGAAGAAGTAGGCCGGGTGCAGGGACCGCTGGCGCTCGCCGCCGCCGCTGCCCTGTTGCTGCTCTTCCTGCCCGATGAGGCCGAAGCCAATCGACGGGCGGCGCGCTGAATGGATGGACACGTGAGCGCGGCCATTGAACATGGTGACGTCAGCACGGCGCGCCTGCGCATGCACTATCGCAGCCACGGCGCGGGCGGAGCCATGCCCATTCTCTTTGTGCACGGTTCTTTTGGCACCAGCCGGTGGTGGGAGCCCCTGCTCCTCCTCCTACCCAACGAGTTTCATGCGCTTGCGCCCGACATGCGTGGTTGCGGCAACACCGACCGCGCCGATGATGGCTACAGCGTTGAAAGCCTTGCAGCAGATTTGGCGGCATTTGTGGATGCCATGGGGCTCTTGAGCTTTGACCTGGTCGCGCACGCCTCTGCCGGCGCAGTGGCCGTTGAGTATGTGCTTGCTCACCCCGAAGTGGCGCGCGCCCTCGTGCTGGTCGATTCCGTTCCGCTTGAGGGTGTCTACACACCACTTGAAGCGCTGACGCTCCTGGATCAAATGCGCACAAATCCTCCATTGTTGGCAGACGCACTGGCGATGCTCATGCCTCGATTCGCAGCCGAGGACGCCGCCGGTTTTGCCCACATTGTGGACGACGCGGCTGCGATGGCCCCTGCCGCCTTTACCGAAATTGCCGTTGCGCTGGGTGCATGGAATCGCTTTGCCGACGCCCGTGCCCTGACGTTGCCAACCCTTCTGATTTGGGGTGATGAAGACCCCATTGTTCTGCGCGCAGCAATGACACGCAACCTGCTGGCTATCCCCGGAGCGAACAATCTGGTTGTGCTGCGGGGCGTTGGTCACAGCCCCATGCTTGATGCTCCACTGACGCTGGCCGAACACATTGTGGACTTTGTGACCGAAGACTTTGGCGGCTACTCGTCAATTCGCAAAACGGCTTCGAGCGACTAATGGATCTGCCGGGGAGACGTAATGACACGCACTATCTTGTGGGGCGTCGGAACTGCAGCAGTGCTCCTTATTTGCCTGGGGCTTGGCCTGCTGCTTGCAGTTGGCATTGCGCCCACCCCGATTGTGGGCATTGTGCGCTTTGAAAACGTAATCGACTTTGTCGCGGCGCAGGCGTTGACAGAGGTGCTTGATAGGGCCAAAACGGATCCCAACGTCGCGGCTGTTGTCATAGAAATCAACAGCCCGGGTGGCTATGCATCAAGCAGCGAAAACCTCTTCTACAACCTCATTGATGTGCGCCGCAACAAGCCCGTGGTGGCGGTGGTTGATGGCCTGGCTGCCAGCGGCGGCTACTACATGGCAGTGGCAGCAAATCGCATCTACGCGCCGGCCAGCAGCTATGTGGGCAATGTGGGCACGCGCGGCGGCCGGCCTGTGGATCCCCTCATCTACCCGGAGGAACTGAGCAGCGGCCCCTACAAGCTAACGGGTGGCAGTCACTTCGATCAGATTCGCCAGCTTGAGCTCGTGGCACAAAGCTTCATCAGCAACGTTGTCGCCTTGCGTGCCGGCGCCGCGCTCAACCCATTGAAGGTGGACGCCGCCACTGTGGCCGAAGCGCGTATCTATCTTGGCAGCGAGGCGCAGGCGATTGGCTACATAGACGCACAGGGCGCCCTGGCCGATGGTATTAACGGGGCCGCAGAATTGGCCGGCCTGCGTACCTACCGTACAGTGGATCTGCCGACTTATTACGATATCGTCGCACCGCAATCTTTCGCTGTTGAACCGCTCGACAACCAGGTGCAGGCGCTTGTGCGCAACGCTTCTCCCGACACTATTTATATGATGGATGATCGAGTGCCCCTGCCAGCGGCGGCGCAAAGCGCGCTCATGGACCAACTACGTCGCCTGCGCACGGCGATACCGGGCGCGCTGGATGGCGTGTCCGCCGGCGCCATTACCGGCGTGCGTCCATGGCCGCTGCCGCAAACGCAAGGGGTTGCGCCATGAGCACGCAACCGAATTCAGCACGCGGTGCCTGGATTGTTGGCGTGGCGATTGCCGGAATTGCCCTGCTCCTGGGCCCGGCGATCTACCGCATTTGGGTCATGCGCGTGAATGAGCGTGCGTACAGCGATGCTGTCTCAGCGCCAATCATCGCCAACCAACCGCTACCCACCGCCACTCCCTTTGCATTGGGTACGCAGGAGAGCCTCTTTGAGCCGGACCTGCGCACCGGGCCGGTTGTGGTGGATTTTGCCCACTTCAACCAGGTCAACGCAGCCGGCTTGCAGCCCCTGGCCGCAGCGCTGGCCCGGCGTGGTGTCGCCACGCGCATATGGCTTAGCAACGTGGACCCCTTTGCACTTGAAGGGTCCGGTACGATGCCTGACCAGTCGGAGGCCCTGCGCGCACAACTCGCAGATGCCAGCGCAATGATTGTGATCAGCCCCTACCTCTGGTGGCAGCGTGGCGAAATTGACCTGCTGGAGCGTTTTGTAGCCGACGGCGGCCGCCTTCTGATGATCAGCGATCCTGATATTGAGGGGGATTCCGCCGTCTACATGAATTTGCTGGCGGAGCGCTTTGGCATCGTCTACAACGATGACTATCTCTACGATACGACGCGCAATGATCAGAACTACACGCACTTTTTCCTGGACGGCTTTGCCGACCTCGCCGCATCGCTGGCAAACAGCACCATTGCCATGTATGGGGGCCGCAGCATCAGCGGTGATGTAACCACCGAAGCACGGAGCGCGCCCACCACGCTCAGCTCGCGGCGCACAGGCGTCAGCGGCTTTACCACAGTCGCCATCGGCGGCGATTCGGGGCGCGGCACCACCGGGCGCGTGCTGGCACTCTCGGATTTTGACGTGCTCACCGAACCCAACGTCGTTCGCTTTGACAATCAGCGGCTCGTGGACTTCACCGCCGACTTCCTCGCGGCCGCACAGCGCACTGCCGGCGTGGCCGACTTCCCCGCCTCACTGGGCAAACATGCCACGTTGTTGATCGGGACGACAGGTGCGCTCAATGCCGACACGCTGCTGCTTGGTGCACGCCTGCAGCGCCGCTTCGAGGAGACCGGTCGCACGCTCACTCTGGCGGGAGCGCCACAGCGTGCTGAAGACGACGCCATCAGCGACAAATCCACGGGGAGCTCACCACTGCGCCCGCCTGTTGTTTTGCATGATGGGGATCTGTTGGATCGTGTCGTGTTGTCTGATTATGACTACGCGAATGATAACACGTCGCTTTTACAGGACGCCGGTGTTTCACTCATCACCGAACTTGTCACACCAACGGTCGCGGCCACAGCCGTCGGCGGCACA
>DIAV01000407.1 GCA_002415895.1 Anaerolineales bacterium UBA5069 | reverse complement strand
ACTTGGCGATGTGGACTGGATTATCCCGCACCAGGCCAACCTGCGCATTATTGAGGCGGCGGCGCGCGACATGCACCTGCCGCTGGAGCGCTTTATTGTGAATATTGACCGCTACGCCAACACCTCGGCTGCCTCCATCCCGCTGGCGCTGGCCGAGGCGGTGGACAGCGGACGCATCCGCGTGGATGACAAGCTGCTGATTGTGGCCTTTGGCGCGGGGCTGACATGGGGGGCGTCGTTGTTGCAAATGGCGCCCACGGGCGCGCCTGCGCCCGCGCTAATGCCCGCACTGGCGCACAGCACGTCACTGAACGAGATGCACTCTTAGGCACACCCATCCAGGCGGTGGAGACAATGTGGGACAGCCGCGCGCGCGCCTACTGAACAAGTATAGCTGTGCGAATTGTGGGCACATATACATTGTTGAGCGAACTGAAAACGCTCACATTCACATTTTGTGAAGGCCATTGACCGCCAAACAACTGCGGCCTTTCGCTGAACCAGCTATTGCCCACCTTGAGATCCCATTTTACGGTATAGCTACCTACGGCCACAGGCGCGAGCAATAGAGCATTCAGATTGACGATGCCGCCAGGCGACACAGTCGCGGGAAGTGCGGTTTCGCCGCCGTTGTAAATCAAGCCTCCGGTTGGGTTGGTGTAGATGCGATAGGAGAGACGCACGGAATTGGCACCCGTTGCAAACCACGCGGCGCTGCCTGTATTCTTGATACGGAAAGGTACAGTTACAGGCTTGTTCACAATTAGGACGGATGGCGTATAGGCAATTGGCTTGGCATAGCCGATTTCCTGATACTCCCAAAAGCTCGAGTGTGCGGCAGTGCTGCCGACATCGAGCCATACCCAGCGATACTGGTTCGTGTTGTCGAGGTTTGTTCCCAGACCAACATTGCGGTAGTAATGGCTGAGAATCTGGCGGAAATCCCATGGCGCAGCACCCGCCGCCCAGGCGGCGGAGCCGTTCTGGGACATGCCGACGCCGGTGCGCGCCGGAACGACATGGTTTGGATCGATTGGGTCTTCAGTCTCCGGCAACATCTGCTTGTCGAGTTCGGCGTTACTGCAGCCGGCGTCGGCGCACGATTTTGTAGGATTGCCTGGGTTGGCGTGATATCGGGCGCAGCCAAAGGTCGCAGACGCGTTAATATGGTAAAGACGCATTTCCGCAGTCTGGTCGACCGCCTGCTGATGCAAGGACGATACCGGGTTTTGGGGGCCGTGAATATTGCCACCAAAACGGAATACCTGTGAGCTGTTGTCTAGAAGTGGCATATTTTGATAAGTGCCTCGACTTGCGCCGCAGCCCAATTCGCGATATGCAAATGTGCGTATCGCAACAGCACCTGCTTTCATGGCGTTAAGAGAAGCACTGCCGGGTCATTCATTGGCAAGCACCTGTGCCACATACCAGTTAAGGCTGACTTGCTCCGTATTTGTATTGTTCGGGTTAAGGCAGCCCGCAGGCAAATAGCAGATCCGCACGAAAATGGGGGTGGTCTGGAGTACAGGCGCCGCAACGGCAGACGACTGAGGAAAGCTTGAAATCACCATAAGCAGTACAAGCGACCCGATACATGACGAGAAGAAATGCATCCGCTTGTGCATTGAAGGAGCCTCCGCTCAATTCTCTGTCTTTGCCAAATGTAGCCAGGGCGTTTGAAGAATGGGGTTATGATCGAGTTCTCGCGGTCCCCCATTATATGTAACCAACCATTTATCGCCGGAAGGCGCCCACCAAATGATAAATGGTGTGCCCATAATAAGTGGCGGGGCTTCCCAGGTGACTGGAACTTCCGCGCCAGTATGTGCACTCATGGCGCGCAGTGCAGGCAATTGCGGGTCCACGACTGTGCCAAACTCGCCAAAGGCGACCAGCGCACCGTCAGGTGACCAAACTGGTGAAACTGGCTCACGATAACCATTCATTTGCGTCAACCGGTGGGCTTGCTCTCCATTTGCGTCAATGACCCAGAGCTGTCGCACGTCGGGCAGCCGTTCATCAATTCCAGAATCTTTAAGATCATGGAATGTACTGAAAACTAGCCATTGGTTGTCAGGCGACCACTCCATGTAGCCTCCATCCGATTGGTTTGTTACAAATACTGGCGCGGCATCTGGTTCTACACTTGTCAGCCATAAATTGCGGCCCGCGGCTCGCGGCTCTCTGTTCGAAGTCAAATAGGCCAGGCGTTTGGCATCTGTGGTAAGTCGAAAGCTCAGCGGCAATTCGGCGGTGGATGGATCGCCAGATTGCGCTGCTTCGTCCTGTCCTATTCTGATAAGTCGCATCGCGATTAGCTGCGGTGCTTGCTGCTGTGTGGGGTCAAACGCCAGCATCTCGCCATCGTGCACTGCCAACACCTGGCCGGTGTGCAGCCACTGCACGCTGTATTCGCTACCCAGAAAATCTACGGGGCCCAACTCGGTTTGTTTGCCGCTGGCAAGGTCGAGAATGAAGAGCACGCCGGCTGTACCATCGGCGGCAGTGGGCGCAATCACTGCCACCTGATTACTGCTTGGCGACCAGGCGGCGCTGCCAAAGCGCTCCAGCAGCAGGTCTTCGGCTCCTGTTTTGAGGTCTACCAACCAGAGCGCGTTGACGCTCGTCACCTGTCCCGAGGTGAATGGCTTGGAATTCGCGTCATAGCCCTCGTTGTACGATAGAAAATGCTCCGCGACTGGCTCCTTGGCCACAAGCGCCTTTGTGCCGTCGGGCGACCAATGTACGTCAAGCCAGGGGCCGCTCTTGACTGGCTCGATGCTGGTTACAATGAGACCTTTGGGCGGCGAAGGGGTGGCAATTGGGGAGACGCCGCCTCCCTGGTCGGTCACTTGCTGCACGATGCCTGTGCGCGCAGGCATTAAAGTCGTTTGCAGGCTGGAACAGGATGCAAGCACAAAGGTCACTGCAAGAACAATCAGCAGCGAGAGCGCACCGGGCAGGGGAAAGAAAGAGAAGTGACGTAAGGGCTTGACCATGATACGCTCCATGATACAGCTCCATCCATATTGTGTGCCACGTGGGACATTCGTACCCCAAAGGGCGTACGTGTGTCACTATAACAAACGCTTGCTTTCACGTACACTTGTGTTCGGGATGTTGTCGCGCTGTGGCGTAGCTGTTGTGGCGCACTTTCCCCCGTCCCATCATTCGCAATTTTCATCATTTCTTGCAGTTTTGTTGTTGCGTGCAGTGGCTGGCCCTCGCCCGTTGCGCACGTCGTACTTGCCACATCGTGATTCGTGAAAAAAAGCACAAGCCTTCCGAACGAGGAGATTTATCATGGCTGGACTGGACCCCAGTGAACGCAAACAAGTCCTGAGCACGCTGGCTAAATATGCCGAAAAGAATTTGACGAACGAGTTTCTTTTGAAGCTCGACCATAATGATGAATTCCCCACAAAAGTCCTGAGTGATCTTTACAACACGATGGGGCTGCATCTGGTCTTCATCCCCGGCGAGTATGACGGCATGGATGGCGGCGCCTACGACATCTACCGCGTCTCCGAAGCCATGGCCGGTATTGACCTGGGCATTGCCACGGGCGTGCTCGCCACCTTCCTTGGCACCGACCCAATTACCGTGGGCGGCACCGAGGAGCAGAAGAAGCACTGGATGGGGCGCATTGCCAACGAAGGTCTCCTGGTTGGTTATGGGGCTACTGAACCCCAGGCCGGCAGCGACCTCGGCTCCCTCAAGACCAAGGCCGACCCTGTGTATGAGGACGGCAAGCTCACCGGCTACATGCTCAATGGCCGCAAGCAGTGGATTTCGAATGGCGGTGTCGCCGCCATCTACACAATTCTGGCGCTTGCTCCCGGCGGCCCCACCTGGTTTGTGGTGGAGGATGGTGCACAGGGTTTCTCGCAGGGGAAGCCCGAAGACAAACACGGCATCCGCGCCAGCAGCACCGCAGCCCTCTACCTTGAAGATGTCTTCGTTACCCCTGACAGGCTGGTGGGTGGCGTGGAAGGGCAGGGTTTGCAGCAGGCGCAGGCCGTCTTCGGCTACACCCGCCTCATGGTGGCCTGCTTTGGGCTGGGCGCAGGCTGGGCGGCACTCAAGAAGGCAATCCCCTACTCGCAAACGCGCGTACAGGGCGGCGCCACGCTGAGCCACAAGCAGGGCTATACGCACAAGCTGATTGTGCCCAACGCCGTGCGCCTCGAAGCGGCGCGCACCTACATTGAGTGGGTGGCCGAGCGCATTGATGGCGGCGAGCCCGATCTGCAGACCGAAGGCGCAGTGGCCAAGTTCCTTGCTACCGAAGCGGGCAACAAGGCCGCCGAGGACAGCATCCAGGCGCTGGGCGGCTATGGCTACACCAAGGAGTACATGGTTGAGAAGATCAAGCGCGACGTGCGCATTACCACAATTTACGAGGGCACCTCGGAGATTATGGAGTGGACGATTGCGCGCGACCGCTGGCAGTTGCACCTCAAATCGCGTGGCGGCTACTACAGCGACTGGGCCGCACGCCTTGAGGCCAAGGCCGCCTTGCAGCCCGACAACGGCCTTGCCACAGCGGCGCTGGCCATGCGCGCACTGGTTGTGATCCTGGAGCGCTGCCGCATTGACCGCCTTACGCGCAATCAGCATGTGCTTTTCCGGCTGGGCGAGTTGATTGCCTTTGCCGAAACAGCCGCCGTCTTTGCCGAGCGTGTGGTGGACCAGCCGACGGAAGCCATCAATCTCGACGTACCCGCACGCAAGGCAATGGCGCGCGTGCACGCCCGCGACGCGGCGCTCAAGGTGGCCGCCGACGGGCTGCGCTGGGCGATTGGCGCCGGCCAAACAGACCCCAACCTGGCGAACTCGCTGGGGCTGCCGGCCATTTACGCCGCCCAGGCTGGACTGATTGAAGACATGGATTTCGTCGCCGAAGCGCTGAACAAAGCCTTCCCGGCGGCGTAGGTAGAGCAGCGCAATGTACGGCCATCCACACGCACGGATGGCCGTACCGCTGCAGATAGCATGGCCATAGGCCGTGCAGCCCCCCATGAAAATTACTGAGGATTGAGGATTGAGGAGCGACCTGAATGAGTTCCAGTGCAGATAGAGCCGTAGCCATTGTGGGCGTAGGCGCGGTGCTGCCCGACGCACCGAATGCCCCCACGTTTTGGCAAAACATCCGCAACAAGCGCTACAGCATATCCGAGACGCCGCCGGAACGCTGGAGCATTGCCGATTATTACAATGCCGATCCTTCTGTGCCCGACAAGACCTACAGCAAGATTGGTGGGTGGGTGCGCGACTTCCAGTTTGA
>DIAV01000260.1:840-3301 GCA_002415895.1 Anaerolineales bacterium UBA5069 | reverse complement strand
CCCATCCTACACCGAAGAAGCGCCTGCACAGTGGCGCCTCCTGGATACGGACTGACGCATGGCTCCCAATCCTGCCATACGCATTGTCGGCCTTGAGCCTGCCTACTTCAGCGCGCTGGAGCAGATGCAGCGCGACTGTTACCCCACGCTGGGGGATGATGAGCTGATGAAGGCCCATCACTATGCCGCCCAGTATGCACGCTTTGCCGAGGGGCAATTTGTGGCGCTGGATGGGGAACGCAATGATCGCGTGATGGGCCAGGGCTCCGGCTTCTTTGTGGATTTTGACTTCGCCCACCCCAACCATGCCTTCCGCGACATTTGCGGCAACTTCTATTTCAGCAAGCATGATCCCGAAGGTGCGTATTACTACGGCGCGGACATTAGCGTGCACCCCGATTATCGTGGCCGCGGCGTGGGCAAGCTGCTCTATGCGGCACGCAAGGCGCTTGTGCAGTCGGCAAACCGGCGCGGCATCATTGGCGGCGGCATGATACCCGGCTACGCCCGCCATCGCGATCAGATGCCCGTGGCCACCTATGTCGAAAAAGTGGTGCGCGGCGAGTTGTCGGACCCTACGCTGACATTCCAAATGGCGCAGGGCTTTGTCGTGCGTGGCCTGATTGAGGGCTATCTGGAGGACAGCGTCTCGGGCGGTACTGTCCCACTCATCCTCTGGCCCAACCCCACCTGGCATGCGGACCAGTAACAACCTGAATCGGTTTAACCTGAAAGCTAACACACAAAGGCGAGCGCAGCATGGCGAAAGCAGAACAGCAACCCCTCAAGACCCCCCTCTATGACAGCCACGTGGAGATGGGTGGCCGCATGGTTGAATTCGCCG
This sequence comes from Anaerolineales bacterium UBA5069, assembly GCA_002415895.1. Lineage (GTDB taxonomy): Bacteria > Chloroflexota > Anaerolineae > Caldilineales > Caldilineaceae > UBA5069. The sequence continues at coordinate 2,457 of DIAV01000260.1, read as the reverse complement.
GCTACCTGCTGCCGGTGCAGTACCCCACCGGCCCCACGCTGGAGCATGCCGCTGTACGCAATGCCGCCGGCCTCTTTGACATTGACCACATGGGCCAGTTCGAGCTCACAGGCCCCGATGCCGACCTCTTCCTGCAATACATTCAGGTGTGGGACATTGACCAGATGCGGGTGCTGGATGCCCACTACAGCCTGCTGCTCTACAGCGACGGCACTGTGGTGGATGACATCTTCCTCTATCGCCTGCCCGAGCGCTGGTTCATTGCCGTCAACGCCTCCAACCGTGCCAAGGACTTTGCCTGGCTTGAGGCGAACGCGTTGGGCTTTGATGTGACGCTGCGCGATATCTCCGACGAAACGTGCATGTTGGCGCTGCAGGGGCCTTCTGCCGAGACAATCCTGCAGCGGCTGACGCCGGCGGACCTGAGCGTCATTGCGGCGCGTACGGCCGTGGAGACAACGCTTGACGGCGTCCCCGCGCTCTTTGGGCGCACGGGCTACACCGGCGAAGATGGCTTTGAACTCTACTTCCCTGCCGCAAATGCGGTGGACGTGTGGAACGCAATTCTCGTGGCGGGCAAGGATGACGGTTTGCTTGCCTGTGGGTTGGCGGCGCGTGACAGCCTGCGCTTTGAGGCCTGCCTGCCCCTCTACGGCCACGAAATAGACGCGACCACCTATGCGCTGGAAGCACGCATGAACTGGACGATTGCCTGGAACAAGGAATTTGTGGGCCGCGACGCGCTCCTCAAGATGAAACTGGAGGGTGCGCCGCGCCTTCTGGTGGGCTTCGAGATGGTGGAGAAGGCAGTGGCCCGCGAACATTATCATGTGGCGAGCGCAGGCGTGGAAGCAGGCTATGTCACCTCCGGCATGAAGAGCCCCACGCTGGACAAGTTCCTGGGCATGGCCTACGTGCCTGCGGCCCTGAGCAAGATCGGCACGGAAATCGAGATCCTTGTGCGCGGCCAGCCCAAAAAGGCGGTTATCGTCAAGCGCCCCTTCTACAAACCGCGCTACAAGTAGACAGCCTGCGTGCAGCGCGCGTTGCTGCACATCACATTACCCATCGCGAATCATCATTCTCCCATCCATGCAAGGAGCACCCCATGTCCCAATACAAGGTTGACGCCGACGCCCGTTACGCCAAATCCCACGAGTGGGCGCGCAAAGAGGGCGACATTGTTGTTGTCGGCATTTCCGATTATGCGCAGGATACGCTGAGCGATGTTGTGTACGTGGAACTACCTGCCGTGGGCAGCGAAGTGGTGGCGGGCAAGCAGGCCGCCGTCGTCGAGTCCGTCAAGGCCGCCGAAGATGTCATCTCGCCTGTCAGTGGCAAGGTTGTCGAAACCAATAGCCAGCTTGCCGACACGCCCGAAATTGTGAACGGCGACCCGTACGGCTCCTGGTTCTACAAGGTTGAGCCGGGTGCGAACATTGACGCTGAACTGGCTGCGCTCATGGATGCCGATGCATACGCCACCTTTGCCGCCGAAAGCGCGCACTAGGGTTATTCCGAGGAGAAAAAACTTCTCAACGCAAAGGCCCAAAGGTGCGCCAGGAATCGCAAAGAACCGCAACAGCGGATCACAGATAACGGCGGAAACTGCACGGA
>DIAV01000260.1:0-685 GCA_002415895.1 Anaerolineales bacterium UBA5069 | reverse complement strand
TACCTTTGCATTGAGTTGTTGTCTTCACGTTGGGGGTTCCATGCCACGCATCCATGATATTACGCGCACCATTACGCCGGATGTGGCCGAGTGGCCGGGCGATACGCGTTTCTCGCAAACGTGGGTGTCGCGCATGGAGCAAGGTGATTCGGTCAATGTGACGGCGCTCACGCTGAGCCCGCACACGGGCACACACGCCGACGCGCCGCTCCACTACAACAGCGCCGGACTCGCCATTGGTGAATTGCCGCTCGCTGTGTTCATCGGCCCGGCGACCGTTGTGGAAATCGACACGCGCGACGCCGTGACGCAGGCGCACCTGGCAGGCGTGGCGCTTGGCAGCATTGAGCGCCTGTTGATCAAAACGCCTGCCTCGCTGCGCCCCACCGAGCGCTGGGATGAGGCGTTCGCGTTTCTCGCGCCTGAAACGGCGGCGCTGCTGGGCGAGAGCGGGGTGCGCCTCTTCGGCACGGACGCTCCATCGGTCGACCCGATGCACAGCAAGACGCTCGACGCACACCATACGCTTGACCGCTACAATGTCTTTATCCTCGAATCACTGGCGCTGGCCGACGTGCCGCCGGGCAACTATGAGCTGATTGCGCTGCCGCTCAAACTGACGGTGGACGGCAGCCCAATTCGCGCGATTCTGCGCACACTCAAATAGCACGCGAACTTCGATTCC
>DIAV01000242.1 GCA_002415895.1 Anaerolineales bacterium UBA5069 | reverse complement strand
GCAGAGGCGCAGAGAAATGCAACAACAAGGAAGAGCGGTTGTTCTTGCTTACTTTTCTCTGCGCCGCTGTGCCGCTGCGTCAATGCCGTTCGCAAGACGTTGCACTTGAAGCCGCCTGATTGCAACTATTTCGGCCCAGCCGGAAGCCGGTGTATACTCCCCGTACAGCATACGATGGGCATACGTTTCTCGGGTGTGGCGTACATGATACGCACTGCCGCATAGCGTTTCCCACTCTGTGTTTGCTCTATCTCCGACTGTTCCTGTTACTGTTCGCATTGCGACGAACTCTGCCTTGCCGGCTATGCAGTTGCCGCTCGGGTGGAGGGGAGCCCTTCTTGAGCGCAATTGATCCCCTGAGCGCTGCGCCGGCCACTGGCGCGCCCATGCCCATGACCCAATCCCCGCTGGAGAATATATCTGCCACAATCAAGGAGAGCGTACTCGAAGCGCTGACGCCGCTGGCGTTGCGCAAGAGTCTGCTCGAGGACATTATGCGCACGCGTGGCTTTGCGCCCAACGGCAAGCTGCGCAAGCTGCTCGAGCCGATTGTGGCCGCGCCCATGGATCGCTTCATCAATATCTGTTATGAGTTTGACCAGCGCGCCGAACAGTTTGGTTTCATGCAAGCCGCACGCTGGATGCTGCCCCATTTTGCCGGCGGCGTAGAGGTGATTGGCGCTGAGCAGATTCCCCTGGAAGGGCCGTTGCTGCTCGTCTCCAACCACCCGGGCTCCTTTGATGAGGTGGCGATTGCGGCCAACCTTGATCGCGCCGATCTGCGTATTCTGGCCAACCGCCACACACTGCTTACATCGCTGCCCAGCGTTGCACGCACGGCGATCTTCTCCAGCGAGCACGACGCGCACGACCGCATGAGCGCGCTGCGCACCAGCATCAAGACATTGCGCGAAGGGCGCACGCTGCTGCTCTTTCCCACAGGCCGCACCGACCCCGACCCGCGCTGCACAGCCGGGGCCAGCGAAGCCATTGCGCGCTGGTCGTCCAGCATTGAAATGCTTGTCAACAAGGCGCCCGAAACACAGGTGATCATCACCATTGTGAGCGGCGTCATTTCGCCCATGGCGCTGCGCTCGCCGGTGGCGTGGGTGCGCCGCCAGCCGATTGAGCAGCAGAAGATGGCCACCATGCTGCAATTTGCGCTGCAGCTGATCTTTCCACGCATGTTCAACCTGGTGCCGCGCGTCACCTTCAGCGCGCCGCAGACGATGGCCGAGCTGACGGCCGGCGGTGCACAGAGTGTGCAGCAGTCCATTGTCGAGCAGGCGCAGCGGCTGCTGGCATTGCACACTGTGCGCGACCACATCGTCCAGCCCACGTTCCTGCGCGCCTGAGCAGAGCAACAGCGGAACACAGATAACAGCGGAAACGGCATGGATTCACGCGGATATCCGCGTGAATNNTGTTATCTGTGTTCCGCTGTTGCCCGCCACGCGCGCCCAACCCCACAAGCGCCAGCCCGCAATCCTTCGTCCCCAAACGATCAACCGCAAAACTGTATCGTGTACGACCCTTGTGGTATCATAAATTGCCCACACACAATTGCCCTGCCGCCCGGCGGGGACGCGCAGAAATGGATGCCATTCATGTCGCAGCTACAGCAAGATCTGACAGCGGCGCTTCTCGAAAAGGATCAGCGCCAACTCCATCCCGTCTTCCACCCCAGCAAGCACCGCACCCCACTTGTCATTGAGGGTGGTGATCGCGTTTATCTCCACACCACCGATGGCCGCCGTATTCTGGACGGCATGGCCGGCCTGTGGAATGTCAATGTTGGCTATGGCAACCAGGTGTTGCCCGACATAGCCGCCGCGCAGATGCGCAAGCTTGCCTATACCTCCAACTTTGTGGGCATGACCAATGTGCCGTCGAGCGAACTGGCAGCACGCCTGGCAGGCTTTGCCCACCCCACGCTCAACACCACCTTCTTTACCTCGGGCGGCTCCGAATCGAACGACAGCGCCTTCAAAACTGCGCGCTACTACTGGTTCCGCCTGGGCAAGACGGAAAAGTTCAAGATCATTGCGCGCAAGTATGCCTACCATGGCATCACCGTTGCGGCCACAGCCGCCACAGGCATTGCCGGCTATCAGACCATGTTCGGCCCCATGGCCCCCGGCTTCCTCCACATCCCCGCGCCCAACCCCTATCGCTATGAGGGTGATATGCAGCCCGGCGAAACCGTGGGCCAGGCCGCTGCGCGTGCGCTGGAAGAAGCCATTCTGCGCGAAGGGCCGGAGACTGTCGCGGCCTTCATTGCCGAGCCAATCCAGGGCGTGGGCGGCGTAATTGTCCCGCCCGATGACTATTTCCCTCTGGTGCGCGCCATTTGCGACAAGTACGATGTGCTGATTATTGCCGACGAAGTGATTACCGGCTTTGGCCGCACGGGTGCGTGGTTCGGCTCCCAGCTCTTTGGTCTGCGCCCGGATATTCTGGACTTTGCCAAGGGCATTACCTCGGGTTACCTGCAACTGGGCGGGATGCAGATCTCGGACGCGATTCGCGAAGTCATCTGGGAAGCGCCCGGCACCGAATCGTGGATGCACGGCTTTACCTACTCCGGCCACCCGGCGGCCTGTGCCGTGGGGCTGGCAAACCTGGAAATCCTCGAGCGCGAGCGGCTGCCCGAGAACGCCGTTGTCATGGGTGAACGCCTGCGCGCAGGGCTGACAAGCCTGCTCGAATTCCCCTTTGTGGGCGACGTACGCGGCCGCGGTCTGCTCAATGGCGTGGAGATCGTCAAAGACAAGGAATCGCGCACGCCGGATGTTGCCATGGCCGGCCGCATTGCCGATTTGGCCCTGGCCAAGGGGCTGCGCACGCGCAATGTCGCCAATGTGCTGGCCTTTGCCCCGCCGCTGATCATTAACGAAGATGAAGTAGATGAGATTGTGCGCATTCTGGGCAGTGTTTTTGACTCTCCCGAAATCAGCGCTGCCTAAACAGCGTCGCAACGCACAGGCGTAGCGGCTACAAAGGACAAGAAGCAGAGCAGGAAGCAACTGCTCTCCTTCTTGCTCTTTGCGCCTCCCCGCCTGTGCGTTAAGATGTTGCTATACGCGGGCGCTGCGCCCGCCCCCAGGTTGACCTTCGCGTTCCCTCGCGCCGTCGCAGCAAAACAGCCGTAATTGCCGTCATTTTCGCAATTCGTCAAAGGCTGCGTAACCGCCATGGCTGGGACTCCCGCGCCCCTGTTGCCAATCAAAATGCAGCGTCCACGCATCGGCCCGCAGCATGTCCCGCGCCCGGCGCTGTGGGCGCGCCTTGATGAAGGGCTGCATATGCCCCTCACGCTGCTCTCGGCCCCCGCCGGTTTTGGCAAGACACTGGTACTGGCCGAGTGGGTGGCCCTGCACAGCGACGCGCAGGCCCATGCCAACAACTCCCCCGTGCATGTGGCATGGCTTGCGCTGGAGGAGGGAGACAGCGATCCGCTGCGCTTCTGGTGTTATGTCATGGCCACCCTGGCCACGCTGCCTCTGGCCCCAATGCGCGCCGCGCTGCATGATCTGCTGGCGCAGCTCAGATCGCCCACTGCCCCCATGCTGGAAGAGGCAGTCGAGGCGTTGCTCGCCATTCTCGGTAATGACCAGCTGGCGCACGCGGCTGCTGCGCACGTTGTGCTGTTGCTCGACGACTACCACCTCATCCGCGCCCAACGCATTCACGACACGCTCAACTTCTTTATCGCGCATCTGCCGCCCCACGTGCATGTCATCATCAGCACACGCGCCGACCCGCCGCTGCCGCTCAACCGCTGGCGTGTGAACGGCATGCTGCTGGAATTGCGCGCCGCCAATCTCTGCTTCACAGTGGAGGAAGCGGGCGCAATGCTCAGCCGGCGCACCAAGCTGGTGTTGCCGCCTGAGGATGTGGAGAAGCTGGTCGCGCACACCGATGGCTGGCCGGCGGGGCTTCAACTGCTGGGTGCATCGCTGCAGGGGCGCAGCCACCGTGAGATAAGCGCCTACCTGCGTACATTTGCAGGCAGCAACCGCTTTGTCCTCGCCTACGTGCTTGAGGAGGTCCTCCAAAATCAGCCCGAGCCCGTGCGCCAGTTCTTGCTGCGCACCGCCATCCTGCAGCGCTTCAACGCCTCACTGTGCGATGAACTCCTGGCCGCTGCTGATGATGACGGCCTCCCCGCCAGCAGTACAATGACGGATGAAGCGTCACCCAGCGCACGCGCCATCCTCAACTATCTCGAAACGAATGGCCTTTTTGTGATTGCGCTGGATGACGAACAGGGCTGGTATCGTTACTACCACCTCTTTGCCCAAGCGCTGCATGACGAACTGGATCGCACAGCCCCCACGCTGCACACAGAACTGCACCGGCGTGCGGCGCGCTGGTATGGCGCGCACGGCTTCATGGCAGAGGCGATCGAGCACGCATTGCTGGCGCAGGATTACGCCCACGCGGCAGACCTGCTGGCCGAGGCGGGCCACGCTTTGCTGGTGCAAGGCGATGCCCAAACACTGAACCGCTGGATGGACGTGCTGCCCCACGCAGAGATTATGCGCCGCCCGCGCCTCGCTCTCCTCAATGGCTGGCTCCTGATCCTGCGCGGGCCGTTGGAGGGCGCGCAGGAAGTTGTTGAGCAGTTGCTCACGACCATTGAAGCCGCCCCCGCCAATGCCCCCGATGCCTCCTGTCCTGATCCCGGCGACGTGGCCGCGCTGCGCACCTTGCTTGCATCCTATCGCTGGGACGTAAATCTGACGCTGGCGCTGAGCACTGAAGCCGAACGCACCCTGGCCCCCGACAACCACTTTTCGCTCGCGGCGCTGCATCATGCAATGGGCCACGCGCTGCAGTTGGGGGGCAGCGCCACGGAGGCCATTGCTCATTACATGATTGCGCAGGCACATGCCGAGACATTGGGCAGCACCTTTGTTGCTCTCTTTGCCATGTTCCGCCGTGGGCACACCTACCTGGAGTTGGGCGCGCTCAGCGACGCCGAAACGCTCTATCGACGCGGCCTGCAATTGGCAAACGATCACGGCGGCGGGCAGTGGCCCAGTATGGCCGATGGCTACATGGGGCTGGCGGCGATTCTGCGCGAACGCAATGATCTGCTTGGCGCCGAACTCTTCAGCAATCGCGCGCTCGCACTGGCGCCGGCGCGCAGCGTTTCAGTGCTGGCTTCAGCCTCGGCTATTCACGCGCACATTCGCCAGACACTGGGCCGGCACGATGAAGGGGCAAGCCCGCTCGCTGCTGCCATTGAGGCGGCGCGCACCTACAACAGCCCGTTGCTCATTGAATGGTTGCGCGCATGTCAGGCACGTGTGGATTTGGGCAGTGGCGATCTCAACGCCGTGCGCCAGTGGGCGCAGACGCAATCCGGCGCATGGGATGAAATGGGCTATTACCCTGAGTTTGAGGAGCTTACACTGGCGCGCTTCTACCTGGCCGATCACCGGCCACGCGCGGCGCTGGCGCTGCTGCATGTGTGGCAGGCGCGCGCCGAGGCGCGGGGACGCGTGCGCAGCCTGATTGAAATCGGCGTGCTCCAGGCCGAGGCGCAATGGGTGCTCAACCTGCGCGCCGAGGCGCAGGCTTCTCTCTGCCGCGCGCTGGCCCTGGCCGAACCTGAGCGTTTCCAGCGCATCTTTCTGGATGCAGGTGACCGGCTTCTGCCCCTGATCGACGTGCTTGCCCCGCATGATGATTGCGCCGCACGCCTCCAGGCTGCGCTGCGCGCGGGCCACGCCGCCGCGCAGGATGCTGTTCTGTCCGCACCGCTGGATCGCCTGACGCCGCGCGAACTGGAGATCCTGCGCGCGATCGCGCGCGGCGCTTCCAATCAGCAGGTTGCCGAAACCTTCGTGCTCACTGTAGGCACCGTGAAGGGGCATGTCAATCATATTCTGGGCAAGCTTGGTGCAGGCAACCGCACTGAAGCCGTGGCGCGCGCGCGCGAGATAGGTCTCATCTAGCGCAACCCATCCTGGTATGGCGCGCGCGTACCAATTCCATAACCAAAGGCAGTCGCCCCACCTTCTTGCCTTTGCTAAACTGGGGTTACGCAGGAATGCCTGCTGCGCTGCGCCGTGCATACCCCATATGTGGGCATCGCCGGACTCCGCCCCGTGCTGGAAGAAGGTTGGCGATGCTACCCCATTTGCGCCGCCGCGCTGCCGAAACGCTTGCTCCTCTCCATACTGCATTGCTCTCAACCTGCGGCCCTGCCGACATCCAGGCTGCCGAAGTGCCCTGCGCTGCACGCGGCCTCTGCCTCTACGTGCTGCTCTCCCAAACATCCGATCTGCTCTTCAATATTGAGAACCATCCCGCTGTTGTGCTGAGCACTGCGGCCTGGCAGGTGCAAGGGCACGCGTGCGTGCTTGAACGCAGCGCGTGGCCACGCGGTCTTGATATCGCGCTCCTCGAGCAGTCACAGGTGGGGCAGACACAGTGGCGGTGTTTGGTGGAAGTGCGGCCCGCGCGCCTGCACATTTTCAGCGGCCCCCATGGCCCCGAAACACTCGACTTTGATGCCAGCGGTGACATTTGTTGCGAGACTGTGTGACGCTGCTACGCCGTTGCGGGTATGGCTTTGGTTACACGGCGGGTGCTGCGGGTGCGGGTGGGGTAATCCCCAGCTCTGTCGCGAGATCGTTGAGGGCCTGCGTCTCGGCGTCGCTCACGCGCACGGCGCCAATGCCCATGAAGCCCCCCTCTTTGGTGGCGTTGGCCGTGCTGTTGGCAATGCCGTAAAGCCACTGCTTAATGGCATCCACCTCAGCCGGCGCGCCCTTTGCCTGCATAAGGGCTACCGCGCGCCCAATGATGCCCAGCAGTTGGCTCTTGATGGCAGCAGGGTCGCGCGATTCAATCTGCGGCTGCGCGGCGCGTGCTGTGTCCAAATCCTTGAATTCGGCCAGGATGCTGTCGAGCAAAGCGTTGCCCGTTGGCTGTTGCGCGCCCTCTACAAGCGTCTTCGTGGCGCCGAAGATCTCGCCCATGGAGCCGAAAAGGCTTGGCGATGCCATTGTGATGAGCAGCGACGCTGCCAACGGGGCGCGTGTGATGTCGCTCCACTCTTCCGGGGTATAGTCGGTCTTGGTTGACATTTCATTCCTCCTGCGCTTTTGGGTTGGATTAACGAGACACGTGTGTAGTCTCGCAACGCGTGCAGTCTAAATTGTGAGCAACCACAATGCAACCACGAGCACCGCGGCGAGCAACATTGCTGCCACAATCGCGCCCTGCCGCCGCCCACTGTTGGGCGCGGCCGTGATTGCCAACAACAGCATGGCAGCGCACGCTGTCCAGAGCAACAACGCAATGATCGCGAGTTCTGTTCCCGAAAGCCACTCCAGCCGCACCTGCGCCAGCCGTCCGGGTGCGGCCGCTGGGGATTGCTCGTCAAACGGCGTGACGGCTGTGAGTGGCTCTGCGCCCGCCTCTGCGCCTTCGGGTGCGACAAGCGGCGCCGCTGTGCTGCGCGCCAGGCGCTCGGCGTCGGCCAGCGCGCTGCGAATATTGACGTCGCGCGGGTAGGCGCGCTGCGCCGCACTGAGCGCGCCGACAGCGGCGGCGGCGTTGCCTGCCTCAAGCTGCGCTACGCCCAGGTTGTGGAGCAGCGCGCGACCACCGTGGCCCTGCGCGACCAACTGCGCATAGGCCTGCGCCGCCAGATCATACTGGCCCGTTGTAAAGAGCGCATTGGCCGCCTGCATGGTGGTGCTGGCGCTTGTAGTGGCTGCGTTACCGGGACGCTGCTGCAGGGCGAGCGCGCCCAAGGCTGCGAGCGGGGCCGCAATCAGCAGCAGCACAACCAGCGCGAGCAGCAGCTTCTTGCGCATACCCTGCGCCGGGGCCGCTGTAACCATTGCTGGTGTCATTGTGCACCCCCCGCGTTGGCGGTGGCGGATTGCGCGCCCACTGTCGTTGGCACGGCTGCGACGCGGTTGCTGTCCGGCATACGCAGCAGCGGATCCAGTTCGCGGATGACAGTCTCCACCGCGCTGTGCATGCGTTGATCGCGTTCCGGGGCCGCAGTGTCAGCCACGTTTTCGGTGGGGCTGTAGCGTGCCCGCTCCCCCATGGTGTAACACTCCTCCACGCGGGCTTGCAGCGCTTCAGGCACGCCCTTCTCTGTGAGCAGCGCGGCGCGCCCTGTACGTGTGAGGCCACCCACGGGGCGGCCCAGCGCGCGCGCCAGGTAGTCATCGAGCACTTTCTGTGCGGCTGCGCTGTCGGGCGCGCTGCGCAGGTCGTGCAGCGCGTCGCTTGCGGCGTGCGTGCGTTTGCGCTCGGATTGACGCGCAGCGGCTGTGCGCGCAGTGCGCAGCCCCAGCCAGCCGGCAATCAATGCAAAAAGAGGCAGCAGCCAGAGCGCCCAGAACCAGGGTGATTCCACAAGGCGCGCCGCGATGGGCAACGTGGCCGGCGCGGCCATGATTGTGTAGGCGGGCGTTGCCACAGGTGCGGCGTCTGCCACGCTCTGTGCTTCGGCTGCAGCAGCGGGCGCAGCCTGCACCGCACCGGCCGCGGCAGCAGGGTCCACCAGTGCCTTGGCGCTGGGGGCAACGGCGGCCACGGGCGCGCCCGCACCATCGAGCAACGTGATCTCAATTGGGTTGCTCAGCGCACTGAGATAGGTGGATGTCGCTGGGTTAAAGAAGGCGTACTCTATGGGTGGCAGCGTCAACGACGTTGCGTCATCGCTGGGCAGCAGCAGCAGGTCAATTGTGCGTGTGCCCTGCACACGGCCATCAATCACATCAATCTGCACCTCGTTGGAGCGCTCCTGCACGCGCCAGCCGGGCAAATCGGGCAGCACGGGCGACGGCGCCATGCGCACATTGCCCTCACCTGCGAGGCGTAGTTGCAGCGTAATCGGCTCGGTGGGGGTGGCGGTTGTGCGGTCCACGTTGGCCGTCAGCCGGTAATCGCCAATTGCGCCGTTGAAGGAAGCGGGCGCGCCTGCGGGGAGGGCGCGCGCGGCAATCGTCACGGGCAGCGTTTCGAGCACGCGATCAGGCTCGCCGGGGAAGCCATGCAGGATGAGGCGCGCCGGTTCAATCGTAATTGTGCCTGCGGTGGTGGGGAAGATATGCGTGCGCAATTCACTTACGTTGTAGGTGCGGCCATTGAGTTGCGTCTGCGTAGAGCTTTGCTCAATTTCGCCCTCGGCCCAGAAGTTGGAAAACTCGGGCGCCTCATAGTCGGGCTGGCCAACCAGCATACCGGGCAACTGCAGCGCATCCACTGCCTGATAGTAGCGGAAGACATAGGTCAACTGATCGCCCTGGCTGGGGTTGACGTTGTTCACCGTGGCCTCGACGAAGGTGTCGTTATCGCCCGAGGAGGTGGGGATTTGCGCCTGTGCGCGTGCTGCCGCCCACGGCAGCGCCAGGGCAATCAAGGCGAGGCAGAGTGCCGCAACTCGCGTGCGTGCTGAAAGAGACTGTTTGCGCATGACCGCGTTACCAATCCTTGTCCACAGTGGGGTCAAACGGGCGCAGAAGCTGCTGCAGCCGCTGCTGGAGCGTTTGCGTATCGCTGGTGGCCGCCTCGAGAATCTGGCGCGCCTGCGCGTCGCTCATTGCGCCCGGGGGCAGTGTGGCAGGATCAGGCGTGGGCGCGCCAGGCACTTCGGTGGGCGTTCCCTCGGGCGCTGGGGATGGCTGGGCTTCGCTTGTGGCGGTGCCGTCGGGTGTGGCGGTGCCTTCCTGGGTGGCCGTACCCTCGGGCGTGGCCGTCTCTGCCGATGTTGCGTTGGGCTCGGGCGTCGCCGTGGCTTCGGGCGTGGCCGTGGCCTCGGGTGACGGCGTGGCTTCTGCCGTGGGCGAGCCGTCCTGGCTCTGGGGCGTGGGTGTGGGCGACGGCGTTTCGGTGGCCTCGCTGGTGGGCGATGCCTCAGGTGTGGCTGATGGCTCGGCCGTGGGTGTCGCCTGATTCTCCTGGAGCTTGCGCAGCGCCAGTTCGAGGTTCACCTTGGCATCCATGTCGTCGGGCGTGCGGCGCAGCGTCTCCTTGTAGGCCTCTACGGCGGCGGCAAAGTCGGCGGCGGCGAAGCGGCTGTTGCCCAGGTTATAGTAGGCCTCCGCGGCCAGTTGTTCGTCGGCGGCGGCGCCTGTTGCGCCTGTGGCTGCCTGTGCGGCTTCGGCAAGCGTCGTCTGCGCCATCTCCTGTGCGGCCTGGCGGTATTGGGTATTGCCCAGATTGTAGAGCGTTTGTGCGCGCGCCGGTTGCGCGGCTATGGCCTGCTCATAGGCAATCTGCGCGTTGGCATAATCCTGCTCGGCAAAGGCATCGTTACCGCGCCCATTCCAGCGTGCGGCCGTGGCGCTGCCGCACGCTGCCAGCATGAGCGCGCTCCCCGCCAGCAGCGCAATGCGCATCCAGTGCTTCAATGGTTTCATATCAGCCGCCCCTCTGTGTGGCGGGGGGCGTTTTTGCGGCTGCGGCGGGCGCAGGTGCACGCGCTGCGCGCTGCGGTTTGCGGCGCGCAGCCAGTGTGTCGGGAATCAGCGTTGCGGCCAGCAGTGCAGCCAGCGCCAGTCCAAGGAAAAGCTGGAAGCGTTCCATGCGGCGCACATCCGTTGTTTCGCCCACGTCGCCACGCTGCATTTGCGCCAGTGCATCGGTGAGGACAACCAACTCCTGGCCGCCTGTTTCGGCGCGTGCATAGACGCCGCCGCCAATGCGCGCAATCTCCTGGAGTGTGCCTTCATCCAGACGGGAGATCACGGGCAGTCCCTGGGCGTCCAGCTTCGTGCCTGCAACGCGGCCGAAGGCGTCCACCTGGGGCACGGGCGCGCCCTCGGGCGAGCCAAAGCCAATCGTGTAGATGCGCACGCCCTGGTCGGCCACCTCCTGCGCAACGCGCAGTGTGTCCGCATCGTGCGCCTCACCGTCGGTAATCAGCAGCAGCACCTTTTGGCTGCCCGATTCGGCGTCGAAGGCGTTGAGGGCGGTGCGCAGGGCATCACCCACATTTGTGCCCGGCTTGGAGATGACGCCGGGCTCCGCGCCTTCAAGAAACTTGCGCGCGGTGGCATAGTCGCTTGTGAGCGGGAACTGCACAAAGCTTGCGCCCGAGAAGAGCACCAGTGCCACCTCGTCACCCTCAAGGCGCTGCATGAGATCGGCAATTTCCAGGCGGGCACGTTCCAGACGCGATGGCTTGATGTCATCCGCCAGCATACTCGTCGAGATGTCGAGCGCGACCACAAGCTGCACGCCCTGGCGCGAGACGGTTTCCACCTGTTCGCCCCACTGCGGACGCGCCAAAGCGATCATGAGCAGCGTTGCGGCCACCAGCCAAAGGATGCGCTGCCAGCGCCGCCCGCGTGTATTGACGCCGGCCATCATGCGGCTGACAAGCGCCGGGCTGCCCAGACGCGCCAGCGCGCCGCGCCGCCGCCGCTCGCTCCACCAGAGGAGCAGCGCCAGTGCGCCGACGGCAATCGGCGTGAGGTAGAGGTAGAGCGGTTGGGCAAAGGTCATAAGTGGTAAGTGGTTGATTGGTTNNTCCCCGCAGCCACGTGCTGCGCAGGAAGAGATCGAGCAGCAGGAGCAGCAGCCCGGGGGCCATGGCCCAGGCCGCCAACTCACGCGTTTTGGTAAAGGTCTCCACCTCGAACTGCGATTTCTCCAGCGCGTTGATTTCATCGTAGACCTGGCGCAACACATCGCTGTTTTCGGCGCGGTAGTAGCGGCCGCCCGTGGCCTCGGCAATGCTGGTGAGCATGCCTTCGTCCAGCGTGCTCTCCTGCATGGTTACAGCGGCGCGGCCAAAGAGGTCCGTCATGGGCACGGGCACCGGGCCGGGCCGCCCCATGCCGATGGTGTAGACCTTGATGCCCAGCGCCTGCGCCGCCGCCGCCGCCGTCATTGGGTCCACCTGGCCGGCGTTGTTGACGCCATCGGTCACAAGGATGACCACGCGACTGGTGGCGGCTGAATCCTTGAGCATACTGGCGGCGTTGGCCAACCCCATGCCAATCGCGGTGCCATCCTCAATTTGCAGCTCGGGGGCCAGCTTTACGTCACTCAGCAGCCGCTGCAAGACACGATGATCGACCGTGGGTGGGCTCTGGTTGTAGGCATCGCGGGCAAAAACGACAAGGCCCATGCGGTCGTGCGCGCGGCCATCAATAAAGCTGCTGATCACGGATTTGGCCGCTTCCAGGCGATTGGCCGGCTCAAAGTCGAGCGAGGCCATGCTGCCCGAGATGTCGAGCGCAAGGGCAATGTCCACGCCCTCGCCGCTCACAATTTCGCGCGCCTGCACCCACTGCGGACGGGCCAGTGCCACCACCAGCACGCCCAGTGTGAGCACGCGCAGAGCGGGCAGCAACGGGCGCATGATCATGCGCCACGAGCGGCGCGCCGTGGCCACGGCGCGCACGTCGGAGTAGCGCATGGCGGCCATACTGCCGCGCATGCGGCGCGCCTGTCCCCAGAGCAGCAGCCCCAACGCCGGAATGAGCGCCAGTACAAGGGGAGTGGCGAAGCGAAAGCTGAAGCCATCCATTAGCGCACCGCCCCGCTCTGGTTTGCGGCAGGTGCACCCGTATTGGCCTGCATCTGGGCGCGGCGCGCCACGTCTGCCGCGTGCGCTTTGGAAATGGCCACAGAGAGTGCACGCGCCTCAACCAGCAGCGCCTCGGCGCTGGCGGGTGTGGGCGTAACCTGGGCAAACTTGACGAGGTCGCTCTCGCTGAAGAGCGTGAGCAGGCGGCGCGGGATCTCCTGCCCCAGTGGCAGACCGCGCAGCGCGCTGCGCATTTCGCTGGTGGTGCGCTCGTGCGCGTCCACGCCAAACTCGCGCTCAAGGTGACTGCGTACGGAGTGGCTCACAGCCAGATACATCTCCTTGTATTGCCCGTTTTCCGGAAAGTGGGATGCGCCGATGGCCGTCAGTTCGTCGAGCACACGCTCGAGCGCGGTGCGGTTGCGCAGGGCGTGCCGCCGCTGCAGAATGCGGCGCACGGGCCATGCCGCCAGCAATACCACCAGCAGCGCGCCTGCAATCCACCCCAGCGCGATCCACAGCCAGCCCAGCCTTGCCTGGGGCTTGATGTCGCGCGGCTCCACATCCTCGGCTGTCAGCACCGAATCCACAGTCAGCGGCACGGGCGCGGCCACGGCGTTCACGGTGACACCGCTGCGGTCGCTCACCACGGTGCGCACAGGCGGCGTGGCAAAATCGCCCGGCGCAAAGATGGCGGCCTCAATCGCCTGGCTGGTGGTGAGTGTGCCGTCGCCGTTGGCGCGCGTCGTGGGCGCGCTTTGTGTGCGCACCTCAATCGTGGACGACCAGTCGGCATCCAGCGCGGGCAGAATGGCGACGGTGTCTACAGGGTGGATGACCTCGAGCGTAAAGTGCGCCGGCTGCCCCACAGTGAGTGGCGCGCCGTCATAGACAAGGCGCGCCATAACGGGCAAGTCCTGCGCCCATGCCCGCCCACCCAGCAGCAGCGCAGTGAGGACGGCCAGCAGCAGCCCCAATATGATTCCAGTGCAGCGACTCCCACGTACCAAGAGATTCATCCTTCATGTACAGCGCAGCGCGCAACGGCGACTTCGTTGGTGCATCCTGCAACTACGCTACGAACCGCGGTGTCGTTTCTGCCGGCGCTCGCGCGTCTGGAAGAAGCGCGTCAGCGGCTCCACATAATCATCGCGCGTGTCCAAAACGATGCGGTCCACGCCTGTGCGGCGCAGCACGCTTTGCTTGGCGGCCTCATGTGCGGCAACACCTTGATTAAAGGAGTTGCGCCATGTGTGGTCGGCGGTGTCCACCCAAAGCGTGCGCCCGGTTTCCGCATCCTCAAGCGCGATCAGCCCCACATTGGCAATGGCAAGCTCCATGGGGTCATTCAGGTCTACAGCAATTGTGTCGTGGCGGCGGTTCGTCATGAAGAGCGCCTTGCGGTAGGACTCGGGGCTGGCCTGAAAGTCCGACACGAGGAAGACAATGCTGCGCTTCTCATAGATGCGGTTCAGCGTGTTCAGGGCGTTGGCAATGTCTGTGCCGCGTCCCTGCGGCTTGAAGGCCAGCAGCTCGCGCACAATGCGCAGAATGTGGCGGCGCCCGCGCCGCGGCGGAATATGCAGCTCAATCTGGTCGGTGAAAACGATCAGCCCCACGCGGTCGTTGTTGCTGGTGGCGGCAAAGGCAAGCACGGCGGCCAGTTCGGCGGCGAGCTCGCGCTTGAGGCGTGCCGCGGTGCCGAAATCACCCGAGGCCGATGCATCCACCACGAGCATGACGGTAAGCTCGCGCGCCTCCACATAGCGCTTGATATAGGGCTGGTTCATGCGCGCGGTGACATTCCAGTCAATCGTGCGCACGTCGTCGCCCGGCTGGTAGGGGCGCACCTCGTCAAACTCCATGCCGGCACCCTTGAAGACAGAGTGATAGTCGCCCCCGAACTGGTCTGAAACCAGGTGGCGCGTGCGCAGCTCGATCTGGCGGATGCGCGCCATGAGTTCCGCCGTGATCAACGCGGGCGCGCCGGACTCTTCGGGCGCGGGCGCGCTTGCGGGCGCGGCGGCGCGCAGCCGCTGCAGCAGTGCGGCCATGATCAGGGAACCGTTGTGAAGTCGAGGATGCGGCGCACAATGTCGTCGCTGGAGACGTTTTCGGCTTCGGCCTCGTAGGTGATGAGCACGCGGTGGCGCAGGACATCGTGGCAGATCTCCTTGACGTCCTCGGGCGTGACAAAGCCGCGCCCCTCGAGGAAGGCGTTGGCGCGTGCGGCGTGAATCATGGCGATGCCCGCGCGCGGTGATGCGCCAAAGGCAATCAGCGGCTTGAGATCGGCCATGCCGTGGGCGGCCGGTGTACGCGTCGCCAGCACAAGATCGAGCACGTAATCCTTGATCTTGCTGTC
>DIAV01000179.1:22225-25762 GCA_002415895.1 Anaerolineales bacterium UBA5069 | reverse complement strand
ACTCACCCAAGTGTTACAATGCACCCATGAAACCCACACGCATCCTCTTCATGGGCACGCCTGCCTTCGCTGTGCCGGTGCTGCACGCGCTGCACACGGCCGCGCCTGCGCAGGATTGGTCGCTGGTGGCCGTGGCCACGCAACCTGATCGACCTGCGGGCCGGGGCAAGCAGCTGAGCCCCAGCGCAGTGAAGGTGGCAGCGCAGGCGCTGGGGTTGCCCGTGCTCCAGCCTGCCGGCCTGCGCAAAGGGCCGGATGCCGCCGCGGCGGTGGAGGCGCTGCGTGCGCTGGCCCCCGATCTCCTGGTTGTGGCGGCCTACGGGCTGATTTTGCCTGCAAAGGTGCTGGAGATTCCCACCTTCGGCTGCATCAATGTCCATGCCAGCCTGCTGCCTGCGTGGCGCGGCGCATCGCCGATTGCCGCCTCCATCCTCGCGGGCGACACCGCCAGTGGCGTCTCGATTATGCTCATGGATGTGGGCATGGACACAGGCCCGGTGCTGGCGCAGGTGCACACGCCGCTTGCGCCCAACGATACGACCGAGAGCCTGGGCAGTCGGCTTGCCGAGCAGGGCGCGGCGCTGCTGGTGGAGACACTGCCCCGCTGGCTGGTGGGCGACGTGGCCCCCGTGCCCCAGAACGACCTGCCCGGACAAGCCACGCAGTGCAGCCTGATCCGCAAGGAAGATGGGCGCATGGAGTGGACACTGCCCGCCGCGCACCTGGAGCGCATGGTGCGCGCCTATACGCCGTGGCCCAGCGCGTGGACAACCTGGCGCGGGCAGCCGCTGCGCATTCTGGCGGCGCGCGTGCTGCCGGCCACTGCGCAGGCAGACACGACGCCGGGGCAGGTGGTGCGCACAGATGCAGGCGCGGCGGTGACCACAGCCAGCGGCCTGCTCGAGTTGGTCACCCTCCAGCCCGCGGGCAAGCGCGCAATGGCCGCGCTCGATTTCCTCAACGGCGCACCCGATCTTGTGGGGTCGGTGCTGGGGTAGTTGCTCTCCTCCGCGACAATGCTGACACTGCATGCCTCTGCCGTATGCCGGTGCACAGAAAGCCACCGTTAAGCGGCCCCGCCGCCTGCCTTCTGTTGATGGCCAACCGGCTGTGATTGCACACCATTGCAAAGCAATAGCCCTGTGTAGAGATCAACACGGGCCGGTGAGGCATCCTCACCGGCCCGTATTTGTATTGCGAAGCGTTGTATTGCGCCGCGGCAGCATCGGCTGGCCGTCACGCAGGGACTGCTGTCTCGGCATACAGCAACGGCTCAAGATAAGTGCGCGCCACATAGGGCAAATTGCGCGTGCGGCGCAGGCGGTCCTTCTGCGCGATTGTTTTCTCTGTGGCCAAATGCGCCAGCAGGCGGCGGGCGCACTCCGCGTAGTACGCTGCTTCGCTCGGTGTATGCGTGGTTGTAAAGAGAGTAGACGAAAACTTGAAATAGAGCGCCGCGGAACCGTATAGATCGCGCATGGGGGGGAAGTCATCATTCAGCACCAGCAGGTTACCTGTAGCCGCCGCCTCCTGGCAGACGAGTGAATAGGTCTCCGACGCCGACGGATGCACATAGATATTGGTGAGGTGAAAGAGGTCTGTGACAACACGCTGGGGAAACTCGACGCGGATGCGCGCGCATTGCTCCGTGTCAATGCCGGGGAGCGACCCAATTTCGTTGGTGAATATGACCTCTTCGCCCGTCAACCCCAGTGCACGCGCCTCGCGCTTAATCTCATCGCGGTAGGCCAGAAAACGCTCGCCCGTTGAATGGAAGTTGACGATCAGCAGACAGATGGAGCGTCCGGCCTGCTTAAGTGCAGCAAAAAAGCGCACCAGCTTTTCGGGTTGTTTACCCCTGTCCATGCGGATGGGGTAAAGCGCCACAAGCTCGGGACTGTAGAGGTCGTAACACTCAAGCAGGGCGCGCGACAACGGATGGAACGCGAAGAGCGTCTCGTAGTCAAGCGCATGGGGCACCACGCTGATGCTCTGCTCGGGCACCGCAAATTGGCGCGCCAGGCGAGGAATATCCCATGCATTGGGATAGACCAGGCGCGCATTGGGAAAGGGTGCAAAACGGGCCCAGCGCGGGTCACTGTGTGCATACGCACGATGAGGCTCCGGAGCGGAGTGAATCCAGTGCAGCCAGCGCACGCGCGGGAATTCGGCGGCCACTTCACGGCACGCCACATTGTAGGCAAGGTGGTGCGATAAATAGATGAGGTCGTGCGTGATTGCGAGGTCAGTTGCGGCCAGCAGCGGCCGCAACCGCACCTTGATGGCTTCAACCCCCGCGCGGAAGTTCCTCTCTCGCTCCACGACATCATGCTCATCGGCAATATGTACAACGGGCAGACGCTGCTGGCGCAGGAACGGGTGCGCAAAGACGCCGCGCGGTGTGCAGCCGTCACACGCGACAAATGTGACATCGTGGCCCAACTGCAGAAGTGCCTTGAGTTGTGTGGCAACCACGCCGCAGAGCGAGAAGGCATCCAGTAATTCGACAAAGGTAGTGAGAACAGCAATGCGCATCGCATTTCCTCCTGTGCTTGTGGCGCGCCTGGCCACGGAAAGAAGCAGCACGCCACAAGCAGGAACCACTCACCCCCAGCGTGGCAGCCAGTTGTCACGCACAATTGCCGCTCGCTCTTTGAGAACGCGTGCCGCCACTCGGTTGGGGTTCTGGAAGACATAACCGTCCTGATAGAAGAGGGTGCGCAGATAGTCTCCTTCTTCGGACTCCAGTTTGCGGTCATCCTTGATCCTGCTGTAAAGGGTAATTGCATAGCCAAGCAAGGCGCCGCCGTCCGCGGCGTGATCCATGTACGCCTTGACTTCGCTGCGGTCCACCCCTGCAAATGCAGAGAGCACGGAGAGGAAATGGCGGTCGTCGATATCGTCGGAGCCGATGTGGTTCGTGCCCACATCAACCAGAATGTCGAGCGCCATGTTCATGTGGCCCACCCAATCGGCCACCTTGCGGCGCGTGCCCACCGTACCGTAAACGCTCATGTTCTGCACCAGATCCAGCGTGGCGTGCTTGACGCGCCGCAGGAAACTGAGCACCGACTCGTACTGACGCGCATCCACAACCACTGTGCCCGCAGCGCCCGGCTTGACTGAATCGGGATCAACACCCATCAAGTCATCGGCGCAGAGGCTCACGAAGTTGCGAAAGAGGCCGGCAAACTGACCGTTGGCGCCGGCGGCAGCGCTGCCGTTGCCAATGTTGAACTCACGGCGAATTTCATCGCGCAGGAACTGCTCGTTCGTCTTCTGCGGGTCTGTCTGAATAACCGTGTTGGCATAGGTGACAATGCCATCGAGGCTGGCATCATAGCGGTCAAAAAGGGCCGACCGATTGCGCAGTGTCACACCTGCAGGCAGCACCTGATCATTGTTGATGGATGCGCGCAGCCGTTGCAGCGCGGCAGGGACGCCCGCAATGACATACAGCCCCACAGTGTAGAGGCGGCGGAATTCGTTGGCCTCTTCAATGCTTACCGGCGGCACCGACTGGAACTCGGGCTGGCG
>DIAV01000179.1:18450-22131 GCA_002415895.1 Anaerolineales bacterium UBA5069 | reverse complement strand
TCCGTACTGGTTGTCGAGTCCGTAATGGTTGTCGAGTCGGTGGTGGAGTCCGTGCTGGTGCCCGTCGTGGTCGTGTCCGATGTAACGGTTGTGGTGGTTGTGGTCTCGGTTGGCATGGTTTCCCCCAGTGGTAGTTGGATATCGTATCGCGTCGAGCTTGTCTCCAGCGTAAGCACAGCTGCCTGGCGGCGCACGCCCGCCAGAACGAGCCACAGACCATACGTTGCGCCTTGTTTGAGGCCCGTCAACTGATATTGGCCATGATCGTCACTCCTGGCTTCCGCCGCCGGGGGGGCGTCCTGATTCTCCTGGGCGCGCACAATAGCCCCGGCCACGGGCTTGCCCGCCTCATCGCGCACACTGCCAATGATGCTTGTTACCTCTTTGCTCGACGGCATCTCCCCTCCTTCTGCTTCCATTCGCTTCGTTCAACGATTCTCTTGTACTCTCAATACCCCTGCCAGGCTGCGTCCAGTGACCATGTGAGCGACTCGAGCAGGGTGTCTGCCTGCGCAAGCAATCCTTCGTGGGCGCGGCCACTCCATACCACTTCAACCACCATACGTGGAGGCGCATCCGGCGGAATGCGCACGCGCAGCGCCAGTGGCTCCGGATTCCCGTCCTCCTCGGCCCAGGGAGCGCCGTCCTGGGGGAGAGCGCTGGGAAGCACCAGTCGGACAAGCGTCCCCTCGACCAGTGCGGCGCGTGCGAGGTGCATCGCCGCGCCGGGCAGAAAGGTGACCGTTCGACATAGACCATTCTGCCGCCAGTCTGCGCCCTCTTTGCGCGCGTTGCCGTGCGCCTCGCACTCGCGCCGCCACAGCGGGGGCGGCGGAGCACCACCAGGTGCGGACGGCGTGGCGTCGCGGCGCGTCGCACAGAGCAGGAGTTGCGCCGATAGCGCTGTTGGCAATGCGGCCAGGGGCGCTGTGGCCAACACAACAGCACTCTCGGCGGGCGCTGTGGCGGTGGGGCTGTCTGGCGCAAGCGTAGCGCGCACGGCGCCAAGCAGCTGTGCACGTCCGCCGTCGCCGTTTGTCTCCCCAGAGAGGCGGAGCACGTCGCCCAGCGCAGGGGCGCGTTCCGGCGCTGCCGCCACTACAGGCGCAGCAGGTGCTGTTTCCAAACCCGCCTGCGCCGGTATCAGAGGCTCAACCACAAGCCCGGCGTCGTCGCTGCGCACGCGCGCGAGGGGCACAAGCCCCTCGCCTGGGTCCGGCGGTGTGGCGCGCAGGTGGAAAGAGCAGTCATCCCACAAGAGCGTCGCGTGGCCCTCGATTTGGCCCCGCTCGATCACCTCGCGGCGAGTGTAGAGGATCGCGTCGCCCGTGGCGAGCACAGTTGTATCCAGCGTGACCTGTTCGACTTCTTCGTGCACAATGCGCCCGCCGGCGGCGTCGAAAGCAATGCCAGGGCCGACTGACACACCGTCTGCGCCCCGAGCGACGACTTCAAAGCCCACGTGTACGCGGCCCAGCCCCAGAACTGCACGCACTTCCTCGATGGCAGATTGCAGTGACTCCTGAAAGTGGAGAATGTGCTCCGTTGTGACGCGCAACCCGTCAAAAACCTGAATACGCGCAGGTATCATGCACCCTCCTTTTGGCGCACCGCATGGAAGGGATGTGCGCAACGCCGACGCGCAACCTGCCGCTTGTGCATCTCAGCCATTGGTTACCTCCTGCACCACCTGCGCCAGATGCACCTCGCCGCGCCCTAGCGCACGCAGTTCCAAAACAGCAGGTAATGTGATGCCTGCGGGCACAGCCAGCGTAATCTCCTGGGGTGTGGGCGTTGGATCCACCCGCTGTACTGCGCCTCCCGACACGCTCATGAGCAGGGCGGCCGCCTGCGTGTCGGCGGTGGGCACAAATACAATGCGAAGTGCTGCGGCCAGCGCGCTGCTGTCGCTCACGGCTGTGCTCTCCGGCCCGTTGCGGCCGTCCAGTCGCCGCCATAAATTGCTGCTCCGGCTGCTGCGCGCCATGCGCGTATAGCGCGCCGCGTTGGCTCCCTCCTCGAGCACCATGTCTATACGGCCGCGCACGCCCTTGAGCACAGCCCAGTAGAGCGCGTTTGCATCCAGATCGGCGGGTGCTGCAAAGGGGGCATAGATCCATGTGGGCGCAGAGAGCTCACCTGCGGGGGCGGGGAGTTGCACCGTCCCTTGCGCCAGTGGCGCGCCCAGCGCCGGTTTGCCGTTGTCGTCGGGCTGGAGCGCAAGGTAAAGTTCGCCTTCGCCCTGGACAAAGGCGAGCAGGAGCAGGCCGGCGCACTGCACGCCGGGGGCTGCGCCCAGAGCCGCCCGCAGTGCAGGGGCATCGGCCAGGCGCAACGCCTGCGCCAACGCATAGTCGGGGCTGACAATTGCGGATTGGCCATTGGCTGCAACCGCGATCTCGCCCAACACCCGCTCCGGTCCAAGCGTCCCTGCAACTGTGAGGCTGACGCGCGCCACGCGCCCGCCCGTTGGTGTTGCAGGCGTGTCCAACGCCCAGAGGGCGCCTTTGCCGAAGTCCACATTCAACGTGCGATCGAGTCGTAAAGTCTGGTCGAGTGGATTCTCCCATGCCTGTGCCTGAATCAGGGTGGCCGAAAAATCACCGGCATCAATCTCGATGTGTATACGCCCGGCTGTAGCAGATTTAGCCAGAAAGCGCAGTCGGCCTGCTGCGGCGGCGGCCAGGGCCGGCGCGTTGGCCGCCGCCGCGTCGAGAAATGCATTGGCTGCGGCGGCAAAATCAGCCACGGCATAGGTGTCGTCACTCATCAAGGCATCATGGGTGAAAATGGGCGCGCCATTTTCCAGGCGGAGTTGGAAGGCGCTGGGGCGCACCTGCGGCGCCACGCTCACCGTAAAAGTGCGCGGCGTGTTCCCTTCGGTAACCGTGGCCGTGCCGGCGGATGGGGGTGGCGGCGCTTGCGAATCGGCCACACGCAGCCGCGCGCGGATCGCTTCCACATTGGCGTTGCTCGCCAATCCCGCCACGTGGAGTTCGATCGGCGTTTCCTCACCGGCGCGCAGTTCCACCCATCCCTGCGCGAGGACAAACTGGAGTGCAGGATTCTGCACCGCCCACTGCACCTGCACGCCAAGCTTCTGCAGAGGCGGAAGTCCACGCGCATTCGTGATGGATGCAATGTCGCCTACCAGCTTAAGAGCCATGAACACGCCTCGAATTCGCCATCGTCACCATCCAGTACAGAACCAGCGGGGGCTGCGCCATTGCCTGCATTCTTCTCAGCGGCCCATTAGCCGCCGCGAATGCGCTCCATGGCCGGGCGAGGCAGCTTGAAGCCCTGATGGTCCACCAGCTGATCCATAATGCCGCGTACAACATCCTGGGCCTGCGCGACAGCGCGGTATTCAACCGCCAGCAGAATGATGTAGGGCGCCTGCAGCGGCGTGCCGGGACGCGGGTGCTGATCCACCACAACGCGGTTGTCTGTCAGATCGGCGGTGGAGGTTTGCGGTGTATTCTCGGCCAGAATTTCGTCGTCAAGCTGCGGATCCGTCAGAATGGCGAGCGCAACAATCGCGTCCATCGCATCCAGGTGTGCGCGGTCCAGTTGGAACGCGTCACTGAAGTCGCTGCGTGTCGTCTCGGACCAGTCGCGCGCTAGTTGGTTCAGCACCTCACCAACGCGTACACGCCGTTCGAGAAAATCAAGCAAGCCCGT
>DIAV01000179.1:16060-18221 GCA_002415895.1 Anaerolineales bacterium UBA5069 | reverse complement strand
GCCAGATTGCCGAACAAGTCCGCACGATTCAGGAGCCCAGCGGCGCTCACGGCAGGCGTTGCCGCAGACGCGCTCACGGCTGTAGCCGTTGGGGCCGTCGGCGTTGCTGTGGGTGCTGTCGCGGCAATCGCGGCGAGGAGGGCGGGGTTCATTGCCGTTGCGGGGGCGAACGCGGTTACGGGCGCGGCGCCCGCCAGCGTTGCAATCCGGTTGCGTGCAGGCGAAGCGGCGGGTGGCTGGGCTTCTATGTTGCCCAACGCACTTGCGTTCAAGCGCCCGCCAAAATTGGCTGATATGCCCATGTGCACTTCTCCTTGTCTATCAATCAGCAGCCTGGGAGAGAAAACCAAAGCCCAATTCCATGCAGATTGATCGGTTCAACGCATCCCTGCGTCTTCGTGTTGAAACAATCAATCTGCATGCGATCTGCGTATGCGTGCGCGCGGCTATGCGCCACCTGTCAGTTGGGCAATTGCGCGCTGCGCTTCGGTCAGGGTCATACCACGCAAGTCGGGCGCAGCGATCGGTGCGCCGGGCGGCACATCACCCAATTGTGCGCGCAACGCTTCCTCCGCCTGGCGGAAGGTGAAGCGGCGCGTCAAATCCGGCATGGTGCGCGGGCCTGGCGCTGTTGCCACCTCGGAGAGCACAAGGGTCACCTGGCGCTCGCCCAGCGTGAGGGGCTGCACGAGCAGAACGATGCGCGCAGCAAGTGCTGTGTCGTCCGGCGACAGGTCGGCGCCAAAGACGCTGAGCACGCGTGCAATCTGGTAGCCCTGGCTTGTGAGGCGGGTGCGCGCTGCTTCGAAATTCATGCCGAAGAGGCTGCCGCCCAGCACATAGGTCTCATAGAGCAGCCGCAGAGAGAGCGAGAGTGTCTGGAAGTCCTCGGCGCGAATGCGATCCCCAGGGTTGGGAAAGGGTAAATTGGCAAAGGGGCTGGTGGCTGGGGGCGTGGGCAGCGGCAACGGCGGCGCGGGCGCAATGGGTGCGGGGGGTGGGGTAACCGGCGCCGGGGCCGGGCTGGGCGCGGGGGCAGGCACCGGGCGCGGGGGTGTAATTGCCGGGCCAACAATCCCAATGTTGTGTATGAAATCAACCAGGTCCGGGCGCGCTGTAATATTGGCAATGGGCGTGGTCAGTGGGATGGCGCGCGCCGCCGATGAAAGGACCGAGGCCGAGGCCAGTGGGAGTGTGAACCGTGAACCTAATGCCATTGAAGCACCTCTCTATTTCTCTTCCTGCTCCGTGAGTATCCGTGAGTATCCGTAACAAGCCGTGCCTGGCCACCTGTGATGGCCGCTGATTCCACTTTCCCGTCTCTGGATTGTCCTGCCCACGTGCATCAAGGTGATGCGTTTGCGACAGCGGTTTTGCTTCAGGCCGCCCCCGCGTCAAAGGTCACCAGCCGCTCGGCGTTGCGGTTGACAAGGCGCGTCGTGCGTATCGTCACGCCTTCGCCCTCCGTAGCCCGCGGGTCGCGCAACAGGCTCTCACCCAGCACCCAGCCATCGGCGACTGTGTCGAGAAAGGCGCGCACCCCTGCCGCTTTGAAGCGCCCGATGAGCGCACCCATTTGGTCAAGCGGGTGCAGCGGTGGGCGCGGCTCGCGATCCAACGCCGGCAGGGGCAGGGGCGGTGCGGGCGGCAGGAGCAATTTGAAGGAGCAGCCAATGCGCTCATCCCAGGCCATGCCGGTAATCGCGCTGGGCGGGTAGTCGTAGACGGCGGCTTCGTAGCTGAAGTCGCCATTAAAGACGCCAACCGGTTCAGATGGCGTTTCAAAGGCCGATGCATCCCACAACGTGCCGTCATAGACGCCCCACGCGACCTTGAAAACCCACGTTGAGGGGCCGAGGGGCGGGCGTGGCAACAGATCGCGATTGCGTTCACGCGCAGCGCGTGCCGCACCTGCAGCGGTGGCGTACAAGTCCTGCGTGGGCAGAGGCAGCCCCCATGGCGTCAGGGGGCGGTCGGCAGGCAGAGCGTAGACGGCGCGACCGGCTGCACTGCTCTCTACAAGGCCACCCTTGAAGGGGATGAGCCAGGGATCTACCGGTTCGCCGTCAATCTGCGCGCCGCTGTCCGGGTCAATAATCAGCGTTTGGCCGTCGGGGATGACGCCGTAAAAGAGCAGGCCAATTTCCTGTGCGGGTGCGTA
>DIAV01000179.1:0-15993 GCA_002415895.1 Anaerolineales bacterium UBA5069 | reverse complement strand
CGGCGATGGAAAGGGTTCTCGTGCAGCACAATTTGCTGTGGCGGCGCAGCCGGCGTATGGGGGAAGGCGACCGTTGCCATGTAGGAGAAGCCCTCATTGTCGAGGCGGCGCAGCGGAGAGATACCCGGCGCGCTCGATACCAGCACCCCATTCATAAGCAGGGCCGCCGCGGTCACAATGGCTTCGGGTGTGCCCAGCCCGCGCAGGTGGAGCGCGGCCAGCGCGCGCACCCGCACACGCATGAGATCAAGCCTGGCGGCGTAATCAAGCCCTGGGTCTGCAAGCAGATCCTCAAAGAAGCGTGCGTCCAGGTTGAGCAAGGCCGCGAGGCGCAGAATATCGCCGGTGGTTTCGGCCACAGGCAGGCGGTGCGCGCGTTGAATGCGGAAGAGGTGGCTGTCTGCCTCATCAAGGGGAGCGGCGAGCGCTTGCACCACCTCCGCCAGGAGGGTGTAAGGGCTGGCCGTCTCAAAGATGGATGGGAAGAGCGTGAGCACACGGTCAGCCTTAGCCATCCAGCACCCCCGGAAGTTCCACGCCGAAGGTGCGTAACTGGGCGCGCTCGTAGGCTTGTAACGTAATCATTTCAACGCCGTTCATCAGCCGCCCGGTCTCCTCATAATCAGCGTTGAGGATCACGGCGCTGCCCTCGGCCAGGATAAAAGGCTCCCCTGCCAGCGCAGCCACAATTGCCGCGCGCAGGTCATTGAGGCGTAGCACAGACCCCGCGTCAAGGACGCGCACACATGCAGTGCGCAGCGTTGCCTTGAGTGGATCGGGAATTGTCAGCAGAGGTGAAGCACCGTTGTTTGACGGCGCGGGTGCCAGCAGAATGCGCAGATCAATGCGCACTGCCTGCTCCATGCGCTCGATAAAGACACTCTCGGGGGAGAGGGTGGCCTTGCGGCCCCCCGTTTCGAGGTTGGTGTGATAGGCAGATGCACTGCTGCCCTCGCTCTGCACCAGCAGTTCGGCGTCGGCTACTTCATCGGGTGCAACAATGCGCGCCAGCAGTTTGTTGTAAACGATGGTTGCGCCCATAGGCAGCGTGTGCACATAGTCGACCACGGCGGCGCGCACGCTCTCGTTGAGTTTCTCCTGGGCGGCGGCATCGGTGGGGCCCGCCATGCGCAGCAGGATTTCCACCTGGAGCGGCAACGTTGCAGCCTCTGCTGCGCCGTCGAGCGTGGCGGCGGCGGCCGGTGCGCCGGCTGCTGCCATGTCGGCCAGCACCTGGGGGCGCGCGACGGGGCTTGCAGCGACGGGCGCCGCCAACGCGCTGCCCAGACCCAATGTGTGACTTACGCGGATCCCCGCTGGGCGCGCGGCCAGCAGGGCTGCTTCCACACGGCTGATCAGTTCCGCGTCCGGCGTCCCCTCCAACCCCAGGCGCACCGCCACCTGACCCGGCGTGGCGCCCTCCTCCACCTGGACATTGGTTTCATTCAGTTGGGGCACCTCTTCGATCAGGCGAAACTTGATGGCATCGAGCGTGGCGCGCCCTGCTCGTTCGAGCGTTCCCTGGATGCGCCGGCGCAGCACTTCATCGCTTTCGCGCTCGGTGGCAAAGTAGCTTGCCTGTTCATTGACAACGCCTTCAATGCCGAAGATGGGGCGGTTCACCGTTGTAATTGTCTTGGCGTCTACTTTGCCCACGGGACCTTCAACCTGGGCGCGCACCGGTACCGCAATCGAGAGCTGGCCTTTGCGCAACGTGCGCTTGTCGGTCGTCTCGAAGCCAAGCCCTGCACTGGTGGAGACAACCGTCCCCGCGGCAACGGAAATATCGCCGGGTGCGGGCGTTGTCCGTGTAAAGAGCACCTCTGCCTGGGCAAAGCGTGCGTCCTTGCGACGAATGTCGAGCAGCGCGGCAATCTGGTCGAGCGCCACATCCTCGGCAGTCTCAATAAAACCGGCGCGATAGATGCCTTCCATTTGCTGGTGGAGCACAGCGAACTCGCGCGCAAACGCACCGGAGAGGATGTTGACAACACTCCCAGGCGAGCGATCGGTCAGGCGTGGGCGCGCCTCGGGCAACGAATAATTGACATAAAAGTAGCTGCGGTCGTCGGGCAGCGCTGCTTCAGGCTGCCAGAGGATGGCCTGTTCATCGGCGTCGTAGCGATACTCCACGCCGCGGGCAAATTCGGTATAGGCTTCGCCCCGCTGTCCATAGACGCGCAGGCTCTCCACCACCACGGCAGGGTGCGCCAGCGCGTAAGGCGATTCGACCCCGACAAAGCGATGCTCTTCGCGAATGATGCCGCCGGTGAGTGCTGTCAGCAGATCATCGGCGAAGCGTGCATAGGGCTGCGCTACAAAGGTCATGGCAACGCCCCTCCAAAGGCAAAGGGCACAACAAAGCTCACGGGGCCGGGTGCACCCTGCGCGACAACTTCAATTTGGATGAGTGCTTTGTTGCGGCCCTCAACACCCGCGCCGGGCTGCACTGTGACGGAGCGAATCGCCTCCAGCCGCGGCTCCTGCCGCAGACACTCGAGTACATACAGTTTGAGAAGCGCGCGGTTTGATTCGCTGTTTGGCTCACCCACCAAACGATGATGGCGCGAGCCATAGGTCGGATATCCCAGCGCCGTCAACTCGCCTTGCTCTGTGAGCAGCCGCATGATCAGGCTCTGCACCAGATTCATCAGCCCGTGAACGGTGGCAACGTCGGTGGCGGGCGGCAGAATGGCGCGCCGTCGCGCCTGCAAGTCGGCGCTGGTTGGCGGGCCGGCCCACACGCGCCCTTGTTCGTCTGCAACAAAGCCCAGATCCAGATCCTCACCCAGGAAATCGTCAGTCGCCACAATCACTCCTCAAGCATCCACGGCCGGAACGCGCGCCAATGCGTCACGCGATTGAAATGTCCCACGTTGTTTTCGTAACCGTCAGGGTGCGATCGACTGACGCTTCCTTTACGCTAAGCTCCGACAGCGCATCGTCGCCCGCTGCGTCAAGATAAGCCAGCAGCCCGCGCGCCACGGCCGCAAAGAGAATGCGCCGATCTTCGGCCCCCTGTGCTGATGGGGGCGCGCCTTTGGCATCCTGCCACTCCTTGGCAAATGCCGTCTCAATTGCCCCCAACAGCCCCGCTCTGGTCAGCGCCATGCACCGCTCCTTGATCCTCTGCGCCACCTTGATCCTCTGCGCCGCCATGCACCAACGCCCTCAACCTGTTTTGACTTTGAGCGAGAGCAGGCTGGGTGTGGCTGTGGGCATGGGGGCGGCAGGGGGCGCAGGCGTAACCGGGAAGGTACCCAGCGCCATTTCTCCCACATGGAGGTGCGCTTGAAAGACAGCCACAATCTGGTTGAGATACTGCAGGAGCGAATCCCCGAAGACAAGCGGATGCCCTGCTCCTTCCACCAGCTCAATCTGTGCGGCCTGCACCACAACCTTGGTCTGCGCCTGCACCGTCACCTGCCCCTGGCCTGCGGCAATCGTAACGAGATTGGCACTGTTTTCATCGCGCAGCGTGATGGTCTTGCGCGGCGAGATGATTTCAACATCGCCATCATGTGTGATTGTCACTTTGGTCTTGCCCATTTCGAGGACAAACTCATCATCTTTGACGTGGAGCTTGTTGGCGTTGGGCAATTCAAGGGCAAAGCGGCGAATCCCCGACTCGGCTGCATCGGGGGAGATATACACCCACTCATGGGGCTTGGCGACAGGGGGGCGTGTCTCCCCGCTGTAGAGCCGCCCCGTGATCAGCGCGCTCTGTACATCGCCATTCAGATATTGGACCAGCACAAGGTCGTCTGGATTGGGAATTGCCACCTGGCCCAAACGGTTCGTTGTGACGGGCACCCGCTTGAGTTCCAGCTCGGCGTCGCGCAGCCGCACATCACAGGCGTAGTTGTTCAGATCGCCATCGCTTTCATGCGCGTAGACCTTTGTAACAACGCCCAGTTCGGCGGTGCGAAAGGCGCGCAGTTCATCGCGTACGACAGCCTGGATCATGGCAATCAGGTCAGCGGTCATGCGCCCCCCTCTCCGCAAAATTCAACGCAGGAGAGGAAGCCGTGTTCTTTGTCATAGCGATGGCGCACGTTGTGCATGAGGAAGTTGCCGTTGAGCGCGGGCAGGGGCGCATCGGCAATGGTCAGTCCATCGCCGGGCGCGAGGGCCGGATTGCCCAGCAATACGAGCCGGCCCGCCACGCTGTGGCGGCGGGCCGCCGTGGTGCGTGCGCCAGCGGCACGCAGGGCGGCGTCGCGTGTGCGCACCGCGCCATCAGCCACGACAAGCAGCCAGTGCCCCTGCCCATCATCACCACGGAAAGGCGCCAGATCGCGCGCCAGCCAGGGCCATGCCTGCGCGCCCCGTCGGCTGGCAGGGCTTTCGCCGTTCACCTGGACATGGGCAGGATACGTGTCATCGCGCCGCAGCCAGAGGTCCAGCACATCGACGCCATAGCGCACCGACACGCGCGCCCGCACCGGCGCCAGCTTGCGCAGGCAGAGGCGGTTCCGGGTGTCACAGTAGAGCGCCATGCCTTCGCGCCGCGCCAGGTTGTGCAGCACGCGCAGCAGGCTTGACGACTCATGCACCACGAGGTAGGGCCAGGCGCCGCCCGCGTCTACCGTACCCACGGCAACACCTGCCTGCTGTGCCAGGTCGCGCACAATCGCTGCGAGCGGCTGCTGCTCATAAACCTGGTTAAGGTGCGTGCGCGCCAAGCGCTGCATGGCCGTGCGCCCGTGCACAACCAACAGCCCCGGCGCAATCTCCACAGCCTCGACTTCACCCGTAAAGACACGCGCCGTCGTCCTGTCCACTGTCAGGTCAATGGTCACATCGTCGGCATAACGCACGGGGCGGCCGCGCAGCGAAAAGGGCGGCGGGGCGCTTGCGGCCACCCCCAGCATCCCCGCTGCGGCCGACGCCGCGGCTTGTGCGTTCGCCAGTAACCCCGTTGCCGCCGCCGAGTTGGGCGCGTGCAGGTGGATGCTGCACGCCGCGACAGGTGAGTCGAGCGGTGCCGTGGATTCCAGCGCAACAACTTCGGTGCGCGTGTCGTCAGCCGAACGGACGGTGTAGCCGCCAATTGTCACTGCATACGCAAAGCTCTGCATAGGTGCTCCGCAAAATCAGCCAGTTACCAGTGGGCCGGGCCTGTCTCAGGCCGTTGTTCCCGTCACGCCGTTGCACCGGCGTCAGGTGTGTCGGGCAGGGCGGGAATGGCTTCATCGGCAATATTGAGGCCCGACCAATCCCGTTCCAGGAAGATCTTTTCACCCGCCTGTGTGACAAAGAGCGCAGGCACGCGCGGGAAAAAGGGGCGGGATTCGCCATCTTCCTGGGCGCCGGCAAGTTCGCCTGCGTAATAGCGTTCGTAGAGCGAGAAGGGGGCGGGCGATTGCTCCTCTTTGGAGAGCAGACCGGGATTTAGCTCCACCACCGCAGCGGCCCCCAGGACGCGAATGGTGTGTTCGCCAGGGCCGGCCAACAACAGCCCGGCAGTCTGGAATTCATAGGTGCTGGTGATATGGTTGCGCACGGCAGGTTCTCCTGAAAGCGCGATGTTGCGCCGGCACGGACAGGCAACGCCGGACCGCGTTAGGGCGGCGCCCCGTTGTTGAGCCAGCGCAGCAGCAGCGCCTTCTTATCGCGCGATAGGTCGCGGCTGACGGGCATGTAGCCGGGGTCTGTCTCCGGGCGCTGCATGGAAGCCGCCACGAGCGCTGCCATGGCCGTTACACGGGCCTGATCGTTCAGCGGCACGAGCGGGCGCATGGATGGGTAGAGTGTGTGGTAGGGCGTAAAGATGCCTGCCACATCGGCCCAACGTGGCGAGGCCACCATCGCATGCGTGTCAAAGACGCGCACCACAATCTGGTCCATCAGGTTGGGGGTGCTCACGCTGTCCACAAAGAGCGCAATTTTGTAGACCTGACCATCCAGCAGGCCGCGTGGGTTGCCGGGCGCGGAGGCCGTGAAGCGCAGAATGACCGCACCCCCGGGTGATGTGCGAATGGTGGAAGGGGCCGGTGTCCCAGCGGCGGTCATTGGTGAGGCCAGCGGCATTGGTGTGGATGACGCGTTGACAATGCCTGTCAGAGACAAACCCGTACTCGAGGCCGGGCTGAGCAGCGCGACAACAATTGGCTGGTTATTTTTCGGTGCACCCCGCTGACGCACCTCGACAACCACATCGCGTGTTTCGCCCGGATTCATGCGAAAAACGGTTTCGGAGACGCCCATGTGCAGTCCGTCGGCGCGTTCGCCCAGAATGATGCGCGCCGGGCTGCTTGCGCGCAGGCGCACAGGGCGGCGTACGATTTCGGTGAGTTGCTGCTGCGTCAGCGGCAACTCCTCAATGCCTGCCGTGGTTTCATAGTGAGCCTTGTCGTAGGTAATTGCACCAATGCGCAGGGGTGCTGCCGGCGCGGGCATTTCAATTTGCGCTTCGAGCGTGCCCACATTCACACGCGGCCCCGCGGGGCTTTGTTCGGGCATGGCATTACCCAGATCAATGATTAGGCGCTTGCGTGCTGTATCGACGATAAAGGGCGCATCACCGAAGGGAGGTGGCTGGCCCGCGACGACGCTGGCCGCGTTGCGCAGTTTGCGCCCGGCTACAGACGCGCTCAGCTCACCGGCGGCGGCTGGGCCAATGGTGCCCACAATGCTGCCTTGGGTAAACGTTGGGCTGGCAGGGTTCCCGTCGTACGCGTAGAGTACAAATTTGATCGAGGCGCGTGTGCCGGATTTGATAAAGAATTCATTGAGCGCGATCGATTGGAAGGGGGCCGTGGCTGAACTCCAGCGCAAATTGGTGAGCGCGGATTGGTAGACGCCTCCCAATCCTTTGGGAAAACCATCGGGCGTGCGCCCAAACCAGAGCTGCTGCAGCGTGGCCGTATCAAAGGTGGCGGTGAAGCCTTCACCCGTGGCGCCTTCAATGCGCAGTTCCATTCCCCAAATCTGCGAGCCGGTCTGGTGCTCAGGGTCCAGGTCCACGAGACGGGCGGCACGCGGCGAGTCGGTGGTAACAACTTGTCCGGTGATGAGCGAATCCTGGGCGCGCGCTGTCGCAAGCGCGCCGGCCTGTGTAAAAGTGCTGCGAATGCGACAGTTGGCAAACTGAAAGTGATGTCTGCCCCCTGCATTCCAGGCAGGGTTGGCGGCCGCGGCGGCCGCAGACGCATAGTTGGCGCGTGCATTGTTCACGGTGGACGGATCCGTGCGGTAGAGGCCGGCGAAGTGAATGCGTGGCAGATCCAGGTAACTCATCGAGTGCTTCCCTCAAATACGCTGGCTTTGGCGCAAGCGCGTCTGCACGTTGCCATCATTCTCGTTAACAATCTGGGCAATGTGGGCGGCGCTGAAGCCCAAATCAAAGAGTTGTGCGCACTTATCAGGGTGTACATCCCAAAAGTCCACAGGGTGGTGCGCGCTTTGCACAGTTGCAAAGGCAACCTGGAGCGTGGGGCGCGCCGCGGCTGCTGTGGTGAAAGGTGAGCGGCTGCCAAACTCGTTAATCAAAGCCTCAAAAATCAATTGGCTACCTGCCGTCACCAGCGCGCGGATGAGTGCAATCAGCGCGGCGCCAACACCGATGATGGCGCCCACTGCCATCAGGACAACACCAATAGGCGCGCCCGCGATTGTGGCCGACGTCCCCGCCCCTGCACCGACAAGAAAACCCGCAACCGTCAACGCGCCGCCTACAGCACCCCCCGCCGCAACCCATGTGCCTGTGCTGTCACCCGTCTGGTACTCCTCGACGGCCGTCAGGGTGCCGGAAACCACGCACGCCATGCCACCGATGACACCCAGCACACGCCCGCCCACGCCGCGTACAATGCCCTGCTCTACGAGGGTAGACCAGCGCTGCACTGCCACGGCCACCCCTAATGCCGTACCGCTGGCGCTGCCCAGAATATTGGCCCAGCGGCGCAACGTATTGGCATCGTCGGTGGCAACGGCAGCAAAGAAACAGATGGCCCCGGCCACAGCGATTGCCGCCCCCCATGCACCGCTGTTCATAAAACGGCTCGACCACTGCACGCGCCGCAGTGCGGCAAGATCGCCCTGGTCAATGGCCTCCATAAGAATGACGCGCTCGGCCTGACGCAATCCGGCGGCGCGTGCCAGCGCCCGGTAGAGAGCAGCCCCAATGCGCCCTGCCTCGGCAGGATTGCCCATCACGCGCCCCATCAGCAGCGGCGCGGCAATCTCCATCAGGCTAACAGCCAGTGTGTTCGGGCCGGGATAGTTGCCCAGGGTTTGCAGGAAGGCACTGGCAAAAGAGATCATCACCACAAGTACGCTGTTCGTGGCGTTGGGCACAGCCGCCTGGCGAACGGCGGCGTCAAACTCAGGGCGATGGGGTGCAGAGAGGCCTGTCATATCCAGCGGGGCAGCGGCCATCTGCTGGATCATGGGCAGGACGTGCGCCGTGAGTACAGCATCGGCTTCGGGCGAACCAAGCAGCACTTGAAAGACATAGCGCACCACGTCATAAGCATCCGTCCACAGGTCGGCAGGCACAATGTCGCGGTTGCTGACCATTGTCTGAATATGATTGTTGAAGGGTTGCGCCTCAACCGCCGCGCGCAGTGCGCCGGCCTCCTGGTTGCGGCGAGCCACCAGCCCGGCGCGAAACTGGTCGGGCGGATCAAATATCATGTGGCGGTAGGCCTCGTTCTTGAGCGTCAGCAATTGTCCACGCAGGCGCTCGACGTCGCTGCGGTCGCTTGCGCTCACGGCGCCCTTGGGGAAGGCAAGCATTGCACCGATCATGCCGTCGAGCGCTTCCAGCAGCGCCAGGTCGCGCGCGTGGGACGCGGCCAAAGTGTCGGCAAGAGTGATGTCGCTCTCCAGCGCGCGCGCGGCAATGCGCAGGTCCAGCAATTCCCGGCGCAGGGCATCCATCGCGGGTGTAATTCCGCGCACACGCAGTTCGCGTTGTCGCTGTTCCGTCGCGCGCCGCATCACCTCGCGGAACGCAAGCGAGAAGGGCAGCACCACCGGCGTATCACGGTCGGAAACAACGCCCCACGCGATATACGGCGTCTGCGTGCCGTTGGGAAACCGATCACTTGCGGTAAAGATGGTGCCGCGAGCGCGCAGCCGCCTGCGCGCCGTCACCAGGTCCGGTACAGGGTCACCCACCTCACCCCGATACATGCCCGTCACAGCCTGCCCATTGGAGCGAAAGTTGATCAGCGCGTTGAAGACTGCTTCGGGCTGGAGCGCGAGGCGCTGCGCCAGCCCAAAGATGGTGGGCGGCGGGCCGGGAAACATGACATTGAGGCGCACGATCACATAGTCGCTGCCGTTGATGCGGCGGATGGACGCCCCGGGTACATCGGTCGGTGTATCAGACATTCGAGTGACATTCGGAACGATAATCAGAACGATAATCGGGATAACAGCCGGTCACGCATGAGGCCCGTAAACAGCAGGGCAATGCGTTACGGCCCGAAATCTACGGTCCGGATGGGTCAATCAGCGTGGGAACCGCTATGGCGCAACTCAGCGCAGAGAGCGTGTCCGTGCTGGCGGTGGGGTCATAGCGCATGATCTTGGCGCCTGCAGGTGGCGTTAGCCAGAGGGCCGCGCTCGCCACGCCATCTGTTACGGCCGCGGGCGTGGTATTGAGGTGCTCAGCCCAAAGGGCCATGCGTAGCCCTTGCGCAAAGGTGGGTACAGGCGGCGTGCCTTGGTCAAAGATAAAGGCATTCAATTCGCTGTCGTGGCTCCAGCCGCGGCGGTTGCAGTTGGCCGAGCCAATCACGGCCAGTTCATCGTCAAAGACCCACGTCTTCGCATGCACATAGGTGTGCAGCCCAAAGGTGGGCGGCGTGGTAATGGGCGGTCGCACAAGCACAAAGATACGCACCTTGGCGCGATTGGCGGCAGAGAGCCCTGCCATCAGCAGGTTGACGAAGTTCAGCCGCAGACGCCAGACACAGGGCAAGCCACCCGAACCCAATTCTCCCGAACCGGCCAGAATCTCCGATGCCGTTGTGAGGATTGTCAGGTGATCGAGCCGGCGCACAGCGCGATTGAGCAGCGTGGCTGCCAAGGGGTGGATGAGGTACTGGTCCTCCATATAGATGAAGCGCTGCGCCTGGGCAATCGCCATTGTGAGCAGCGTTTGGATGTCGCGCTCGCGCACTGCGGTTGTCCCGCGTGTAACGGGGTTGAAGGTGCGCGCAATTACCACGCCGCAGGGCCGGCCGGTGCTCGCGGTGGCGCTGCCGGGTGATGCAATGGCCCCCGGCGGCGGGGTTGTGCGCCCAAGCAACGCCCCACGGCTTCTATCCAGGGCAGCGCTGCCGGGGTGATGATCCCAACGACCAATAAAGGTGAGGAGAAGATCGTGCGCGGCGGGCCCTTCAATCCGGCAGTGCACATCATGCTGCGGGTCGCCATGCGCCGTGTTGAGGGGCAGCAAGCGGTCATTGTGAATATCCAGCCCGCCGCAGAAGGCCACCAGCGTTTCACCCGCCTTCACCACCAATACCTTCTGGTGGTGCGCGCCGGCAATGAGCGTCTCATTGTCCAGAATGGCTGCACCCGTTGCCAGCCGGTTGATGCGATCCACTTCGTCGGTGTTGGTCGTGCCGAGTTGATCCCAGAGCATGGCGCGGATTTGCACACCGCGGGCAGCGGCTGCCACCAGCAGCGGCGTGGGCACTGCCGGGCCGCCGCCGGGGGTGGTGTCCGGGCGGGTCATGCTCGAGTCATTGTCACCAGGAATCAGGCGAAAGTTGTCCACCAGTGACCAGCCCAGGAGGTAAATGTAGTCGGTGTCTTTCTGGGCGGCGCGCATGGCTTCCACCATGGCGCGATAGGTGATGGCGCCATCAATCAAAAAGCGTACGGCGTTGCCCAGCCGCACGGGCGCGCGCGGGCTTGTCGCGGTGCGCAGGAACGTCTCCCAGATTGCAGGGTTCAAGAGGGGCGCGCCTGGTGCTGTTGTTGCGGTTTGTGGTGCAAAGGCCACTTCTGCAAACTCGACGGCGCGCTCGGCAAGGGCGAGTGAGAAGACAGGGGTATTGCCTGCCGGCGTGTCGGGCGTAAGCCGACCTGCCGTCAATGCGAAGCCCAGGAGTGCGCCGTCGGAGCGCAGCAGCATGGCGTCGGTGTCGGCGGCCTCCTCAAAAAAGACGCGATCGAGACGCTGGCCGGGCGGCGTTGAGAGTGTCCAGTGATCGCCGGACTCGACAAGAAACAGGGGCGGGTGAAATGCGTCGGCGGCGAGCAATGCATTGGGCGAGGCCGGGTCATCGGCTGCCGGCAGTTCATTGTCATCGACGCCTTCAATCTCAAGCCGCGCCGTGTGATCAACCAGCCAGTTCGTCGGGTTAAAAGGGTCTTCCCCCGCGCCGGGGCTCCAGCGGGCAAAGGCCACCCCGCGCTTGATGGTTCCATCCAGCGTTGCCAGCACGGGGCCGACAGCGGGTTTTTCCGCGGCTGTGGTCGAATCGGGTGGGGGCACAGGGGCCGGGCCGTTGCTGCGCAGCACTGTGAAGTGACAGGGGCTATCGTCGGCCAAATGGGTAAGCGCGCTGAGGTGCACAAGGTCACCAGTACCGCGCAGCCAGGCAAAATCATGGAAGGCCGGGCCGCGTAGGTCGGCTGCATTTTCACCGACGGCGGCATAGTTGGCGCATGGGTCGGGGTTGAGCGCTTCGCTGGCGTCCACAAAGACGGCTACCGTGCGCCGGTTCTCGAAGTCCACAGTGGAGACAGGATGCGCCTCACCGCAGCCGGCCGCGCGCGGCTCGGCCAGCCTGTCACTCGGCAGATGAGGCGCCGCCGCGCAGTAAGCATCGCGCAGCGCGGCCTTGGTATTGGCGCCAAGCTGCCCGTCTTCGCTCACATCCGGCAGCGTGCGCGCGGCCGCGCGCACGTGAAAGACATCGCGGTTGTATTCCTCCTGGAAGGCGCGCACTGCCTCCTGGAGCATTGGCCCATCGTTGCCGTCAATGGGTCCCGGATTGCAGCCCAGCCCGCGCAGCATGGCCTGGTAGATGGCGAGGTTCCACCCCTCCTGCGCCGCCACGGCGTCGAGCAGCGTGTGATCGTTGGCAAGCAATGCAAGCACCACGTTAACGCGCCGCTCGGAGAGCGAGAGGTTGTAGGCGTCGCTGCCCGCGCTGTCGGTGTGGCCGAAGAGTCGAATGCGCACCGTGGCGCCGCCATGTGCGGCAAGGTCGGCGGCGCGTACCAGCGCCTCCAGGCGGGAGAGCAGCGCGGGGGGCGGAAATGATGAATCAAAGGCGAAGCGGCAAAGCGTATGCGGGCGCAGGTCGGGCGGTGCAGGCGGCTTCGGGATATCGGGGTTTGGCGGTGGTTCGGGCAGTTGAAAGCTCTGGGGGAAGGAGAGCAGAAAG
Organism: Anaerolineales bacterium UBA5069; assembly: GCA_002415895.1. Lineage (GTDB taxonomy): Bacteria > Chloroflexota > Anaerolineae > Caldilineales > Caldilineaceae > UBA5069. Next base: position 3,634 of record DIAV01000179.1, on the reverse strand, counting down.
ATACGCATGACTTCATCGGGAGCAACCGGCGTGTCGAGTGGGATACGGCCGGCAGCGTCGGCGGTGTGGCGTGTGCGCCCGGTTGTGCGCACAATCTCCACCTCGGCCCCGGCCATGGGTGTTTGGTTTTCGTACTGCAACAGCAGGGCAAGCGCGCTTGCGGGCTGTGTCGCGGCGGGCGGCGCAGGCAGGGCAATCGTTAGAAGGGGTGTACGAATCAAAAGCGGCTGGGCCACAATCTCTCCGAGGCGTGCACTGTCCAAAATGCGTTTTATTGCCGGGCTGCCGCCGTGCTACAGGGGAATGGCCGCCAGCATGGCATCAAAGGCGGTTTCGGTGCGCTCCAGCGCATCATCCATCTCGCCGCGCAGCGCGCGCAGGCGCGCCGCAATTGGCTCCAGCAAAGGGCCTACTGCAACTGCGCTGAGCGTTGTCTCGATCTCGTCTGCAATCGGTTGCAGGAGGGCGGCAAAGCTTGCCGGATCAAACATGGCGGCGAGGGCACGGGTGGCGTCGAGCGGCTCCTGCAAGCCTGCCAGCAACGCCCCCGGCTCCAGCGCGGCGAAGATCGTACGCACCTCATGCGCTGCACCATCCAGCGCGGCAATGATGGGAGCAGGGTTCAAACCGGCGGCAAGCGAGCGGATCTCGTCTTCCAGCGCGGCCCCTTCATGGGCCAGGGTTTGTGGATCCAAAGCGTTGAGCGCTGTGAGCAGATCGGGCACCAGGCTGCCGAGCGTCGAAGCCAACGCAGTTGGGTCCAGCGCGTGGAGTGCCGCCAGCACTTGCTGGTGGCCGGCGTCTAGCGTTGTGGCAAGCGACGCGGGGTTGAGTGCGTGCCAGGATTCAAGCGCTGCATCAAATGCAGCATCGAGGCCAGCAGCAAGTGACGCCGGATTGAGTGCAGCCGCGGCGCCACGCAACTTGTCCGCTGTGGGCGTCCCTTGCACCCACAGCGGCGCAAGCGCCTGTGTGATTGGCTGGAGACTTGCGCCGCGCGCGGCAAGGTCGGCAGGCAGGGGGACTGCAAAGGCGCTCTCCATCTGCTGCATAATCGCCTGGAAACGGGTGCTGAGACGCGCCAGATCGGCAGTCTGGAGCGGGTTGAGTGCGGCGAGTGGCTGCGCTGCGGCGTCGTTTGCGGGCATGGCGGCAAGGGCAGCGTCATAGGCAGGTTTGACCTGCGCAATCGCGTGGCCCACGCCCAACGGCTCCAGCCGAGTTCGGGCTTCAGAGATCGCCGCGGCGGCAGCGCGCCCCTGGGCGGCGACATCCACAAAGGCGGGAGCGGCAACCAGCGGCGCAAAGGCTGCGGCAACACGCTGTGCGTCCTCATCCGTGAGCGCGGCCAGCGGCGTTGCCAACAGATCAAAAAGACGGCCTGCCGGTGCAATCAGTGCGGAGGGGCGCACGGCGGCCAAGGCGCTCTCCAGGCGCGCGTATTCCTGGGTGAGCGGGGCAAGCAGCGTGGCTGGGGCCAGTCCCTCCACATAGGTGATGGCCTTGCCCACAACGCCAGAGAGATTTTCTGCCAAACGCGCCGGATCCACACGCTCCAACTCGCTGCGCAGCGCGGCGGTTTGCGTGTCAAGCAATCCGGCCAGAGACGACGCGCTTACGGAGGCCAGCAGGCGTGTGAGATCTGTGTAGCCATCAACAAAAGGCTGGAGCAGGGCGGCGGGCATGAGTGCATCCAACTGTGCGCCCGCGCCCGTGTGCCATGCAGTCAGCGGCGCGGTGAGTGCGCCCAGTTGCAGTCCATCCAGCGCCTGCGCAACGGGTGCAAAGAGATCCGTGAGCGGCTGCAAAACGCTCTCCGGCGATAGCACGTTGATGCGCGCCAAGGCGCTGTCGGCGCGCGCGCCGACAGCGTCAATCGCCCCCGCAGGAACTTCGAGCAGTGTGTCGAATTCGCTCAGAAGCGGCTCGCGGATCATCGCTGTGAAGTCGATGCCTGTCACCACCTGCACGGCTGTGCGCAGCGCGCTGCGCAGCAGATCATTAAGGCGCGACACGTCGATTTGGCGCAACCGGTCGCGCATCTCCTCGATCTGCGCGACAACCGGGTTGACGACCACATCAAATGTAATGTCATCCAGCGCGCCCAGCATTGTCTCCAACTGGGCGCGTGCAGCGGCGAGGCGTGCAGGCAAATCAAGCCCGCGCAGCGTCTCGACCGCCGATTGCAGCGCCTGCTGTACTTGCGCCTTGACACCGTCGATCGCGTCGCGCGCCTGGTTCAGCGCAGTGGTGACAGCGCCCGTCGTTGTTTCGATTCGTGCGCGGAACTCCTCAAGTGCGGGACGCAGCACGCTATCGAGCGCGTTGCGCACACCGGCAAAGAAGCTTTCAATCTCACGCTGCACATGAAAGTGAAACTGGCCGCTGGAGTCTGTCTCGCCCAGCGTCGTGGTAAGGCTGCGCAGCGCCGCCAGCACATCATTGAGTGCGCTGCGCACGACGCCCACGGTGTCGAAGAGCGCCGCTTGCAGCCCGCCCGCGGCGCTGCGCAGCGGTGCGGTGGCCGCGTCGAGTGATGCACGCAGCGCGCCCACATCCAGGCTGCTGAGCAGAGAGACGAGATGCGCCGTACCCTCCTCCAGAAGCGCGTGTGCGCGGTCCAGGCGCAGGCCGGCAAGGGCACTCTGCAGCGGCGCAAGCGCACGGGTAATCTGATCACCGAGATCGGTTAAATCAACAATTTCCATGACCTCGAGACGGCCAAAGAGTTCGCTCAGCCAGGCGGCCAGTGTGCTGGACGAGGCGGCAGGCAGCCGCAGCGCGCCCTCCATCGCTGTGGCCATCTCATCGAGCGTCTGCACCAGTGCGCTGTGGGCAGTTGCCGCGGCGGCGCTGCGCGCGCCGGAGGAAGGTGCGCCAGCGGCCCAATCGGTGCGCAAGGCGTCATAAGCCGCACGCAGCGCATCAACGGCGCTTTGTACAGCGGCGGCGCGCGCGGTGGAGAGCGCGCCATCGAGCGCCGTAACCAGCGCGGCGGCAGGTGGCTCGCGCTGTCCGAAGAGTTCCGTAGCCAGCGCCTGGGCGCGATCCGTCAGCAATTGGAGCACGCGATCACGCAGCGCGTCCGGCGCGGTGGCCACATCGGTGCCTGTGAGCGTGTCGGCGAGCACACTGAACGCGTCACGAAGGCGGCCCAGATCGCGCAACGGGCCTTCGCTGAGCACAGTGTCCAGCGCGGCAAATCCCACGCTGGCAAGCAGTGCGGCTGGTTGCGTACTTCCTTGTGTGGGCAATGCGTCGAGCCCCTGAATGGCGGATGAGAGCGCGCCCAGCGCGCTCGCGCCCAACAGGTTGCCGATTGTATCCAGCCGCCCGCGCAACGGTGCGGTAAGCGCTGCTGGATCAGTGGGCAGCGTTGCAACAGCAACGTGCAACCCCGCCAGCGCTTCGGCGCCCGGTGTTGCACTGCCGCTTGCGCCAGGCTGCACAGCGGCCAGAGCGGCGTCCAACTGGCCGACCAGCGCTGCCGGCTGGATCGACGTGCTTGCTGAAGCCAGCGCCTGAGCGGCCCCGGCTACGCCGGAGCCGTCATCGCGGCTGCCGACGACGCCCGCAAGCGTGCCTTGCAACGCGCTGCCCTCCGGCAGCGCATCCAACGGGCTGGCCGACGGCC
>DIAV01000198.1:5809-7501 GCA_002415895.1 Anaerolineales bacterium UBA5069 | reverse complement strand
GTTGTTTCCGCTGTTTCTGCGTACCCGAGATGTTACCGCAGGTGCGGGAAAGCCTTGCGCCCAGGGTAAATGGCAATGTCGCCCAGCTCTTCCTCAATGCGCAGAAGCTGGTTGTACTTGGCAATGCGGTCGCTGCGCATGGGGGCGCCCGTCTTGATCTGCCCCGCGTTGAAGGCCACGGCAATATCGGCAATCGTGGAGTCTTCCGACTCGCCCGAGCGATGGCTCACCACAGCCGACCAGCCCGCGCGCTGCGCCATGGCAATGGCGTCAATGCTCTCGGTCAGCGTGCCAATCTGGTTCACCTTGCAGAGCAGCGAATTGCAGGTCTGCTCGGCAATGGCGCGCTCAATGCGCTGGACATTGGTCACCAAATGGTCGTCACCCACAAGCTGGACGCGCTTGCCCAGGCGGGCGTACATCATCTTCCAGCCGTCCCAGTCATCTTCGGACATGCCGTCTTCAATGCTGATAATGGGGTACTTGTTGCACCATTCTTCCCACAGATCGACCACTTCGGCGCTGGAGAGTTCGCGGCCTTCGATGGGCAGCGTGTAGCGGCCTGTCTCGGCGTTGTAGAGTTCTGTGATCGCGGGGTCCAGAGCAATGAAGACATCTTCGCCGGCGCGGTAGCCGGCCTTCTCAATGGCCTGCAAAATAACTTCGATGGCCTTGGCGTTGCCACCCAGGCTGGGTGCAAAGCCGCCTTCGTCGCCTACGTTGGTGCTATAGCCGCCGTCATGCAGCACCTTCTTCAGAACCTGGTCGATTTCAGCACCCCAGCGCAGCCCCTCGGCAAAGCTCGGCGCGCCCACAGGCATAACCATGAATTCCTGGAAGTCGGTGCTGTTGGCAGCGTGCTTGCCGCCGTTGAGAATGTTCATCATCGGCACGGGCAGCACACGTGCGCCCACACCGCCCAGGTAGCGGTAGAGGGGAATTTCAAGCTCATCGGCGGCGGCCTTGGCCACGGCCAGGCTCACGCTGAGGATGGCGTTGGCTCCCAGGCGGCCCTTGTTCTCGGTGCCGTCGAGCTCAATCATGTACTCGTCAATCGCCACCTGGTCCAGTGCGTCGAAGCCAAGCAGTTCCTCAGCCAGCGTCTCGTTGACATTCTCAACTGCCTTCAGAACGCCCTTGCCGCCGTAGCGCTTCTTGTCGCCATCGCGCAGTTCCACAGCCTCGTGCGCGCCTGTGCTGGCGCCGCTGGGCACAATCGCGCGGCCGCTTGCGCCGCTCTCCAGAATAACCTCGGCCTCAACCGTGGGGTTGCCGCGGCTGTCGAGCACTTCGCGCCCCTTCAAATAAATGATTTCCGACATTGTTCCCTCCTGCAATGGATTCTGTTTTGCGTTATTGATCAGCCGACAGCAAGAACTGGGCCGTTTGCAACAATGGTGTGCACAGCGCCCGACAGCAGGTGAATGGCCGCAGCGCGCGCCCATTTGTTGTACCACAAATGGGCAATTTCGTCATGTTTGGTTCGCGTACCTAAAACAGGGGAACAGCGACGCAGCGACGCGAAGGCGCAAAGGAACGCAAAGAACAGCAACGGCAGAACAACGATCGTGATATTGTTGTTCTGTCGCTGCTGTTCTTTGCGTTCCTTTGCGCCTCTGCGTCGCTGTTCTGCTGTTTAGTGCTGCTTACTCTTTGCCCTTGGGTGGCGTATCCACGGGGCGCGGCAGCGGC
>DIAV01000198.1:0-5765 GCA_002415895.1 Anaerolineales bacterium UBA5069 | reverse complement strand
GCGCGGCAGCGGCTCTGTGCCGGGCGGGCGCGGGGCAACGGCCTCGGGATCATTGGGCAGCACCTCATACACCCAGCGCACGGCGCGCTTCCACATGCTGCGCGCGGCGGCGGCCTGGTAGGTGGCCTGGCGGCGCGTGCTCTGCCACCAGTCGGGCACACGCTTCTCCACGGGCACGCTCCACTCCAACGCGCATGCCGCCCATGTCAGCCCCGCGCCAAAGCCCACAAAGACAAGCTTCATGCCCGGCCGCACCTTGCCTTCCTCAATCGCTTCACACAAGGCAATGGGGATGCTGGCCGTGCTTGTGTTGCCATACTTCTGCAGGTTGACGAAGACTTTGTCTTCGGGAATCTTCAACTGGCGCAGCACGCTGTTCTGAATGATACGCACGTTGGCCTGGTGGGGCACCACAAGGTCGACATCGGCCGTCGTCATGCCGGCGCGCGCGAGCACGCGCGTGGTCGCCTCCGCCATCACGCGGGATGCAAAGCGGAAGACCGCCTTGCCATCCATCTTCAGGTAGTGACTGCCGTTACTCACCGTTTCGAGGCTGGTGGGCATTGCCGAACCGCCCGCCGGCAGAATCAGCGCATCCCCGCCCGAGCCATCGCTGCCCAGTTCCACGGCCAGAATGCCGCCGGGGACATTGCTGGCGGCCAGCAGCACCGCACCGGCCCCATCTCCAAAGAGCACGCATGTGGTGCGATCGGTCCAATCCACAAAGCGCGAGAGTGTTTCGGCCCCAATCACCAGGACATACTCGGCGTCACCGGCCAGGATCATGCCGCGCGCCATGCTCAGCCCGTAGACGAAGCCCGAGCAGGCGGCGCTCAAATCAAACGCACCCGCACCGGTCGCGCCGATCATGTCCTGAATCAGGCTCGCTGTCGACGGAAAGATGTGCTCGGGCGAACTGGTCGCGCAGATGATGAGATTCACCTTGTGCGCGGGGATGTCGGCAACTTCCAGCGCCTTGCGCGCGGCGGCCGCACCCAGCGTGGACGATGTCTCCTTGGGGTCTGCCGCCACATGACGCTCGCCAATGCCCGTCCGGTCGCGAATCCACTCATCGCTCGTATCAACAATCGCCTCAAGATCCTTGTTGGTAATGACCTTGTCGGGCACCTGGTAGCCCCACCCCACAATCTGGGCATAGCGGCGGTGCTCATCAGGGATAACGGGCGGCGCCACCGGTGCGGGCACGCGGGCCGCGCCTGGCCTGCGCCACAGGATGCTCTGCCCGGCGGCTGCATCGGCAGTGTGGCCGTTATTGTGGCCGGGCGCCGCGCCCGGGCTTTGCGGCTCCGCCTGGGCGCGGCTTGCGGTCGGCGCTCCAGCAGTTTGATTTGTTTCGGTGATCTGCATGTTCATTCTCTCAATGCCGCTGTGCCTGCGCGCAACAGCATACGAATTGCTAATGGGTGCGCCCTGTTTGGGGCACAAGGGCGCTCTTCTTCAGATCGTCGTTCAGATCGTCGTTCAGATCGTTGCGCCGCGGCGCGCGAAACGCGCGTTCAGGCCGCGTAACGGCGCAACATAATGCACGCGTTGTGGCCGCCAAAGCCAAAGCTGTTGCTGAGCGTGACAGCCACATCAGCTGGGCGCGCCACCAGCGGTGTATAGTTCAGATCGCAGTCGGGGTCCTGATCGTTCAGGTTGATGGTGGGCGGGATGATGCCATTCTCAATCACCTTGGCGCAGACAATTGCCTCAATGGCCCCCGCTCCCGCCAGCAGATGACCCAACATGCTCTTGGTGCTGCTGATTTTGACGTTGTAGGCATGCTCGCCCAGCACTTGCTTAATGGCCATCGTCTCGCCAATGTCGTTGTAACGGGTGGCCGTACCGTGTGCGTTGATGTAGTCAATCGCGTTCGGCGTCACACCGTTGGCGCCCGCCTTGCGCAACGCCATGCGCATGGCATCGACGGCGCCGCGCCCCGCCTGATGGGGTGCGGCCATGTGGTAGGCGTCATTGCTGCTGCCGTAGCCGATCACCTCGGCGTAGATGTGCGCGCCGCGTGCGCGCGCATGTTCCTCGGATTCCACAATCAGAATCGCCGAGCCTTCGCTCATGACAAAGCCGTCGCGCGTCGTGTCAAAGGGGCGGCACGCGCCGGCAGGATCATCGTTGTAGCGGCTGAGCGCACCCATCACGTCGAAGCCCGCCATCATGGTGGGGTGCAGCGCCGCCTCGGAACCACCGGCAATCATCACGTCCGCATCGCCGCGCAGCACCACTTCGTAGGCCTCACCCGTGGCCGCCGTGCCGCTCGCGCAGGCGCTCACCACGGCGTGGTTGAGGCCATGCAGATTGTGCTCAATGGCAATGCGCCCAGCCGCCGAATCCACCAGCATGTTGGGAATCATAAAGGGGCTTACCTTGTTCAACCCCTTGCTTTGGGCAGTCTCGTGCCCCTCCAGCGTGGACTGCACGCCACCAATGCCGCTGCCCACAATTGCACCGATACGTGCGGGGTCTTCGTTCTCAAGCTGGAGCGCAGCGTCGGCAATGGCCTCTTTGGTTGCTGCCAGCGCGTATTGGATATAAAGGTCAAGGCGGCGCGCCTCCTTGCGGTCCATATAATTGGCCGGCTCAAAGCCCTTGACTTCACCGGCGAAGGTGGTGCGCAGCGAACCGGCATCGAAGCGCGTCAATGACGCAATGCCCGATCGCCCTGCGAGCAAGCCTTGCCACGTCTCGGCCACGGAGAGCCCCAGCGGCGTAATGGCGCCAACGCCCGTAATGACAACGCGGCGGCGCGGCGCATCGTTCGGCTCTATGCCGTTTGACTTATCTGTTACTTGTGCATTCATGCCTGTATCTACCTAACGCGTGCGTTGGATGCGCACACAGCGCTTCTGCGTGCGGTTGGGTGCTCAGCGTTGAGCGCGAGAGACTGGGCTGCGGCGCGTGTTTTTATGAGCAACGCGCGCCGCAGAATGTGGGCTGCGTGTTTTGCGGCTACCATTGTACTCTCAATCGGATAACACAGAAAGACGGACAAAGTTTCGACAGTTATGCACTTTGCAGGAGAGGCGCATACAAAGCGCCGCCCGGAGAGTCCGGGCGGCGCACGTAGTGAAACAGGAAAGGTTGTTGAGCGCGCGACGGGCTATGCGTCACCCTGCTTGCCGAATGCCTTGTAGAGCAGGAAACCACCGCCCACCACCATGGCCGCCGCGGCAATCAAATTGAAGGACTCCAGCCAGGCCGTCACGGAGAAGGCAATCAAGACGCCCAGCAACATAAGGATGCCGGCCGGAATGAATGCCCACCAGCGGCTGCGTCCGTCGTCCACTCGGGCCAGCGCCACCAGCAGAAAGGTGAGCCCCATGCCAAAGAGAAAGATGCCCCCCACAAATTCATCGCGTCCGGTCCCAAAGTTGCTCTCACCCAGGGCCGCCGTTGCAGCCAGGCTGAAGAGCACGCCGCCCGGAATAATGGCCCACCACATGTCGCGGCGCACGGCGTAGATGGCCCAGAAGCCAAGGCTGAGCGCGCCCAGGAAGACGGCCCCACCCAGAAACGCGATCCGGTTCGGCGCATATTCGGAAACCATGATGGTGCCTGAGAGGCCAAAGAGCGCGCCGGCAGGAATTGCCGCCCACCAGCTCTGTTGCATGTCGCGCAGGAACATGTAGCCGAAGGCAAGCCCGCCCGCGGCAAAGAGCAGCGCGAAGATAAAGCCCGAGACGCCCACAAACCAGTTGAGGGCCGATGCCAGGCTGCTCAACCCGGCGACGAGGAGAATGATCCCCCAGATGGCGGCGCGATTGCGGCCGCGGCGCGGAATGTGGGTGTTATGGGTCTGGTTGTCGGAATTGTTTGGAAGCAGTGGTGTAGTTGCCATCGTTGATGCCCTCCCTGGGCCTGCCGAACCGGCTCCGTGCCGGCCTCTTGCATGTCCCCAGCATATTCCCGCGCGGGGAAGCGCACCACCATCCAAAGATATATCTGCGGAGCAACAGCACAGCCGACACAGAGTTCACAGAGGGAACAGAGAAACACAGAGAACTGCTTGTATTGTTGCAGTTCTCTGTGTTTCTCTATTCCCTCTGTAAACTCTGTGTCGGCTGTGCTGTTGTTCCGCCTTTACACGCCCAGAATGTGCGTGAGGATGGTGGCCCCGCTGCCGCCGATGTTCTGCGCCATGCCAATGCGCGCGCCGGGCACCTGGTTGGCCCCGGCCCCGCCCGTCAGTTGCAGCACGGACTCCACAATCTGGTAGACGCCTGTCGCGCCCACAGGGTGGCCGCGACTTTTGAGCCCCCCCATGGTGCTCAGCGGCAGTTGGCCGGTGGGGCCAATGGCGTCCTCATAGGCGTGGCGCCAGCCTTCACCTCGGCGCGCGAAGCCGCATGCCTCAAGGCTGAGCGCTGCCATAATCGTAAAGGCATCATGCAACTCGAAAAAGTCAATCGCCTCATGCCCCACGCCTGCCTGCGCCATTGCCTTGCGGCTGCTGGTTTCGGCCGCCTGCAGAAAGAGCGGGTCGCGCCTGTCATGCACGGCAATTGAGTCGGTGGCGGCGGCTGAGGCCAGAATTTGCACGGCGCCTCGGTGATGGCCGGTGGTGTAGCGATGCGCGTGCTCTGTGGGTACAAGCACCAGCGCCGCCGCGCCGTCACACACAGGGCTGCTGTCCATCATGTTGATGGGCGTGGCGATGACGGGGGCGCGCACGTAGGTGTCAAGCGTAATGGGGCTTTGGAACATGGCGTTGGGGTTGTTGGCCCCGTTGCGGTGCGCATTGATGCTGAAGCCTGCAAAGGCATCCAGCGGCACCTTGTACTCGTACATATAGCGCTGCATGATGAGCGCGTTGAGGCCCACAAAGGAGACACCGTGGAGCGCCTCGGTTTCGGCATCGGCGGCTGTGGCAAGGCCGGCGGTGGTATCCTTGCCCACGGTGTCGGTCATCTTTTCCAGCCCCGCCACGATCACCACATCGTGGAAGCCCGAGGCCACGGCCATGATGCCCACACGCAGGGCAGCCGCGCCGCTGGCGCAGGCGGCCTCAATCTTGGCGGCATCAATGCCGCGCAGCCCGCACGCATCGGCCACCAGCGTGGCAAGGTGCTCCTGATCAATCAGGCTGCCCGAAAGCATGTTGCCCACATAGAGCGCGTCTGCGTTGTCCACACCTGCGTCGGCCATGGCCGCCGAGATGGCATCATACGCGATCTGCCGCGCCGAACGGTTCCACAATTCGCCTACGGGCGATTGGCCAATCCCAACAATCGAAACTGAACGCATCATTTCCTCCTGCGCCGCACTTCGCATGGATCAAGAATCGCGTGCGGATGTCTCATTCTACCGTAAAGAGCAGCGAGCCGTCTGTTGGCCCGATTCAAGATTCGGGGCTGCGCGCCCACACGCGCAGCGGTCCCAGCGCTGTGAAGCACGCGTCCATTGCCCAGGCCAGTTCATTGCCCGCCTCGTAACCAACGAGCGGGCAGTCGGGCGCAAAGCGTGCGGCCGCGTCGGCCAGTGCCAACCAGCACGCACGCGCGTCATCATCCGAACAAGCAAAGGTGTTCGAAATGCCAACCACCGCACCATACAGCGTGGCGGTTCGGTAGAGAATGCCGCCGCCCACAAGCGCGCCGCCCCGTTGCGCAGCCAGGATAAAGATGTTGGGGTCCTGCAGCAGCGCGGGGGCGAAGGTAGCGGTGTCGGGAGCGTCTTCACCCTGACACCATGCGCTTTCCCATGCGGCCAATTCAACAGGCGTGCGCACCGCCGCCCAGCGCCACGCC
>DIAV01000358.1 GCA_002415895.1 Anaerolineales bacterium UBA5069 | reverse complement strand
GCGCAAAGATGCCTTGGATTGGGGGCTCACCCTCCATATGCGCAAACGCCCAGGGCGCCTGTCGTGGCGCTGTAGGCGGTCTACTCGCGCTTCTCTAGCCCGCGCCGTTCATTCGCCGCGGGCTTTTCTCACAACGTGAAACACTGCACCTTCGGCCGCGCCCTTGGCGCGCCGCGCAGCGTTTCACGTTTTCGTTTGCCGCTAAACTTCAACCCGCAACACAACAAGGGTGATTCCCATGTCCAAATACATTCCGCAGCAGATAGAGCCCAAATGGCAGCAGGCGTGGGCAGCGCAGGGGCTCTACGATACGCACGAGGACACAACGCGACCCAAATGGTATGCGCTGACAATGCTGCCCTATCCATCGGGCGATCTGCATACAGGCCACTGGTACGCCTACACGCCCAGTGACGCCGCCGCGCGCTTCAAGCGCATGAATGGCTACAACGTCTTCTTTCCCATTGGCTTTGATGCCTTTGGCCTGCCCGCCGAGAATGCCGCCATCAAGAATGGCGTGCATCCCAAAGTGTGGACCTATGCCAACATCGAGCGCATGATCGCACAGCTCAAGCGCATGGGCGCGATGTGGGCGTGGGACCACATGGCCATCTCCTGCGACGCCGACTACTACAAGTGGACCGAGTGGTTCTTCCTCAAGTTCTATGATGCAGGCCTGGCCTATCGCGAATATGCGCCGGTGGACTTCTGCCCCACCTGCAATACCACCCTGGCGCGCGAACAGGTGTGGGGCGATGACCGCCACTGCGAACGCTGCGGCACGCCTGTCATCCGCAAGTCGCTGCAACAGTGGAAGTTCCGCATTACCAACTATGCAGATGAGCTGCTGGATGGGCTGGAGACAATCGATTGGCCCGAGCGCGTCAAGACAATGCAGACCAACTGGATTGGCCGCAGCCGCGGCGCCGAGGTGACATTTGCCACGGAGCAGGGCGACCCGATTGTGGTCTTTACGACGCGCCCCGATACGCTGTGGGGGGCCACCTTCATGGTGCTCGCCCCCGAGCATCCGCTGGTGGACAGTGTCACTACGGATGCACAGCGCGCCGCCGTAGACGCCTACAAAGAAGAAGCCACGCGCCTGGACGAAATCCAGCGCGCCGCCACCGACAAGGAGAAGACGGGCATCTTCACAGGGGGCTACGCCATCAACCCCGTCAACGACGAGCGCATTCCCATCTGGATTGCCGACTATGTGATGATGGGCTATGGCACGGGTGCAATTATGGCCGTGCCCGCGCATGACGAGCGCGACTTCGCCTTTGCCCGCAAATTCGGCATTGAGATTCGCCGCGTCATCAGCGGGCCCGACGGCGCAACCGGCCCCCTGGAAGCGGCCTATGGCTCCAAGAGCGAGGGCGAGCTGGTCAACAGCGGCTCCTTCACAGGCACACCTGTGGCAGGTGCGGCCGGCAAGGTGATCGCCTGGCTGGAGGAGACGGGCAAGGGCAAGGCGGCCACTAACTACCGTATGCGCGATTGGCTCTTCAGCCGCCAGCGCATGTGGGGCTCGCCCATTCCCATGATCCACTGCCCCACCTGCGGCGTGGTGCCCGTGCCCTATGAGGATCTGCCCGTGCTGCTGCCCGACGACGCGCAGTTCCTGCCCACGGGTGAGAGCCCGCTCAAGTACCACGAGGCGTTCCTGCACGTCCAGTGTCCCAAGTGCGGTGGCGACGCCGAGCGCGACACCGACACCATGGACACCTTCATGTGCTCATCGTGGTATCAGTACGCCGACATCTCGCCCAACTATCTGCCCGGGCAAACCATCCACGCCGATTCCATGCCGTGGGACCCGGAAAAAGGGCGCTACTGGCTGCCGGTGGATCAGTACACCGGCGGCATTGAGCACGCCACCATGCATCTGCTCTACACGCGCTTCTTTACCAAGGCGCTGCGTGACATTGGGCTGGTGAACTTTGACGAGCCTATGGTGCGCCTCTTCAACCAGGGCATGGTGCTGGGCACTGACGGCGAGAAGATGTCCAAGAGCCGCGGCAATGTTGTCAATCCCGATGACATGGTGGATCGCTACGGTGCGGACACCGTGCGCGGCTACCTCATGTTCATTGGTCCCTGGGATCAGGGCGGCCCGTGGGACCCCAAGTCGATTGAGGGGATCACGCGCTTCCTGCAGCGCGCGTGGGCTGTGGTGACGGATGCCGCCCACAACCCGCCCGCGGGTGAGCCCAGCGCCGATGATGTGCGCATGCTCGAGCGCAAGCTGCACCAGACGATCATCAAGGTGACGGATGACATCGGCGCGTTTCGCTTCAACACCGCGATTGCGGCGCTCATGGAGTTGAACAACATGCTGATGAAGTACAAGGAGACGACGCTGCCCAAAGCGCCCATTTGGGATGAGGCGGTTGACTCGCTGCTGTTGCTGATGGCGCCGATCTTCCCGCATATCAGCGAGGAGCTGTGGCATCTGCGCGGCCATGAGGCCAGCGTTCACGTGCAGCAGTGGCCCCAGGGCAGCGCAACCAAGGCGCAGGAGGCCATGGTGGAGATTGTGGTGCAGATCAACGGCAAGATCCGCGAGCGGCTGCAGGTTGCCCCCGGTACGTCGGCCGCAGCGCTGGAGGCCGAGGCGCTGGCCAATGCCAATGTCCTCAAGTGGATGGATGGCAAGGCCGCGCGCAAGGTCATTGCCGTACCCGACAAGCTGGTGAATGTGGTGGTGTAGACAGTCGGGCAGTGGATAGTGGGGAGTACAATCACACAAGCGGCGGGGGCTCTATGCTTCCCGCCGCTTTTTTGTCGCGATTTTTGAGGTGCTTGCGGAATCAATAGGACAGACGTATTTTTATAGTGTATGTGGCAGAGGTCTGCAGCCAGCTGTGGCAACGAACATCTACACCTTATTGGCCTTAACCCTGTTGGCTCAAAAAGGGAGAATGACGCTTGAACTCAGCCATACCCTGTTATACCCATCACGCGCGCATGCGCATGTCGCAGCGCGGCATTTCGACGGCTGATGTGGAGTACGTGCTTGTGCATGGAACCCGCATTCGGTCTGGCGGCGTGCTGCATGTGTACCTGCGCAGAAAGGACATACCCGCACCCGAACAGGCGCGGTGGTCTCAGCGAGAAGGTCTTCAGGTACGTATGGACAAAGAGGGAGTGGTCGTTATCACGGTGTTTCAGAACCGTAGCAAGAATGCCCTTGGCGACATCCGCCGCAAGGCGAAATGGGACAGACGCCCGGAGTATGTTTCGCAATCTGACCTGATGTATTGATTGTGGCGCAAGGCTGGCTGCAGACCATCACGGGGGGGAGGGAGCGCATGCGCTCCCTCCCCCCCGTATGCGTGAACAGGCCGATTGATCGACGGTGTTTCGAATATAAAGAGCGCCGGCTCTGTGCCGGCGCTCACGTCATGCGCTTATCCGACAGTGTCGGGGGCGGGGCGATAGAAGTCATCGTCCAGGTCGGGGGCGGGAAGAGGCGGCTGGGCGGAGCCGTAGCCCAGGTTGCTGGGCGGGGCCGCAACATAACCCTGCGAGCCGGAACCCTGTATGCCGGGTTGCATGCCGGGTTGC
>DIAV01000088.1 GCA_002415895.1 Anaerolineales bacterium UBA5069 | reverse complement strand
CGAGACTCTCTTTAGTCTGGTGGGCTCGGAGATGTGTATAAGAGACAGCCTACGCGACGTGCTTGCTGTGCTCCCCTCTCCGCATGGAGAGGGGCCGGGGGTGAGGTGCCGTTTGCGCGTGCAAGCGCGAATCCCTGACTTTTGAGAAGCCCTATGCCTGTTGTGCGTTTCGATTGCCGCGCGCCCTGTTCAATGGTAGAATACAGCTTCACATTGAGTCAGTTCATCCATTGCTAGCCCGTTTGCACGCCGCTCGCAGCGCAGCCTTTTCCCCCAGAAAATGCCCATGTCAACGACACTCTATCGGAAGTGGCGCAGCCAGAATTTTGAGGAAATCATTGGCCAGGAGCACGTTACGCGCACGCTGCGCAACGCGCTGCGTGAAGGACGGCTCGCGCACGCGTACCTCTTCTCGGGGCCGCGCGGCACGGGCAAAACGAGCACGGCGCGCATTCTGGCCAAGGCGCTCAACTGCACCGCAGACGAGGCCGCGCGCCCCTGCAACCAATGTGCGCACTGCACTGCCATTAGCGAAGGGCGCTTTGTCGACTTGATCGAGATTGACGCTGCCAGCAACAACAGCGTGGACGACGTGCGCGAACTGCGCGACAAGGTCAACTTCCGCCCTGCCGATGGTGAGGTCAAAATCTACATCATTGACGAGGTGCACATGCTCAGTGGTGCAGCCTTCAACGCGCTGCTTAAAACGCTGGAGGAGCCGCCCGACTACGTGCGCTTCATTCTGGCCACCACCGAGCCGCACAAGATTCCGGCCACCGTGCTCAGCCGCTGCCAGCGCTTTGATTTTCGCCGCATTCCTGTGGCCGAAATTGCCGGCCACCTGCGCCACATCGTCAACGAGGAGCAGCGCCAGGCCGAGGACGAGGCGCTCACCGCGATTGCACGCAGCGCGCAGGGCTGTATGCGCGATGCCGTCTCGCTGCTTGATCAGATGATCAGCAGCAGCGTGGATGTCGTCACCTTTGAGCAGGTGCAGGAAGCGCTGGGCGCGGTGAGTATGCAGCACGTGGCCGCCTTTGTGGATGCGCTGGCCGACCAGAACGTGCCCGGCGGGCTGGCGCTGATCCACGGCCTGATTGCCAGCGGCGCGAGCCTGAGCGAGTTCTGTCGCCAGGTGATTGAGCATTTGCGCGGCGTGCTGGTGCAGGCATTGACGCACGATCCCAGCCTGCTGGCCGAACTGCCCGCGGAGAGCCGCGCGCTCATGGAGCGGCAGGCCAACCGCATGAGTTCGGCGCGCATTCTCTTTGCCATTCGCCGCTTCACTACGGCGCTGCAGGAGATGAAAGGTGAGTTTCAGCCGCAACTGCCGCTGGAAATGGCGCTGATCGAAAGCATTGAAGGGCCGCCCGTGGTGGCAGCGCCGGCTGCTGTACAGAGCCAGCCGGCGCAGGCAAAATCACCGGCGGCGCAGGCAAACGCGCACCATGTTGTGCAGCAAGGCGGCGCGCAATCCAAAGCCGCCCGCACGGACGACTCAATCGGCACGCCCGCCGCACCAATTGACGAGCAGGCCGTTGAGCAACTGCGGCTACGCATGCGCGATTTCCTCAAGCTTGTGAAGACGCGCTGCGGTATTCAGGTGCAGGGCTATTTGAATAGTTGGCGCGACATTGCCATCGCGGGCGACCGTGCGGCCTTTGCGCTGGGCAACAACGAGTTTTCGCTGCAAATGCTCACCAAGCCCGAGACGCAGGCGCTGGTGGAGGGGGTGCTCTCCGAATTCCTGGGCACGCCTTTCACGGTGGAGTTCCAGATTGGCGATCGCGCACGCCTGGCGATGGCGGTCAACGCTGCGCCTGCTTCGGGTCCACGCACAGGGCCGGATCCGCTGGTGGAGTTTGCCGTCTCCGAACTTCATGCAGAAGTGAAGCCGGGCAAGAGTGAGAAGGGCAAGTAATGCAGAATTTGCGCGGCTGGATTGGGGCGCGGCTGGCGGGGTGGATTTTGCTCTTTGGGCTGGCGTTGCTGGCCGTTATGCACATTCTCATCCTTGTGAATGCAATGCCCGCCGATTTCGTGTGGGGCGGCGCAATAACCAGCCGTTCGCAGCTTTATCTGCTGGAAACCCTTGCGCTGCTCATTGTTGCACTCTTTGCGTGGATCGTGGCGCGGCGTGTGGGCATCATTGGAACCGGCCACCTTGGTCGCGGCATCCGCATGGGGGCGTGGGTGGTCTTTGCCTATATGACGCTCAACATTCTGGGCAATCTGGCCTCGGGCGCAAGCCTGGAGCGGCTGCTTTTTGCACCGTTCACGGTGGTGCTGGCGCTGCTCGCGCTGCGCGTGGCCATTGAGTAGCGCCTTGCAGCGCACTTTGCGCAGCAATTTTCAGGTCAAAGTGCCCAATATCAGGGACATTTGACCATTCCGGCGTGTTGTGAAATCTGTCACAATCGAAACCGAACGAGAACAGGAAGGGAACGCAAACATGAGCAAGGGCAAATCTGGAGGCAGCCGGCCGGGCGGGCGCAACCTCCCCCCCATGGGCGGGCCGGGCAACATGGGCAACATCATGTCGCAAATGCAGAAGCTCCAGGAGGAGATGGCCAAGGCCGAGAGTGCGCTGGAGGATGAAGAGGTGACGGCCAGCGCAGGCGGCGGCATGGTGACGGTCGTGGCGACGGGCAAGCAGGTGATCAAGTCGCTGGCCATCAACCCCGAAGTTGTTTCTGCGGATGACGTGGAGATGCTGCAGGATATGGTGCTGGCGGCCGTGAATGAGGCGCTGGAGAAGTCGCGCACGCTCGAGAAGGAGCGCATGGGCGCGATCACGAGCGGGATCAACCTGCCGCCCGGGCTGGGCTTCTAAA
>DIAV01000296.1 GCA_002415895.1 Anaerolineales bacterium UBA5069 | reverse complement strand
CGGCCCGCACGGCCATCGGCGGCGAGGGCAGCAAAGGCGGCTTGCGCGGCGGTGGCTGCTTCTACACCACGCTGCTCGGCGTAGGCAGGGGCGAGCATGGCAAAATAGCCCGCCGCCCCACTCGCCAGTTCGGCGCGCCGCAGGGCAAAGCCCTGTGCGTCGGCCTCCGTCAGCGCGCGCAACGCATCGTTGAGGCGCGCCTGGTAGGTGTCGAGCAGGTCGGCATTGAGAACGCGCAGCGCCTCATCCGGAGCGATGCTGCCCGCGTGTAGATTGGCCAGCGCCACAGAGGCATCGCCATTGGGGCGCGAGAAGCGCGTGGCCTGGCGGAACTCGCGCACAGGCAGCCATTGCGCGGCAAGCTGGGCATCATTGGCCAGAATCGCGGCGCGCGTGCTCTGGTAGGCGCCGTCGAGCAGGGCGGTCCATGCGGCGGCGCGTGCACCCGCCAGCGCCACGCCATCACCGGCGGCCGCGGCCTCTGCGGCAGCGGCAAAGGCGGCACGCACGCGTGCGTGCGCCTGGGGCGCGCTTGCGGCCAATTGTACCCCCAGCGTTGCCGCATAGAGAGCGTTCGCCTCGGCAATGGCCGCGGATCCAGCCGCGCCGTCTGCGCCCAAATCCAGTTGGGCGCGCAGCAGCAGTGTGCGCATCTGCTCGGCCTGCGCGGCAGGCGTTTGCGGGGCATTCGCTGTCTGCGCCGCAGTGTCTGCCGCCACAGGCGCGCTCTGGCCAAAGGCAGGCAGCGCGCCAAGGCTCAGCAGCAGCACAATGGCGACAACCAACAGGTGTTTGGCAAACAGGAGTCTTTGCATGGATCTTCGTTCCAGCCGCAGCCAGGGCGGCAATGCCTACATCATCATGATTGCAAGCGTGAAGGGATCCGCTATGGCGCGGATCCCTTCACGCTTGCAACAGCGTTGGACTATTCCTGAATCTCAATGCCGAGCAGTGCAGCAATCTGGCTGATTTGGCCGGTGAGCGCCGTGGCGCGGTTCTGCGCCTCGGCCCCCAGAATGTCGGCCTCCTCGGGGGTGAAGCGACGGCCCTCGGCTTCGTCAGTGGCAATATCGGCCACGAAGCTCTTCAGATCCTCCAGCCCTGCACTCACCATCACAGCCTGGTCGGCATTGGCAGAGGTGGCCAGTGGCTGCAGTTCGGCGTAGACAACCTGCAGGCCCGAAAGAATGTCCTGCACGTCGGCAAGGCGTGAGATGACAACAAAGTCGCGCTGGGTGGAGGCATCACCCGCCACGAAGCGCGAATCGCGCCATGAGGCAAAATACTCGCTCATGGTGGGCACCATGACCACCAGCGCGGTGAAGGCGTCGGTTTGGCTGGGCTGCCATGTCTGCGCAGCGGCCAGCAGCTCAGCGGCAGTGGCGTGCAGCGCATCGGCTGCGGCCTTGAGCACGTTGGCATCGGGCAGGCTATCGCTGAACTGGATTGCGCCGTCACCGTCCAGATCCGCCTCAACACCGGCGCTGTAGGTGGGCTCGGTGCCCCAAAGCGTGCTCTCGGCCACGCCAAAAAGGTTGCCCGGGCGGGTGAGGACGCGCCCATCGGCGAGCGTGAGATCAATGGGCGCGGCATTGGCGGGATCTTCTGCGCCGCTTGCGCCCGCGTCCAGAATCACGTCAAAGTGGGCCAGCGACGGCGTACCGGCCACGATGCCCTCTGTGCGCTCGTAGGCGGGGCTGGCGGCAATCCACGCCGCGCGTGCCGCCGCCAGCTCAGCCGCTACGGCCGCGCTCTCGCCCTGCCAGAGTGCGCTGTAGTCACCGTTGTATTGCTGTGCAAGCGCAAAGTAGCGGTCGCTGGCGGCCTGCAAGTCGGCCGTGTCAGCCAGCAGCGCCTCGCTCTGCGCCAGTAGAAAGTCCTTGATGCCGCCAAGTTCGACCGCGGCTGTGGCTGTGCTTGCGCTTGTCGCTGTCGTTGCGTCAGCAGTGGGCGCAACAGGCACGCACGCGGCCAGGCCCATGGTGAGTACGAAGGCCGGCAGCACGACGCGTGTCAATGGTCCAAAATGCATGTCTTGAATCCTCCGGAATCGAGCACGGCGCTTGTCGCTCGCGCTTGCTTGTCAATTGGCAGGTTTGTGCCGCGCTCAAGGCTCGCAGGCAGTCGTGCCATTATGTCAGATAAACCGCACATTTCAAGCCCTGACTATACGCAAAAACCGGACCTTCAAGCGCCGTAGCACTTGAAGGTCCGGTGAAGGGCGGTTAATTGGGGCCTTAAGGGTGGAAAAACCAGATGGCGTCGGGAAGGCTGTGGCCGTGCCTGCTACGCTGTGGCCGGCTCCGTGTCGCGCTGGAACTGCGTTTCATACAGCTTTGTATAGAGACCACCGCGCGCCAGCAGTTCGGCATGGGTGCCCTGCTCCACCAGCCGCCCCTTGTCCATAACCAGAATGCTGTCGGCGGCCAGCACCGTAGAGAGGCGATGCGCAATGACAAAACTGGTGCGCCCCTCCATGAGCGGGGCCAGGGCGGCCTGAATATACGCTTCGCTCTGCGAATCCAGGTGCGACGTGGCTTCGTCCATGACCATGATGCGCGGGTTCTTGAGGATGACACGCGCAATTGCCAGCCGCTGCTTTTCGCCGCCGCTCATGCGGTAGCCGCGCTCGCCCACAATCGTCGCAAAGCCCTCGGGGAAGGCCATAATGCGGTCATAGATATAGGCGGCGCGGCACGCATCTTCAATCTCGGCCTGGGTGGCCTCGGGGCGCGCATAGCGCAGGTTGGCCAGCACGCTGTCATGGAAGAGGTACGTCTCCTGCGTTACCATGCCAATTTGCCCGGCAAGCGACTCGAGTTCAACGTCGCGCAGGTCGTGGCCGTCAATCGTAATGCTGCCGCCCGTGGGGTCATAGAGGCGCGGCAGCAGATAGGTAATTGTGGTTTTGCCGGCGCCGCTGGGTCCCACCAGCGCAACCAGTTGCCCGGGCTCCACGGTGAAGGTGACGTCATCCACAGCCCAGAGGCGGCCCAGCACGCTGCGCGGCGTCGGTTCCGCACCGTTCCCGGCGCCGTCGCCATCATCGCCCTCATCTGTGGCGTCGGACATCTCAGCCTTGGCCGCGGCTTCACCATAGCCGAAGGTGACATTCTCGAAGTGGACGCGCCCGGCCACGTTGTCCAGCTTGACGGCGTCCTCTCGCTCCTGCACTTCGACGGGCTGGTCCAGGTATTCAAAGACGCGTTCAAACGAGACCATGGACTGTACAAACTCCACCTGCACGTTGGAGAGCGCCGAAATGGGGCCATAGAGGCGAAAGAGGTAGGCAACAAAGGCCACAATGGTGCCCACGGTAATTGTGCCGTTGAGCGCCATGAGGCCGCCCGCGTAGTAGACAATGGCCGTACCAATCGCTCCCGATATTCCCAGCCCCATGAAGAACCACTGCCCCACCTGCGCGCGCCGGCGGCCAACGTCGGCGGTCTTGCGGTTGACTTCGGCAAAGTGCGCGCGCTCGCGCGAGCCGCTGCCAAAGGTCTTGACAAGGAGCGCGCCGTTAATCGTCAGCGTCTCGTTGACGATGTTGCTCATCTCGGCGTTGTACTCCATGGCGTTACGGCGAATGCCGCGCAGGATGCCCGCAACGCGCCGTGCCGGAATCAGGAAGAGGGGCACCACGGCCACAGAAAGCAGCGTCAGCCGCCACTCAATCGTCAGCATCACGGCCAGCGTTGAGACAAGCACGACGGTGTTGGTGACAATGTTGGGCAGCGTGCCGGTAATTGCACCCTGCGCGCCTACAACATCGCTGGTGAAGCGCGAAATGATGTCGCCCGACTTTGTGTTTGTAAAGAAGCGCAGCCCCATGCGCTGCAAATGCTCGTACATCTCCTGGCGCAGGTCATAAATGATTCCCTCGCCTGCCTTGGCGCTGTAATAGCGCTGCACCACGGAGATTAACCCGCTGATCACAGGGATGGCGATCATGCCCAGCGCAACGAGGTTGAGCCGCGCATAATTGCGCTGGGGGATGACGTTGTCGATGAGATCGCGGTAGAGCAGGGGCGGAACCAAATCCAGCAGCGCAATGCTGACGATGGTGACAAGTACAATCAACACCGAGTAACGATAGGGCCACGCATAGGCAAAGATGCGTTTGAGCACTGCCTTGTTGACGGCCGGGCGCGGTTTGGATTTGTCGTAGGCGATGACACTCCACCAACTATGGTCGTACATGGCACATCCTTTGCGGGTCGGATGGCTGCAATTGTCCACCGCGCCGCTTGCCGAACTGGCGGCGACGCGGTGCAGGCAATTACAACACAAGCGCGCGGCCACGCGGCCGCGTCGTTACATAATCGTTTGGTCGATAGAGAGTTTAACAGGAAACGGCGCAATGCGCTTCCGCCGAACGATGGGGATGCACTGCGCAAAGGGTTAGTGCTGCAACCCATAGCTGCTTCTGCAAGGGGGCAAGAGCGCCCTTGCGTCAGAATGTGCAGCGCTTAATCCACCGCGCGGCCGCGCAGCACGCGCTCGGTGAGTGCGCCGCCGAGCGCGCAAAAGGCGCCCGCCAGCAGCGCGAATTGCCACGTGCCGCCAAAAACAAGCAGCGCCAACACGGGTATGCTGAGCATACCGCCAATCAGCGCGTGGATACCGCCCCGCGCTCGCACATAAAAGGCCGTGGCCACACCAACGAGCAGCGGCGCAATCAGCGTTGCCGCCAGTTCAAAGGAGGCGGGCGCGTTAATCAGGCGCACAAGCCGGTCGGCCAGGTAGACAAAGAGCAAATTAGCCACGAGCGCAAAGAGAATACCCGTCAACTGAATCGGCGGTCGCGCATGTGCCGCGTTGCGTGTGGGTTGCTTCATGGTGTGCTCATTGAGTGTTGCTCAAAAATGCGCCTGAGGCGATCCGTCTGCCTATCCGGCCCGACTCAGAATGCTAAGCAGAAGTTGCGCGAGAATGATCTTGCTGATTGTTGCCAGCGGAAAAACGAGCGACCAGCCAAGATTCGGCGCTTCGTCCTCCGACTGCTCATTGGCAAAACCCAAAACGGCGGGTTGCGTGTGCATGGAGGCGACCATGCCCGTGAGCATACCAAAGGGAATTTTGAGGAGCTTGTAGCCAACAAAGAGCGCCAGCAGAGGCGTTGCCGTGCTAATGATCGCGCCCGCAAGAAAGATGACGACGCCGCCACTCTGCGTGAAGGTGCTGAGAAAAGTGTAGCCCGACTTCAGCCCAACCGTCGCCAGCAGCATAATCAAGCCCAACTGGCGCAGCGTGAGGTTGGCGCTGTAGGGCATCGTCCAGACAATGGGGCCGGTGCGGCGCAGTGCGCCCAGCACAAGCGCCACCAGCAGCGGGCCACCTGCCGAACCCAGCGTAATCGTCACGCCCCCCGGCAGCGGAATGGGGACCAAACCCAGGAGCAGGCCCAGCGACATGCCCAGGCCAAAGGAAAGCAGGTCCACTTCGCTAAGGTCTTTGTAGGAATCACCGAAGAACTCGCTCACTTCTTTCATGCGCCCGCGCGCCGCGACCACGCGCACACGGTCACCCAGCTCCAGCACGGTGTTGGCGTTGGCGAGAAAATCCACGTCGCCGCGGCGCACGCGCGTGATAATGGCATCATACTTTTCGGGCAGCTTCAGGTCACCAATCTTGCGCCCCACCACATCACCGTGCGAGACGAAGATACGGCGAAAGTCATAGTTGCTGCGGTCAAAATCGAGATGTTCATCCACCACTGTGCCCAGGAGCGCGGCGGCAGCGTCCACATCCTCAGGCCCGCCCACAATGCTCACAAGGTCGCCCGGCTGCAGGCGTGTGGAACCGTCGGCAAGGCTGATCACACCGTTGCGCTCAAAGCGCCCAAAGACCACATTGGGACGTTGGCTTGCCGTAAACTCATGCAACGTGGTTGACGTTACACCGCTGGCCCCCACCCGCACCGTCACATTGTAGATTTCCTGCTCCACCAGATTGAAAGCCTTGAGGCGCGCAGCTTCCTTGCGATAATTAATGCGGAAGACGCGGCTCATGATCAAAATGGCGAAGATTGGCCCAAGCACGCCCAGCGGGTAGGTGACGGAGTAGCCGACAACCGGCTCGGCAAGCACGCTCTCCAGGTTGGCCCCCGCCGCATTGCGGATTGCGTCGAGCACGCCACCCAGCGCCGGCGTGTTTGTCAGGCTGCCTGCGAAGACACCCGCAGCCACCGTGGGCTTGAGCCCAAACCAGCCCGCACTCAGCAACACCATGCCAAAGGCCAACAGCAGCATCGTAAAGATGAAAATATTGTCGCGCAGCCCCTTACGTGTGAAGGAGGCAAAAAAGCCCGCACCGCTGCTCAGGCCAATGGTGTAAACGAAGACCGCGAGGCCAAAGGTGAACGCGAAGTCGGGAATCTTCAGGTCAGGGCTGAACGAGCCAATGAAAAGACCTACAAAGAGGACGGCTGCCACACCCAGACTCGCGCCCTTGATGCGGATGCGCCCAATGGCATAGCCCAGGGCCGCGGTGACAAAGAGGAGCAACAATGGATTTTTGACCAAGAAAGCAATCATGCGTCGGTTTCCTGAAATTCAAATAAATGGCTGCCGCGCAAAATCGCGGTGCAAATGTGAAAAGTTGCGCAATCGACGCATTCTAGCACAATTGCAGTTTCGCCGCCGTTCTCGAGGACGCGCCGCTGTGCATCGCGCAAGTGCGCGTAATCGTGTGTACTTGCGCGATGCACCCTTTAGCCGACGCGCCCATACGCTCATGCAGGGTCGTTGCTTTTCCCCTGCTCTTTGCGTTCTCTGTGTTTTTGGGTTGAGACGTTGTTGCTGGCGTCCTATTGCGGTGTCAGTTTAGTTAGCGTGTGCGGTTGAGCAGGCTTTCGGCCAGCGTGCGCAGCGGCGAATGGGCAGCGCGTGCGCCCAGCGCTTCCTGCAGCGCGGCCATCGCGTTATCGTGCAGCCGCTGCACCTGCGCCTCGGCATAGGTGCGCGCCCCCGCTTCATCGAGCAAGGCGAGTGCATCGTCCAGGCGCGCCGGGCCAAAGTCGGCGGCAGCCAGCAGTGCGGCCAAGCGTGCGCCCGTGGCGGCATGATTCAGGGCATAAAGCATGGGCAGGCTCTTCTTGCGTCGCAGCACGTCATTGCCCGCGGCCTTGCCTGTCTGTGCAGGATCACCCCAAATGCCCAGCACATCATCCTGCACTTGAAAGGCGAGTCCTACAGCCTGACCATAGCGCCACAGCGCCTCGCTCTGTTCGGCTTCAACCCCGCCCACAATTGCGCCAATCGCCACACTGGCACCCACCAGCGCGCCCGTTTTGCCCTGAATCATGCGCAGGTACTCGGGCACGGTCACGTCGTCACGTTCTTCAAAGCCCATGTCAAGGTGCTGCCCCTCAGTCAGGGCAATGCACATCTGCGTGAAGACGCGCAGCGCGGCCAACGTAGCCTCGGCGCTCAGGCCGCGGTCATGCAGCCGCTGCATGGCGGCAAAGGCAATGGCGAAGAGGCTGTCGCCCGCGTTGATCGCCTGCGGCACGCCCCAGACTTTCCACAGAGTGGCGCGGTGGCGGCGCTGTTCGTCGCCATCCTCAATGTCATCATGAATCAGCGAGAAGTTGTGCAGCAGTTCGAGGGCCGCGGCGGCCGGAACCGCCGTCTCCACAGTGCCGCCCACCTCGGCGCAGGCCAAAAGGCAGAAGATGGGGCGCAACCGCTTGCCCGCCGGCGCAAGTTCGGCGTCAAAGCGCGTGTTGGCCCAGCCCATGTGGTAGCGCAACATGCCGTAGAGCGCGCCGACAGCCTCCTCGTTGTTGTCCAGCAGCGAGCGCATTTCCGCCTCAATGGGCGGTAGCCATTCACCAATAAAACGCGTCAGCGCGATTTGAGACATTGCAGGGTCCGTTTCAAGGAATGGAGCCGTGTTGATTGGTAAGTGGTAACTGGTAAGTGGTAAGTGGTAAGTGGTGCATCCGGCAAGTACG
>DIAV01000185.1:5000-8635 GCA_002415895.1 Anaerolineales bacterium UBA5069 | reverse complement strand
GCCTTACCGCATCGCCTTACCGCTATCAGCTATCTTAAGGACGCGCCCTGCAATGGCGCACAAATCAACCCAAAGGATGACAACCATGCCCCAAGCCATTTCGTCGGCAGAGCTTCTTGGTCGCGCCAAGGCCATCCACGAGGACATTCGCGCCTGGCGGCGGGAAATCCACCGCAACCCCGAACTGACCTTCACCGAACACCACACCGCCGGATTGGTCAACAGCACACTGGTGACGCTGGGCATTGAGACCGAAACCGAAGTTGCCAAGACGGGTGTTGTGGGCCATGTGCGCGGCGGGGCGGGCCCCGTGGTGGGGCTGCGCGCCGACATGGACGCGCTCCCCATTTTTGAGACGAACGGCACGGAGTTTGACAGCCAGACGCCCGGCATCATGCACGCCTGCGGCCACGATTCGCACACCGCCATGCTGCTGGGTGCGGCCACGCTGCTCAAGGGGCTGGCCGATGAGGGACGGCTTCCGGGCACTGTGCGCCTGCTCTTCCAGCCCAGCGAAGAAGCGCAGGACGATGAGGGCAAGTCGGGTGGCATGCGCATGGTGGAAGAGGGCGCGCTGGACGGCCTGGATGCCGTCTTCGGCCTGCACGTCGCCGCCCAAAACGAGGTGGGCACTGTGGCGCTGGGTGAGGGCCCCCTTTTGGCCGCCGCCGACGAGTTCAAGTTGGTTGTGCGCGGTTCGGGCGGCCATGCCTCGCGGCCCCAGTCGGCCATAGACCCCATCCAGATCAGCGGCATGGTGATTCAGGCCATCCACCAGATCGTCAGCCGGCGACTTGATCCGCTGGAGTCGGGCGTCATCACCATCTCCACCATTCACGCGGGCATTGCCAGCAACGTCATCCCCGACAGCGTGGAGATGACCGGCACCATTCGCTCCTACACGCCTGAAACGCGCCAACTGCTGGCGGACGAGCTGGCGAAGGCCGTGCGTGTGGCCGAGGCCATGGGCGGCAGCGCCGAGCTTGAAGTCCTGCGCGGCTACCCGCCCACTGTCAATGACCCTGTGGCCACAGCCGCGATGCGCGCCGCCACGCAGGGGCTGCTGGGCGAGGCGAATGTGGTTGTGGCCGAGCCCGTTATGGGTGCTGAAGATTTCAGCTACATGGCGCAGGCCGCCCCCGGCAGCTTCCTCTTCCTTGGCGTCAAGAACCCCGCCTGGGATCGCATTTACCCCGTCCACCGCGCCGACTTCCGCATTGATGAGGACGCGCTCCCTATTGGCGCAGCCTCGCTGGCGGCGGCCGCGCTGGAGTGGATGGAGACGCACCGCTAAAGCCGTTGCCGGTGCAGTGAGGCCCCAACGGGAAAAGCCTCACTGCACCGGCGCTGTCGACTGGACCCTGCCATGGCGCAAATATGCACGTCCAATCCAGGCAAGTTGTGGGCAGGACTCCTGGCGCTTGTTTTGCTGCTGGGCGCTTGCGGCGCGCCTGCCGTGCAGCCGCTGCGCCTTGGCGACGCGCCCTGGCAAAGCGGCGAGCAGGCCAACTACACCCTCCTCGATGCCGACGACAACCCAATGGGCACGGCCTTGCTCGCGCTCTCCCAGGAACCGGTGAATGGCGCGCCCGGCTGGGTCCTGCGCCGCCAGGTGACGGGCAGCGGCGGCTCCGAGGTGAGCAGCGTCTCCATGAGCGCCGCCGGCTATCGCCCGGCGCAGTCGGCGCTCTCCATTTCGGACTCGGCCGGCACAGAACGCGTGAGCGCGACTTATGATCAGGGCGAGGTCAACCTTGACCTGACCACGAAGCTCAACAACACAACCGTCCAGCGCATCAATGTCCCCTCAGACGCGCGCGACCAGCGCAGCCTGTGGACGCTTGTCCGCACGCTGCCGCTGGCGCAGGGCTATGCAACCGAACTCAACAGCTTTCTCCCACTCACGGGGCGGCTGGAGCGTGTCACCGTGACCGTAGGCAAAGAAGAACAGGTGAATGTGGCGGCCGGTCTCTTCGATGCGTGGAACATTGTGATCGACTATGGCGACCGGCAAACGCGCCTGTGGATTGGCGTGGATGCACCCCACGCCCTCGTCAAGGTGGAGGATGGCGGCCTGACGTGGGAACTTGCCCAGTTGGAAAACGGCGCGCCATAACACGATCGGAACCCTCATGTGCAATACTGGGGGGAACATACGCGCTGCGGTTTCCGTCTCATTTGCAGGTGGTGCGCGCCACCCCGCTCTCCCACTTCAACTCATTCGATTCAATTTAGTGGAGTGACTATGCGCCTGCGCATTGACACGTTTACGTGGATCATCATTGCCCTCGTGCTGCTGCTTGTTGTAGCGGCCGTCGTCACAGTCAACCTCGCCAGCGGTCAGCCGGATGGCCCTGCGGCCTATCTCACCGACGACAGTCCCTCCACGCCCGTATACAACGCCCTGGTGGCGGTGCAGCAGGGCGACGTGGCGCGGGCCCGCTCCGAGTTTACCCAGGAAGCACTCGATCAGTACGAAAAGGGCGGCTATGATCCAATTGCCAACGCCGCCAGCAACTATGCAAACAATTACGCGAGCACCCGCACGCGCATTGTGGAGATAACCGGCGAAACTGCCGACGAGGCTTCTGTAACCATTGCCGAAGACAACTTTGGCGGTGGCGACCTTTTTGAGCGCTCCACCTACACAAACCAGCGCGTCATCCGCGTTGTGCGTGAAGACGGCCGCTGGAAGATCGCCAACAACAACCTCTTCTACTGATCATCATGGCTATCAGTCTGCTGGTCATCGTCTCAATCGTAACGCTCGTGGTGCTGCTCGCCGTGACCATTGCCGCATCGAACGCACAGAAACCTGCCATGCCCAACGCGCGTGGGTCGCAAAGTGGTTCCAGTGAAGGCTCGGGCCAGGCAACTGTGCGCCGCCTCTACTTCTATGTGGTTGCGCTGATCAGTTCGACGGCAGGGCTCTTTGCCTTCACAAGCCTTGCGTTTTCGCTCGTCGACGCCTGGCTGGCGCAGCCCGGATTAGCAGTCATCAGCGGATCGGGTTTCCAGCGCACAACGATTGCCTCCAACGCCGGGCTGCTCATCGTGACGACGCCCATCTTCCTGCTGCACTGGGCAACAATACAGGCACGCGTCGCACGTCCTGAATATCCCGGCGAACGCACCGCTGCGCTGCGCAAGTTCTTTCACTATGTCGCCTCGGCCATTGCCCTGGGGCTGTTGCTCACCATGGCACAGAATTTGCTGAGCGGCATCGCGCAGCTTGCATTTGGGCAGCCCATCGCCGCCAGCAAGCTCCTGCCCGCAGTCTGGCTGCAAGACCTGATTGCCATTGGCGCCGCCGGCGCACTCCTGTGGTATTGGCAGACAATCGCACGCAGCGACGGTGATTTTGGCCTCGAGGCGGGTTTGGCGGCGGTGTGGCGCAGGCTCTTCCTGGCAGGGGTGATCATTACCGGTCTGACCATGATTCTCTTTGGCTCGGCGGGCGTGATCAGCGCAGCAATCCAGTGGGGGATTGACCGCATCATCCCCTCGGTAACGCGCATTTGGTTTGCCCCGCGCTTGGGGGGCGGTATTGCGCTTATCCTCATTGGCACTGTGGTGGCGCGCACGGGGTTACAGGTGTGGCACGACATTGTGATGCGCCGCCCTGCCGAGGAAGA
>DIAV01000185.1:3830-4863 GCA_002415895.1 Anaerolineales bacterium UBA5069 | reverse complement strand
GCGATTGTGCTGCGCACTGTGCTGATTTGGATCTTTGCCGGCTACAACCGCACCCCGCTGGAACTGCTGGACATGATCGCCGGGCCACTGGCCTTCATACCGGCGGGCGCGGTCATCTGGTGGCGCTTCTGGCATGTCATCCAGGCCATGGAGGCGCGCGCAGGTGTGCGCGCCGAAGGCGCGACTGTGCGGCGCATCTACTTCTACGCCGTAGCGGCCACAGGGCTTGTGCTCCTCTGGATTGGCCTCGTTAATGTCGTTCAGGTGATACTTGACGCGCTGTTGACAACGCGGCAAGCCATGAACGGCCCTGTTTGGGAGCGACCACTGGCCACCGGGGTGAGCCTGCTTGTTGTGGGCGCGCCTGTCTGGGCGCTGCACTGGCGCGCTGTGCAGCATGTGGCACGCCGGACAGATGCCGAGGGTGCAGCGGAGCGCGCCTCGTTGCCGCGCCGCATCTATCTCTACGGCGTGGCCTTTGCCGGGGCCATTCTCATTCTCTATTACCTCGCCCAGGTGATTTACCGCATCTTCCTGCTCATCCTGGGCGATCGCAGCGTGGCCCTGCTCTCGCCCGAACTGGCCGAGGACTTGGCGCGCACGGCAATTGCCGCCTTCCTCTGGGGTGTCCACTTGATCGCACTGCGCGCCGACGGCCGCTTTCCAGATGTGCCTGCCGAGTTGCTCGCGCTTGACCCCGCCGAGCAGCGCGCGCACCTCGACGATGAGATCGCCGCGATGGAAAGCACGCTCGCAAAGCTGCGCGCCCAGCGTGCAGCGCTCGATCACACCAACTAGGCAGCGCAAACAAAGGCAGAACAGTGATCAAGGTATTCCGCCTTCATCTCTGTTCTGCCTTTGTTTGCGTTGCTTACCCCGCGTGGCGCCGCTACTGCGCCACGTTGACCGCCCATTGATAGACCAGTTCCCCGCCATTCCAGCCCGTTAAGAAGACAAGCAACGCGCCCACAGTCAGCAGCACAGCGGTCATCATACGCGCGCCCCCCGGCGCGTCAAGGTAATCGCGCGTCTC
>DIAV01000185.1:408-3798 GCA_002415895.1 Anaerolineales bacterium UBA5069 | reverse complement strand
TGCATCCGGTGGGAGACCCGCCTGCGCCAGCAAGCCCGAGGCCACCGCCACGGCGCAGGCCACCCACCCCGCCAGCGCAGCGGACCAGGTAATGAGGCGCAGTTCGCCACGCGGCCACACAAAGAGGTAGGTCAAACCGGCCGCCGACGCGACAAGGAGCAGCGCAATGGGAAAGTGCACAAGGGCAGGGTGGAGATGGGTGAGCAGGTTCATGGCATTCCAGGATGGTATAGATGGGGCGCGATGCTCCAATTCGGCAACTCTGCACGCGCACTCGAAGATTGGCCAAACTCAGGCAAAACTACAGCCAGAACTTTCTGCGTTATGTATCATGGAACGCACAAACCAGGCGGGGCAGTGGTCTACATCATGCCTTGCACCCGACGACCAGCCAGCTGATGACGAGCGCCTCAGGCCACTTGAAAGGATTGCACCCATGCAGCAGATCGATCGCTCTGAAATTACACCGAAGCATGTCTTCCTGTCGCGCCGCGAGTTCATGCGCGCCGCGGGTGTCAGCGCCGGGGTGGTCGCGTTGGCGGCCTGTGCGCCCAGTGCGCCCGCAGCGCCTGCGGCAAGCAGCGCCGTGGCAGGGGAAGCAGCCGTGGCGACTGGTGGCCTCGCTGCCGCCGTGGGCACACTGCCCGCAGCGCTGGCCTTCAGCGAGCCGACCGCAAGCGCCGCCACCGACGAACTGGGCGACAAGCTCAACAAGTTCGACGAGATCACCAATTACAACAATTACTACGAGTTCAGCCTCGACAAGGAGGAAGTTGCGCCGTTGTCGACGAACTTTACCACGTACCCGTGGCAGGTCGAAGTGACAGGTTTGGTGAACAAGCCCACCACCTTTGCGATTGAGGACTTGATCAGGAATTTCCCGCAGGAGGAGCGCATCTATCGCCTGCGCTGCGTTGAGGCGTGGTCCATGGTCATCCCCTGGGTGGGCTTCAATCTGTCGGCGCTGATCAACGCTGTGGAACCCAAGGCCGAAGCCAAGTACGTTGAATTCCTCTCTGTTTTGCGCCCAGAGGAAATGCCCGGCCAGAAGACGTCGCTGCTCGACTGGCCCTACAGCGAAGGTTTGCGTTTGGATGAAGCCATGCATGATCTGACGATTATGGCGACGGGCATGTATGGCGAACTGCTGACGCCACAGCAGGGTGCGCCGCTGCGGCTGGTGGTGCCCTGGAAATACGGCTTCAAGAGCATCAAGGGCATTGTCAAGATCGTGCTCACCGACACGCAGCCTGTCTCCACCTGGGCGATGGCGGCCCCGCGCGAATATGGCTTCTACGCCAACGTCAACCCGGAGGTCAACCACCCGCGCTGGTCGCAGGCGACCGAGCGGCGCATTGGCGAGCTGGGCGGTCGCCGCCCCACGCTGCCCTTCAATGGCTATGGCGACGAAGTCGCGTCCCTGTACGCGGGCATGAGCCTGACGGCGAACTTCTAAACTGGAACCGCAGCAAAAGCAACTGTTTTGCGCGCTTGGATTCACTTTAGTACCTGCGGGCACGTGCCGCGGCAGAACCAAACCCTGTATCTGGTTTCCCTTGCCCTGCCTTGCGCCCTTGCGTCAAGCAGTGCAGCTTTCACTCTACGAGGGTGTTCTATGGTAAAAATGAGCAAGTGGCTGCGCAAACACTGGTTCTGGCTGGCTGTCAACGTGGCCGCGGCTGTTCCCCTGCTGCAACTGGCCTATGACTTCCAGCAGGGCAATCTAGGCATCAACCCGATTACAGAGATTACCAACCGCACGGGCATTGCCGCACTCATCCTGCTCATGCTCTCGCTGGCATGCACGCCCACCAACATTATTTTGGGGTGGCGCCAGCCGCTGGCCGTGCGCAAGGCGCTGGGCATGTGGGCCTTCGTCTACGCAAGCTTCCACCTGCTCAACTTTGTGGGGCTGGACTACGGCTTTGATGTTGGCCTCATCCTTGCCGACGGGTTGCCCACCAAGCCGTATATTCTGGTTGGCCTGCTCGCCTTCCTCATTCTGGTACCGTTGGCAATAACCTCCAGCAAGGGGTGGATGAAGCGGCTGGGCTCCAAATGGAAGCCCCTGCACAAGCTGGTCTATGTGGCAGGGATGGCCGCCGTGGTGCATTTCTTCTGGAAGGCCAAGGCCGCCGAACAGGTGGAGCCGCTGCTCTATGGCCTGCTGCTCACCTTCCTGCTGGTTGTGCGGCTGCCCCCCGTGCGCAGGCGAATCGTGGCTTTCCGCCACAAGCTCGTTCCACCCAAAGCGGGCAGGCCGGCCCGGCCCACAACCAGCCGCCCTGCGCCCACGACCGAGCGATCAGCAGATGCCATAAGCCAGTAGGGAATGCACAATCAAAAAGGAGGGGAGAGCACCGATTTGCTCTCCCCTCCTTTTTTTGTTAATGCAGAGCACTGGAATCAGGCGCGATTGCCGTTGCGGCCAGCAGAGGGCTTGTGCGTTTCGGCAGCGCTCTCGTCCAGCGCCGTCGCGGTGGCGTCCGTCAGGGAGCGGCTGGCGCTGCGCTGCTTGAGGGTGAGCACCTTGTCGCTGAGTTGGCCGATCTTGCGGCTCAGATCATCAATGTCCGTGCGTGTGGGCACGTTGAGGCGGCCAAGAATCACCTCCACGCTATCAGCGAGGGCAATACCGGCTTTATCCACGGTGGCGCGCCGCCCCTCGGCGGCCTCTTCCTCGCGCTCGTTGCTGCGCTCCATATACTCGCTCATCAGGCGGTTGAGATCAGACTCGGCCACCTCACCGCGCTCGACAAGCTTGTTCACAAAGTCGGCGCTTTCGTCAATCGTCATCGCCAATGCGCCAAGGCTTGTGAGCAGTACGCGGCGCGCAACAAGGAAGAGGTTCGCGCTTTGCACCAACGCTTCATTGCTCACATCTACCGCAGTGCTGCGTATCTGCTGCGGCAGGCTATGCTTTTCTGTTGGGTTGGGCTCGGATTGCGCCGATTCGGGCTCAGGCATGACCAGGAGTTCCCAGGCGAGCGATACGCGCTACGTACACGGCCACAACAAGCTGTGCACCCTGCGCGACGGTTGCGGAGTGTGGACAATGCTACATCGAGGGCTGCTTTGGGTCAAAGTGCGGTAAAGCAGTTGTCGGGGGCTCTGTGAAGCACTCCAGGGTGCGACAGGCTGCTTTCCGCACTGTTGCTGCATGTTGCAGGATAGCCGCAATACCTTCTGGTGGAATTCCCACAGCGTGGCACGTGCTGCAACAGCGCACCGCGGAGCAGTTGTAGGTCACGTCTCCGGCGTGACGCCGCTGTTGCTGAATAAACCCGTCAATGCCCTTCTCATGGTGGTATGCGCTGTGCCGCGCTTTAATGGTGCATCCCGCAAATGCGCGGCGGTCGTAGCGGGGGGCTTCCAGCCCTCCGGCTTTTG
>DIAV01000185.1:0-358 GCA_002415895.1 Anaerolineales bacterium UBA5069 | reverse complement strand
ACGATCGCCGCGCACTTCAGAGACACACCACTTCAGGGTGCGCTGACCAAGGGACGCAACTCCTCAAGCGTGGCTGCGCCAATGCCCGGCACGCGGTCTAGCTCATCTACCGTGGCATACGGGCGGTTGGCAATAATGGCCTGCGCCTTGGCGGGGCCAATCCCCGGCAGCGATTCCAATTCGGCGCTGCTGGCACTGTTCAGGTTAATGGGCGGGCCGTGCGGCGCGCCTATATCCACCGATAGACCGCGCGTTGTGCCATCGGTGCCTGCCGCGGGGGGCGACGGCGCTTCGCTCAGCAGCGGCACATAGATTTGCGCCTCGTCGTGCAGCAGGATGGCGAGATTCACAGCGTTGC
>DIAV01000184.1:3398-4007 GCA_002415895.1 Anaerolineales bacterium UBA5069 | reverse complement strand
GTCTTCGTGTCTTTGTGTCGCTGTATCTTTGTGCCGTTATTACAATATGTCGCTGCAAGATTTGCTGGATTACTTGAAGCCCAGACGCCGCTCCTTGAGGCTGGCAAAGCGGTTGCGGCCAATAATCAGATGGTCCAGCACATCAATATTCAGCAATGCGCCCGCGCTGATCACCGCTTCCGTCAGGCTGATGTCTTCGGCGCTGGGCGTGGGGTCACCGCTGGGGTGGTTGTGGATGAGGACAATGGACGCGCAATTGGTGCGCACCGGCTCGCGAAAAATCTCGCCCACGCGCACCATGGCCATATTCAGGCTGCCCTTGTAAAGGCGGACGATCTTGAGCACGTAGTTCTTTGTGTCCAGCAGCACCACGCGCAGTTCCTCTTGTTCCAGCAGCCCCATGTCCATCATCACCAGATTGGCTACCTCGGCCGGCGACGAGATGCGAGTGCGATCCTCGGGGGTGGCCAGGTGCATGCGACGGCCCAGTTCCAGCGCCGCCTTGATCTGCGTGGCCTTGGCCTCGCCCATGCCATGCGCGCTGCAAAGTTCGTCTACATTGGCGCGCGCCAGGCCGGTAAGGCCGCCAAACTGCGCCAGCAGGCGGTT
>DIAV01000184.1:3124-3382 GCA_002415895.1 Anaerolineales bacterium UBA5069 | reverse complement strand
CTCGCGGATTGTGGGTACGTAGGTGGGGCTGGCGGGGTAATCCTGATGCTCCATGGGGGGAGACTCCTGCGCAGATTGAAATTGAGCTTGGCTGCGGGCTGCGTGGGCGCGTTGGATGCTCCGCTCTGACGCGTGATATACTGCGCGCGCCCGCCAGTCATTATACCGCGGGCGGCCCTGCATGCGTCGCAACAAACCACAGGGCGACTCAATGGTCATACGTTGCGCAGAACAGCACCTCACCCCCGTGCCCCTCTC
>DIAV01000184.1:0-3007 GCA_002415895.1 Anaerolineales bacterium UBA5069 | reverse complement strand
GGGCACGGGGGTGAGGTTGCGGTTCTGCGTGCGCGACTCCCACGACTTTTGAGAAGCCCTGCAACTCCACAGGCTTCCTCCCATGAAGACGCGTTTCTACGAACGCACCGCCTATCGCCTTTCCGACGGCAACGTGCCTGCCTGCTTTGTGGAGCTTGATGAGCACTTCGATAAAGCGCTGGGCATGCTCATGCCGCGCGGCGCGGCAACGCATGTCATGGTGCTGGCCGCCGAAAGCATCTGCGCACGCATGGCCGAGGTGGAGATGTACGCATTCCTGATTGAGGATGCGCGCCGCCGTCACCGCATGGACGCGGAGGGGGACCTCAAGGCGGCTGTGCTGACGCGCGCCTTCTTCGTGGGCTACCTGGGCGCGGCGCGCGCCCTGCTCGACGCCTGCGCCAATGCGCTCGCGCTGGTGCATGAGCTGGGACTGGGGCGCGACGACCGCACCTTCCTTTCGCCCTTTTTCTGGCAGGTGCTCGTCGAGCACGCGCCTACTGTCCACCGGCGCTACCACACCATGCGCATCTTCTTCAATGACATCTTCCGCTGGTGTGCCGAGACGACCGACCGCGTGGCCCCGCTGGAACTGGTGTACGTTACCTTTGGTCAATTCTCCACGCGCGATTCGCACATGAAGGTGCTTGATGAAGCGGTCGCAGACATGAATACGCTGGCCTACAGCAACCGCACCTACAACTGGACAGACCCACTCGAGCTCCACGACCGCTGGAAGCAGAACTTCCTGCAGCTCTGCGAGAGGCTCTGCAGCGAGATTGAACAGGCCACGCCGATTCGAGAATAGCAACCGCGGCGCAAACAACGCGGAAACCCGAGCAACACCAGCATGAGGCATGTCGCAGCCCCGATTTCCATGCCGTTTCTGCACTTTCCGCGTATATGCATTTTGGCCGCACAGTGAGGCGCGCGATAGAATTTTAGCATGGCTAATGCGGATTCTTCACACAACCAAAAATCGCTCACACCAGCGCATGAGGACTACCTGAAGGCCATCTACCTGCTTGAATCGCAGGGGGTCGAGGTTCACAATTCCGCGCTGGCCCATCACCTGGATGTCTCGCCCGCTTCCACCACGAACATGGTGAAGCGGCTGGCCGAGTTGGAGATGGTGCGCTATGAACCCTACCAGGAGATTGCACTCACCGAGGCGGGCACGCGCGTCGCGCTCGAAGTGCTGCGCCATCACCGCCTGCTTGAACTCTACCTGCACAAGAAGCTCAATTTGCCCTGGGATCAGGTACACGCCGAGGCCGAGCGCCTTGAGCACTTCATTAGCGAGGCGCTGGAGGATGCCATTGCCGCCGCCCTCGATGATCCCACAATTGACCCGCATGGCGACCCCATCCCCACCAAAGATGGTCGCGTGGAGGCCGTCGCCGGCATTGCCCTGACCGTTGCCGAGGTGAATCATCCCTATCGTCTTGTGCGCGTGCTCATGCAGGACCCCGACCGGCTAACCTACCTGGGCAGCCTGGGGCTGATTCCGGGCGCGACCATTATCCCGCGCAAGCGCGCGCCCTTTTCCGGCCCGCTGCTGGTGGAAGTCGCGGGCGAGCATCACGCGCTGGCGCATGACATGGCCGAAGTGCTGATTGTGACGCCCGCCGCATAAAGGCAATGGAACGCGCACAAGCGCAAGACGTAACTCGAGTCATACAGGCATGAAAACAACATCTCAACGCAAAGTCGCCAGGAACGTAAAGAAACGCAAAGTACAACAGTGATCTGCGCAGTTGCTTGTACTTTGCGTTTCTTTACGTTCCTGGCGAATTTGCGTTGAGATGTGGCCGTGTTATTTCAATACGATTTCAGTTCGGATTCGGATAGCCTTTGCGCTGTCTGTGGAGAGATTATGGCTTTAGGTATTGGTATTGTCGGGCTGCCCAACGTGGGCAAGAGCACAACCTTTAACGCACTCACTGAGGCGCAAAACGCCCAGGTGGCGAATTACCCCTTCTGCACGATTGAGCCGAACAAGGCGATTGTCCCCGTGCCCGACGCACGCATTGACAAGCTGGCTTCGCTGGTGGATCCCGAGCGCACCGTCAACGCCACCGTGGAGTTTGTGGACATTGCCGGCCTTGTGAAAGGCGCAAGCCAGGGTGAAGGGCTGGGCAACCAGTTCCTTGCCAACATTCGCGAAGTCGCTGCCATTGTGCACGTGGTGCGCTGCTTTGACGACCCGAACGTGATCCACGTGACGGAGCAACCCAGCCCGCGTGATGACATTGATGTCATCAATCTCGAGCTGATTCTGGCCGATTTGCAGCAGCTTGAGCGCAAGGTCGACCGCCTTAGCCGCGAGGTCAAGGCGGACCGCAAACTCATGCCCCAGTATGAACTGGCGCTGGAACTGAAGGAGTTGCTCGAAACAGGCAAGCCCGTACTCGCGCACCCCGAGAGCAATGGCAACACCTTCGAATCGCTCAACAAGGAAATGCGCTTTCTCACCGGCAAGACAGTCATCTACGCCGCAAATGTGGATGAGGCAGCGCTGGCCGAGGACAACGAGTATGTGCGCATTGTGCGCGCGGTGGCCGCCGAGCAGGGCGCGGAGGTTGTCAAGATCTGCGCCAAGCTCGAAGAGGAAATGGTAAGCATGTCGGATGAGGAGCGCCACGAGTTTCTGGCAGCGCTGGGCGTGGCCGAAAGCGGCCTCGAGCAGGTCATTCATCTGGGTTATCGCGCCCTGGGGCTGATTACCTTCTTCACCGCCGGCCCCAAGGAAGTGCGCGCGTGGACTGTGCACAAGGGCGCGAAGGCGCCCCAGGCCGCTGGCGTCATCCACACCGATTTTGAGCGCGGCTTCATTCGCGCCGAAGTCATTGCCTACGAAGCCTATGCCCGTTTGGGCACCGAGGCCGCCGCGCGCCAAACCGGCGAGTTGCGCATTGAGGGCAAGGAGTATGTGGTGCAGGATGGCGACGTCATGCACTTCCGCTTCAACGTGTAACCCGACGGGCACAACAGCAACCTCACCCCC
>DIAV01000151.1 GCA_002415895.1 Anaerolineales bacterium UBA5069 | reverse complement strand
GAACACAGATAACAACGGAACAAGCAGGGATACACACAGATATCCGCCGTTATCCTTGCAGTTTCCGCTTTTATCTGTGTTCCTTTGTTGCTGTTCTTTGCGTTTCTTTGCGTTCCTTTGTGTCTTTGCGTTGAGATGTTGTTGTGCTGGTAACTCAGGCGCGGCCCAGATCATGCAGCAGTTGCGGCATGGCGGCCGTGGCGGCGGCGCGCCCGGCGGCAATCATCTCCTCAAAACGCCCCAGGTCGGTAAAGGAGATGTGCCCAATAGCCGGCGTGATGACGCAGTCGGCGGGCGTTTCGTCCACCTGCGTCATGCGGATGAGTGAATAGATTGAGTACATGGCCACATCCACGATGTGATGGGGCTTGTAGTCCATATCGCCAGGGCGGCTGAAGACAGTTGCACCCCCAGCGGGCAGGATGTTGACGGCGATGGCGTAGTCGGAGCCCATGGCGCGCACCGCTGCGGCGGGCAGGTTGTGCGAAATGCCGCCATCCACCAAAATGCGCCCCTGACGTATTGTGGGCGTGAAGATCCCGGGCACGCTGCAACTGGCGCGTATGGCCGTGGCCACGCGCCCCGTGTTGAGCGCCAGCGTATCGCCCGTGGTCAGTTCTGTCGCAATGGCAGCAAAGGGGATGTTGAGCTGCGCAAAGTCGATCTCTCCACCTACCACAGATTCAAACCAGTCGGCCAGTTTGTCCAATTCAAAGAAGCCTGTGGCTCCCTCCAAAAAGGGCAGCGTGCCGCCGGCAAAGCTTAGGTTCTGCAACGACAGATTGAGTGTGGGAATGTTGACGGAGAGCAGGCTGCGCCAACGCATGGTGGCGGCAAATTGCGCCATGCGTGAGGCCGAAATCCCTGCCGCGTACATGCCGCCAATCAGCGCGCCAATGCTGGTACCCACCACATAGGTGGGATAGATCGCGTTTTCCTCAAGCACCTGCAGCACGCCAATGTGCGCAATGCCGCGGGCTGCGCCGCCACCCAGCGCCAGGCCAATGGAATTGGGGTGTGGCTGCTTGTCCCAATGAATTTTGCGCGTGGTTACGAGTGTTGACATGGTTAGCCTTCATCAAGGGTTGGATCGTAGATGGGTTCGATCGGATTGGGCTGTAATTGATAGTGCAAAACCTGAACGCCGTGGAAATCCGCCTGTTCAAGCAGCGTTGCGTGCTGCGCCAGCCATGCGCCCATGAGGCCGCGCTGGTCCCACATCTCAACCTCGCTGCGCATGACCCAGATATCGCAGTCGGCATTTGTCATGGAGCGCATCTGTGCGTCGGCTTCGGCCGCGGCGGTGGCGTCATCAGCGCCGCCGTTGGTCCACAGGCCACCTGCCCAGTGACCCAGGCGCGCATCGCTGCCGGCAAAGGGCGCGGCGCCCTGATCGCCGCTGTAGTAGCGAAAGGCATATTCCAGATGTGGAATCTGGAGCAGGAGCAGTGATTCGGGGGCTCGCCGTGCGGCCACATGATGGACAGCGCCGCGCAGATCGAACTTGACGGTGGTGCGCACCTGCTGGAAATCTGTGTAGAGCCAGACGGCGCAGATGGTCGCGGCGAGCAGGAGTGCAAGCGGTGCGCCCGCGCGTCCAAGGCTGCTGCGCACCACCTGCACCCCCAGCGCCACAAAGATGAGTGTCGCAGGCAGCGTCCACGCGACATAGCGGTCAGTAAAGACAGGCTGGCGCAGGCTGAGCAGCCAGATGCCGAGAATGGGGGCCGCCAGCCACGCGGCAAGGAGGCCATAGCGGCGCAGCGGTGGTATGGGGTTGGGCGCACCCGCGTACATGCCAGCAGGCGCGCCATGCAGTTCGCTCCAGCCCAGCAACAGCCCCAGCGCCGCTGCAAAGAAGATGGGCGTGAGCAGCCAGACAGGGTCGCCGGGCATGAAGCCGCGCGTCTGGTTGAGGAAGATGGTCTTGAGCATCTCGCCCAGCGGCGTAAAGCCAAAGCCCGTCACTTGATTGGGGGCGCGCAGCATGGCCCACTGCCATACAAGCAGCGGCAGGTAGGGTAGCGTGAGCGCCGCCAGTGCCAGCCCATAGGCGCGCCAGCGCTTGCGCGCGGCAGGGAAGGCGATGGCAAACCAAAGCATGTGTAAAGGGATGAGCAGCACTGCCAGCAGATGGTAGTACATGGCCAGCGTCATGCAGAGCGTGTAGGCAATCCACGTGCGTGCGCCGCCGCCTACGTTGCCACCTTCTATGCCACACAGCCATGCCCACGTTGCCGCCAGCGCCAGCAGCATGACAATGGCGTACATTTTGCCCTCCTGGCTGTACCAGAGGGCATAGGGATTGATGGCCAGCAGCAGCGCGGCCAGCGCGGGCACGGTTGCCGGCGCGCCGCGTGTGATGCGGCGCGCCACCTGCCAGAGCAGTGGCACAGCCGCCACGCCCGCCAGCGCCGACAGGTAGCGCAGCGCAAACTCACTGCTGCCTGCCATCTGGATCCAGGGGCGCAGAGTGAGGAAGTAGAGCGGCCCATTTTGCGCCATGGCTGTAAACATGGAGAGGGTTTGCTCAAGGGGGCGCAGCGCCATGAAGATGGCATCGACTTCGTCGCGCCAGAGGCTTTGGCGCGCGAGCGTGCTCGTGCGCAGCGCAAACGCGCCCAGGATGAGCAGCAGCAACAGCAGGCGCGTGCGGCTTGCGCTGGGTGCAAATGGATTGCGTGCGCCTGCTGCCGGCACGTTGGGCGCGGGGAGGCTCTGCTGCATGGGGTTTAGGGTAGCGACGTAGGCCAGCGGTCTTCGCTTGAACCGCTCTTTGCGCCGGTCGCCGCCATGAAGTCGGTGTTGTCACCTTCAACATCGCGCAACTGGTAGGGGCGACGGCTGTTGCGCAAAAAGCCCAGTGCGAGGATTGTGGCGAGTACGCCAAAGAAGACAACCGCGCCTGTTGCCACAAAGAGAATGCCCGCGGCTGTCAGCGTTGAATCCAGCACGCCCGCATAGAGAGAGCCGAAAGTGGGGGGCGGGCCTGGCGCCGCGTAGACAATGGGGCGTTGCGTGGCCGTCGGCGTGGCGGTGGGTGTGGGCGTTTGCGTAGGCAGGGGTGTGTGCGTCGGTTCCGGGGTGGGCGTAGCCGTGTCGGGGGGCGGCAGCGGAGCCGTCTCCTGCGGCGGGAAGTTCGGGTCAATGAAGGGTGTGGGCAGCCCCGAATCGAAGGGCGGCGCGCCGCCGGCAGCAGGCGTGAGGTAGGCGTTGGGATCGCCCTGCGCGAGCGCTGTCGCCTGGAAATCGACGGCGGCGCTGTTGGCGTTGGGCGTGGGCGTCTGCAGGTTGGAGAGTTCAAAGCTGCGCGTCCACGTGGGTGTGGGCGGCAGCGGCGTCGCGGGGGACGTCCACGTGGGGATTGGTGTCCACGTGGGGGTGATGGGTGTTGGCGTCCACGACGGAATTGGGGTGACTGTGGGCAAAGGAGTGACTGAGGGCGCAGTCGTAGGGGTGGGCGTGGAGGCCAATACGCTGACTCCGGGGGCTGCGGCCACGGATGAAAAACCGCCGGCGGCTGTGGAGGTGACGATAAAGTTGGAGTTGACATTGGCGGTAATGACAACGGGGCCCAGTAGCGGCGGCAGCCCCAGCGCAGCGAGGTAGCCGCTGGTGATGATGAGCGTTGCCGAAGGGGCAACCGTTGTGGTCAGCGGAACGGACGCAACGCCTGCATTGCCAATGACATGGCGTGTGAGCGGAACGTTGCCCGTATTCCTGAGCGTAAGACAGTAGTAGACCGACGTGCCGGTGACCGTGTTCAGGCTTACACTGGTCGCGCACGTTTCCTTGTCATTGGGGGCGGCCGCGAGGGTGGTTTTGGGTGTGCCGAGCGTTACATGGCCGGCGGTCGCGGCGCTTGTTCTGAAGGCGGGCGCGGTCGCAGACTCCGCGCTGACAGAGACGGTGGAGGTGATGGAGGCCGTGGGCGTGAAGACGAACGCGCTTGCGGGCACGTCGCCAGGCCGCTGGGCTGTGAGGACACGGACTCCTTCGCTCTCAAGTTTGGGCGCAGCGTAACTTGTGGGCGTACCTGCGTTGGGGCTGACTGTCAGCAGGACATTTTCGAGCGTGACATCGCCTGTGTTCGTCAGCGTAATGCAGCGATAGACCGGCGTATTCACGGGCACGAAGATCGCTGTCTCCGCTGTGCATTCGCCAGGCGATCGGCTCAGCGTTTGCGCAACCGTAATGGCGGGGTTGACAACGTTGATCGTGATGCTGGTGGTGGTTTCCACCTGCTTTGTGCCTGGGCCACCGTTGGCGGCCACGCGCCCCACAAGTTCCACGCCATTGGTCACCGGTACGTAGCCGCCCAGCGTGAGGGTAATGGACTTTTGTGGCCCGAGGGGCTCGTTGGAGACAACCGAGCTGGGATTGGCCCCGCCTTCATTATTGGCCTGGTCGATGATGATCTGCGCAATTGTGACGGGCTCAGTGGGTAAGCTTGTATTCGTTACGATGTAGCAGGTGTAGACGGTCGTCGTGCCTGTAATCGTGATGCTGTCAGCAGTGGCGCACTGCCCCTGCACAGTGCCTACGGTTGCCGTCACTATGATCGAGATAGGCGTTGTCGCTTGCGCCGGTGTGGCGCGCGCGGGGGCAGCCAACGCAGGCTGCGCGGCAAAGGCCAGCAGCGCTGCGCCTGCAACCAGCAGGGGCAGCAGCGCAGGCAGCAGGCGCACAAACAGCGTGTGGCGCCATGGGTTCGTACGGGAGCGAGCGTTTGTCATGCGTGTTTCCTGGCGAGGCGGCGCGTTTGCGCCCAAGCAGCTATGCGCCGGCGCGGGCCGCATCGGCACGCAGTGAGACATCGCCCGCGTGGACAGCATGGCGTGCGCCGGTTTCATCTTCCACAATCAACGCGCCGAGGCCCATGCGATCACTGTCAATATCCACAGCCACGCCGCGCAGCGTGCTGCCGTCGGCGTGATGCACGGTGACGGCGCGCCCCAGTGTCCACGAGACTTCGCGCCAGAGGCTGAAGACGGGATCAGCGGACTGCGCCTTTGGGCGTGCGGGGGGCAGGTTCAGCACAGCGAAGAAGTGGCGCCACACGGCAAGCAGCAGATTGGTGCGGTCCACTGTCACACCGCTGGCCAGCCACAGGCTGGTGGGTGGGGGTGCGGGCGCTGCCACGTGCGGCAACTGTGACGCATCCTGCAGGACGTTGATGCCAAAGCCGATGACAGCATGGCCCGACGTCATTTCCTCCTGGAGCGTGGATTCAACCAGCACACCTGCCACCTTGCGCTCAACGCCATCACCCCCGCGCAGGAGGATGTCATTGGGCCACTTGATGCCCACGGCAATGCCCGGCAGCGCCAGTTCGGCGAGCGCTCGCTGTACGGCAATGCCGGCCATCAGTGGAAAAAGATAGAAATTGCTCATGATGTCTGTGCGCTTGAGAATGATGCTCATGAGCAGGCTGCTGCCCGGGGGCGCCTCCCACGTGCGGCCCATGCGCCCGCGTCCGGCGCTCTGCGCATCGGCCACCA
This sequence comes from Anaerolineales bacterium UBA5069, assembly GCA_002415895.1. Classification (GTDB taxonomy): domain Bacteria; phylum Chloroflexota; class Anaerolineae; order Caldilineales; family Caldilineaceae; genus UBA5069. Next base: position 4,396 of record DIAV01000151.1, on the reverse strand, counting down.
CCACCGAACCGCTGCCAATCGACGACTGCATCCCCAGCGCGCGCGCCACGCGCATTGTGCTGTCCACTTCGGGATAGTAGTCAAGCTCGGCGTAATCACCGGTGCGCCCGTTTGGCGCGCCGGAGAGGTACTCGGCAATGCGCGGCAGATCAAGCGTAGTTTGCCGCTGCATATTGGGTTGTATAGATGGCTGTATGGACGGCAGCGGCAAAGAGGACATTGGCGAGCCTTTGGGCAGGAGGAGGGGCGGCGCTGCGATCTGTTTTGCGCGCCGCCACTGGCTGAAGAGCGTACCGGAGGTTGTGTAAATGGTCAAGTAAATGGTATCGTAGCGAGGCAGCCGCGGCCTGCTGTGCGCCTGAGATTGCGCACATGGCCGCCACGCGTGGCAGGGGATTGAAGGGGTGTTTCGGTGCCTCGCAACGCGTATAGCCCATCTTTGCAGAATCGTTGCAGAACAGCCATCCAGACAAATCGTGGGACGCTTCCCCTGATGAATTGATGAGTGATCCACGCAGGGCGCAGGCCGCGCCACCGGCGCGCCCCAACCCGCTCACAAATCCACAGCCTGCTGCGCCCCCTCTGCCGCCGGCGCGGCCACCCATGGCCGGCAGCTACGCCGCGCGCGATGAGACGCTGGCCGAACTGTTGGATGAAGACGCGCGCAGCGGCCCCTCGTTGCCCATTGTGCTGCTGAGCGCAGCATTTGGCGTGGCGGCGGCGGTCATCACTTTTTATGTTGCGTATACAGTGGCGATACTGCGCCTGGAGGTGGCCGTCGCACTGGCGGTGCTGATGCTCTGCTTTGCTGTGGGGGGAACGGGCGCGCTGCTGAGCGCTGCCACCGGCTCGCGCGCCACACTGCCCACAATTGGCCTCAGTTGCGCTGTCATTGTCGTCATATTCCTCATGTTTGGTCTATGCATGGTGGTGGGTGCGCTGGCGGCCACGCTGCTGATCGCGGTGGGTGCATAGGCGAATGCAGTATGCTTGTGTGAACACATCGTAATGGCCGCTGATCGGCTCCTTTTCAATGATCATTGATGGTCAATGCCGCCCCACGCCGCCGAGGTCTCCCCATGCGCGCCATCTGCTTTGACGCCTTCACGCCCCTGCTTGATGCCTACCACACTGCCGATGTGCCCACGCCCACGCCCGGGCCGGATGAGGTGCAGGTGCGCGTGGCGTATGCGGCACTCAACCGGCTGGATGACTTTGTGCGGCGCGGCTGGAAGGGACTGGAGGTTGCCTTTCCCCACATACCCTGCGCCGACTTCAGCGGACAGATCAGCGCGCTGGGCGCGGGCGTAACGGGCTGGGCAGTGGGTGATTCGGTAACGGCCAACCCTATGCTCTGGTGTGGCCAGTGCGACGCGTGCACGCGCGGCGATCACAATTGCTGCGAACGGGGAGCAATTCTGGGCGAGCATGTGCAGGGGGCGTGCGCTGACTTTGTGGTGGTTCCGGCGCGCAACCTTGTGCGCATTCCGCCAGACTTTGACTTGCGCAAAGCTGCCGCCGCGTCGCTGGTTTACCTGACAGCGTGGCACAGCCTTGTGACTCTGGGGCGTGTGGCCGCGGGTGACAAGGTATTGATTGTCGGCGCAGGCGGCGGCGTCAACACAGCCTCGCTGCACATTGCGCGCTTGCTGGGTGCGGAGGTCTATGTGATTGCGGGCGACGCGGCCAAGGCGCAGGCCGTGCGCGACCTGGGTGCGGTTTGGGTATACGACCGCAGCGCCGCCGGGGACGAGTGGGCACGCGCTGTATTTGTCGCCACCGAGCGCACAGGTATTGACATTGTGGTGGACAACGTGGGCGCCCCCACCTGGGCGCAGAGCCTGCGCACGCTGCGCACCCACGGGCGGCTGCTCACTGTAGGTGGTAGCGGCGGCTATGACGCCACTGTGCCGGTGAATCTGCTCTTTGGCCGCCACCTCAGCATCCTCGGCAGCACCATGGGCTCGCAGGCCGATTACCAGGTAGTCATGGCGCACGTTTTTGCCGAGCGGCTTGCCCCCGTGATCGATTCCATTTTCCCGCTGGACGCATTCCCGGCGGCCATGGCGCGCCTGGTGGCCAATGCGCACTTCGGCAAGATCCTCATCGACGTGCAGCAAGGCGGGTGAGCGAGTGGCAGAAACTGCGCATGCGCTGATGGCCATTCTACGATCCTTCCACATTTGGCTATAATGGCCCCATCCGCGGCAATCTGAAGAGTTGTGACGCCACACACGCTTGTTGCTCAGTAACAAGGTTTGGCTTGTTTACCCATTGCCTATGCACACGCAGCCTGCTGGGCCACCAACTGGGCAACCAGAACTTATTCTGCGTGTGCAGCGCGTTGTGGCGCTTCCGCAGGTGCTGGTTCTCATTCTAGCGCTGGATGCTTTGGGCTATTTTGCCGGCATGACGGGCTGGTATGGCCCTGTGCTGCGCCAGCCGACGACGCCGGTTTGGGCCTGGCCCTTTATACCGGATTGCCCGCTCTTTGGCCTGCTGGGCGGGCTGGCGCTGCTGATGATGGTGGCGCAGCGCAACTGGCCCGCGGCACACAAACGCATTGCCGAGCGTTGGCTTGTAGGTGGCGGCGGTGCGGCGCTGCTGGTGGCGCTGGCCTATGGCATGGCGTGGCTGCCAGGTGACGCCGAAAGCCTGCGCGGGATGGCGGCGCTCTATGCGCTGCTGGGCGCAGCGCTGCTGATCTTTGGGCTGGGCTTTCGGCGCTGCCCCAACGGGCTGCTCTGTGTGGTTGCGGCAGGGCAGATCAAGTATGGCATCTGGACAATCACGGCCTGGCTGCTCTTCTGGCGCAACACGGCGGCTCTTTATGGCGCACCCCTCTTTACCGCCGAGAGCATCCTCATGACGGCCGCGCATGTAGGGCTGGCGGTGCAGGGCTTGCTGCTCTTCACCTATTTTGTGCTCCAGGTGCGCGGCGCGCTGGTCGCGTTGGGGTGGTTTGCACTGAGCGACATGGTGGACTATGGTCCTGTAGCATGGGGACTGGGCTGGCATCCCGCAGTGCCGCCAATTCTGCCGCTTCATTTCATTCGCAACAGCACAATTGTCGTGACATGGCTGCTGGGGCTGGGCATGGTGGTTGTTGCCCGGCGCGTGCGCACGGCTGAAGCGGGGCCGGTGCTAGCGGCGGCTGCACGCAGGCAATCCACAGCCGCAGATTGACGATTGTGTTTTCCGCCCGCTAACGAAGTGCACCGCAGCCGATCCTGAGTCAAGTCCGCTCGTGTGTTACAACACTGCGTGCACCCGCAAACAACGAAAGAAGGCATCCCTCCGTGGAGAGCGAATCGATCGACCCCCGCATTGCCGACTTGCGCATACGCAAGACTGCCGCACGCCAGGGTGGCGGCGCCGACAAGGTTGCCAAGCAGCACGCGCGCGGGCGCATGACGGCACGCGAGCGCCTGGAATTGCTGCTGGACAAAGGCAGCTTCCGCGAAATGGATGTCTTTGTCACCCACAACTCCAATGATTTCGGGCTGGCCGAGCAACGCATTCCGGGTGATGGCGTGCTGACGGGCTATGGCACGATCGACGGCCGCCTTGTCTATGTCTACTCACAGGATTTTACGGTCTTTGGCGGCAGCGTGAGCCACACGCACGCCATGAAGATTTGCAAGGTGATGGATGCGGCCATGGCCAATGGCGCGCCCATGATCGGCCTGAATGACTCGGGCGGCGCACGCATTCAGGAGGGGGTGCATAGCCTGGCGGGCTATGCCGAGATCTTCTACCGCAACACAATGGCCTCGGGCGTCATCCCGCAGATTAGCGTCATCATGGGGCCCTGCGCGGGCGGCGCAGTCTACAGCCCGGCTATTACCGACTTCGTGATCATGGTTAAGGACTCGAGCCACATGTTTGTGACGGGGCCGGATGTGATCAAGACGGTGACGCATGAGGATGTGACCTTCGAGGAACTGGGTGGCGCGGTGGTGCACGCCAGCAGGAGCGGCGTGGCGCATTTTGCCGCCGACAGTGAAGAGGACGCACTCTTTCTGGTGCAGAACCTCATTAGCTATTTGCCCAGCAACAACATGGAGGATGCGCCCGCAACTGCGCCCAAGGATGACCCGCTGCGCGAGGCGCACGACCTCGACACGATGGTGCCCGACAACCCCAACAAACCCTATGACATGAAGGCGGTGATTCGCCACATTGTGGATGAGGGGCAGTGGCTGGAGGTGCACGAGCATTATGCGCAGAATTTGCTTGTGGGCTTTGCGCGGCTGGGCGGCCACGTGGTTGGGCTGGTTGCGCAGCAGCCTTCGGTGCTGGCGGGCGTGCTCGACACAGAGGCCAGCCCCAAGGGCGCGCGCTTTATTCGCTTCTGTGACGCCTTTAACATTCCGCTGATTGTGCTGGAGGATGT
>DIAV01000243.1:1094-9550 GCA_002415895.1 Anaerolineales bacterium UBA5069 | reverse complement strand
ATTTTAAAAGAAGCAAAACTCGCTTGTTACACGCAAGGGGTTGCAGCTTCAGTGGCACATCGTGCAAATGTGCAACCGAAGCCGCCTGCGCTTGTGAAAATCATGCCGCACGGGGTGAGTTTGCCTACAGGCAATGCAAAGCAAGGTGAGTACGCTGTGAGCTGCTGCCTGTTAAGCGCGTGCCCAGAAGCGCCAGCGGATGGGGCGGCGCACGCTGCCCAGCCGCTCAATCGCGAGCAGCGCACTACCCAAAATCAGCAGGCCACCCAGCCACTGCGCCAGCGTCAGGCGTTCGCCCAGAAAGAGCACCGACCAGAGGATGGTCAGCAGAATTTCCAGCGGGGTGAGCATGGCCTGTTGTGCGCCGCCAATGCGGCCAATGGCCCCAAAGAAGGCCAGTCGCGCCAGATAGGTGCTCACAACCGCCAGTGCGAGGATAGATATCCAGCCGCCCATGGTGGGCGCACTCCACGGCGCGCCCTGAAAGAGCCAAAAGATTGTCACACCCAGCCACATGCCAATGGTCATGTAGAGGGTGCCCGTGCGCGCGTCATAGCCGGCGAGATACCACTGGATGATGACAACCTGCAGTGAAAACGCCACAAGTGCAATGAAGATATACAGCAGCCCCATCAGATCCACCCCGCCGCTGGGGCCTATAAGCAGGTAGATGCCGCCCAACGCCAGCGCGAGACGCACACCGTGGCGGCGCGTCACCGGCTCGCCGCGCAGCGCCAGCAGGCTGAGCACCATCAACGGGCTCACCGAGAAGAGCATGGCCGAAACGGATGTACTCAACCGCGTGAGGGCCCAAAAATAGGCCACCATGCCGACGCTGTTCACAAGCCCGGCGATCAGAGTTACCTGAAGGCCGCGCCGATCCGTGCGCAGCAGACGCATGTCCATGACGGCAATGGTGATGACCAGCAGCGCCGCTGTGAGCGCCATGCGCACAACCAGAATCGCCGTGGGATGGAGCCCGTCCCCAATCGCCGCGCTCGCGACAGGCGGCGCGACACTGAAGCAGAGGGTGGCAAAGAGCCCCAGCGCCCAGCCGGTTGTCCTTGCGGAACGTTGATTGCGTGTCATTGAGATCGTGGTAGACCGCTCATGGCTGGCAGGTGATTGGCCGCTGGTAATAGGCTGCGTTATGCAGCGACGCTTCCGCAATCCGAAGCGTCGCTGCATAACGCAGCCTTCAGTGATCAATCTTCAATTATCGATGTTACTTGTACAGCGGCCCAAAGGCCGCACAGGCACGGAAGTCCGCGCCCATGGGCTCGTTTGCGCCGAAGGTCGTCCACACACTGGGGCGGAAGATCTGCGTCTCGTCTACATTGTGCATGTAGACGGGGATACGCAGCATGGAGGCCAGCGCCATCAGCTGCGCGCCATAGTGGCCGTAGCCAATTGCGCCGTGGTTTGCGCCCCAGTTGTTCATCACGGTGTAAACATCGCGGAAGGGGCCGCTGCCCGTGGTGCGCGGCACAAACCAGGTGGTGGGCCAGGTAGGATCTGTGCGCTCGTCAAGCGTCTTGTGCACTTCGTCGGGCAGGGCCACGGTCCAGCCTTCGGCAATTTGCAGTGCCGGCCCCAATCCTTTGACCAGGTTGAGGCGCGCCATGGTAACGGGCATGCCGCCGCGCGTGCGGAAGCGGGTAGACCAGCCGCCGCCGCGGAAGTAACCCAGGCTGCCTGCATGCCAGGTTGTCGCATCAAGGCATGCCTGTGCCTCATCACTCGACATTTCCCAGAAGGGCACCATGGCCGGTTCGCCGTTGCGCATGACTTCACCCGTGCCATCCAGCGCGGCAGGGCCGGAGTTGATCAGGTGCAGGATGCCACCTGCGGCGTGCCCTTCCAGCGTGTGGCCCGTCACGCGCTTCACGGCGTCCGGGCTCCAGTAGGTGCGCACATCGGCAAAGATTTGTGCCGCGCCATTGAGCAAATGGCCCATGAGCATGGTGATGCCGTTGAGCGAATCATTCTCTGTGGCCACAATGTAGGGCTGGCGAATCCCGTGCCAATCAAATGACGAGTTGAGCACGGCTTCAAGGAAGTCGCCATTGGGCAGGTGGTCGGTCCACTGGCGCTGCCCCTGGAAGCCTGCGGCAATGGCATTGTGGCCGTTGGCTTCTTCGCCATAACCCATGGCGGCCAGCTTGGGATTGCCCACCATGAGATCGCGCGCAATCAGCGCCATCTTCACCGAGGTTTCCCACGCAGCATCTTTTTCTGCACGGCTCTGCTGCTTGTCTTCGGCGTTCCAGTCCTTGCCCTCGGTGCAGTTGGCCTTCGTCCACGCCAGCGCCTGTGCGAATTCTTCGGGATCATAGATTGCGCGGTCCATGCGGCGCACGAACTCCACCATGTCGATGACCTCGACGCGCATGCCGAAGTACTCCTGAAAGAGCTCCTGGTTCACAATGGAGCCGGCAATGCCCATGCTTGTGCCGCCCATGCTGAGGTACGATTTGCCGCGCATGTCGGCCACGGCCAGCCCTGCGCGGGCAAAGGTGAGCAGCTTCTCGGCCACATCGGCGGGGATGCTGCCGTCGCCGCCATCCTGCACATCGCGCCCATAGATGTTGAAAATGGGCAGTCCCTTCTGTGCGTGCGCCGCCGACACAGCCGCCAGGTAGACAGCGCCCGGGCGCTCGGTGCCGTTGAAACCCCACACCGCTTTGGGCAGATGCGCGTCCATGTCCATCGTCTCGGAGCCGTAGCACCAGCACGGCGTGACCGTAATGCTGACGCCCACGCCTGCGCGCCGGAACTTCTCGGCGCACCTGGCGGCCTCGGCCACGCCGCCGATGGTGCTGTCAGCAATAATGCACTCCACGGGCAGGCCATTGTAATGACGCAGGTTGCTGCTGATGAGGTCGGCCACGGCCTGCGCCTGGGCCATGGTCTGCGCCTCCAGCGATTCGCGCACGCCGCCCAGGCGGCCGTCAATGGTGGGGCGAATGCCCACTTTGGGCATCTCGCCAATCAGGCGATTTACGGGTTGATTCTTTTCCATGATTTGGACTCCTTTTGACTTCGCTATGGAAGACGAAATGTGAAAGCTGCAATCAGCCGGTACGCTGCGTTCGCATACGGGCGCTCTATCTGCACACTTGCTTTGTGGCTCATCGCTTGCGCTTTGCTTTGGCTTTTTCGGGCGGGTTGAGCCGCTTCTCGGCCAGCGCAATGTAATCGGGATTCATCTCGTAGCCCACCCAGGTGCGCCCCGCATCGCGCGCGGCCAGCGCTGTGCTGCCGCTGCCCATGAAGGGATCCAGCACCACATCACCCGCAAAGGTGTAGAGCTGGATCAGGCGTGCAGGCAGCTCCACGGGGAAAGGCGCGGGGTGGCCCACCTTGCGCGCCGATTCGGTGTTCATTGTCCACACCGATTTGGTCCATTCCATGAACGCCTCGCGGCCGATGGTATTCCGCCGCCCCACGCTGCTGCGCTTGAAACTGCCCTTGCTGAAAACCAGAATGTACTCGTGCGTGTCGCGCAGCACAGGGTTGGATGCGGACTGCCACGACCCCCACGCCATGGAGACACCCGCCCCCGCGCCCTTGCTCCAGATGATTTCGCCGCGCATGAGAAAGCCGAGGTCCAGCATGAGCATTGTCACATGGTCGCTCAGCGGGATGTATGGCTTGCGCCCCAGGTTTGCCACGTTGATGCAGGCGCGCCCGCCTGGCGCAAGCACGCGCCATGTCTCGGCAAAGACAGCGCGCAGCAGCCCCAGATACTCGTGCAGCGAGAGATCGTCGTCATACTCCTTGGTCACGTTGTAGGGCGGCGACGTCACCATCAGGTGGATGCAGCCGTCAGGCAGCGTCTCCATGCGCTCGGATGAGGCGCAGATGATTGTGTTCGCAAGCGCTGTGGGCAAGGGCGATTCCACACCAAGGGAGGCCTGCGGCGGCGCGCCGCTTTCAACGCCGTTATACATGCGCGAGGCGTAGTAGCTGGACGCATCGTGGTTAATGCGGTTGCCCGTGCCAAAGGCGCGCGTACTGCTGCCACGCGGCGCCGGCGCATTCCCACGACTGGCTCCACCCATCTCATCCCTCTCGCCACGCATGCCGTCGACAGGCGCGGGGTTGTTAGCCTTCTGTTCAGCAGAGCCGTCCCGCGGGCGCGCCATGCCCTACTTCACCCCAAAAGCTTCGGCAAGGGCGTTGCGCATGACATCCACCGGCGCATCGTGCCCCGTCCACAGCTTGAAGCCAATCGCGCCCTGGTAGACGAGCATACCGAGGCCGTCGAGCGTCTTCGCACCGCGCGCGGCCGCCAAATCCAGAAAGCGCGTCTGCGGCGGGTTGGGGATGATGTCGCACACAACCATGGCCGGCATGATGGTGTCATAGTCAATGTCCGGCTTGTTCGGGTCGGGGTAGAGGCCAATCGAGGTGGTGTTGACAACCACGTCCGTCTCGGGTGGGATGGCGTAGGTCTCTTCCCACGGCACATAGCCGGCGCGCACAGGTGTATTCTCGTTGAGCAGATTGACCAGCGGCAGCGCGCGCGCAGCCGTGCGGTTGACGATGATAATCTCTGCGGCACCCGCTAAAGCCAGTTCCACGGTCATGGCACGTGCCGCTCCGCCTGCTCCCAGCACCACAAAGCGCTTGCCTGTGGGGTCCACGCCGCCATCTTCGCGCAGCGCGCGCAGAAAGCCCTTGCCATCTGTGTTCTCGCCAATCAGACGGTCACCCTCGCGCCGCACGGTGTTGACGGCCCCCATCAGGCGCGCGTCGGGCGACACATCATCCAGATACTGAATCACCGCCACCTTGTGGGGCACAGTACAGTTGATGCCCGCGAAGCCCATGGCGCGCAGTCCGCCCACGGCCGCGCCCAAATTCTCGGGCTGGACCTCCATGGTAATGTAGCGCCAGTTCAGGTTCAGGGCGTGAAAGCCCGCCTCCAGCATCACGACCGAGGGATTCTCGGCTACGGGCGTGCCAAAGAGACCTGTCAGTTGAGGTTTGTAATCCATGATCCACCCCTTTATAACCTGCCACTGAGCGGTACGCACACACCGCGTTGCGTAGCGCCTGCTTTAGCTGCCGTTGGTATGCACCGCGGCGCGTCCTCGAGAACGGCGGCTGAAGCCGCCACTACGCACAATGCTACCTTTGCATCAACGCAATGTGTTGATTGTCTTCTCCATGTCGGCGGCCTGCTCGGGCGGCAGGTAGCCCATCCACAGCTCGGCAAACCACTCATCACCCGCGCCCAGCGTCTTGATGTTGCCCTTGGCCTGTTCGGCGCTGTAGCCTTCGGGCTCGGCAGTGGCGGGCAGCACAATGCCCAGGCAATCCTGATCGGGCGTGCGCGAAATCCAGCGCACGCCGTGGTCCAGTTGTGCGGGCTTATGGCAAATGTAGTCGCCAGAGCCATCAGGGTGCAGTTGCATGGCGTGCGCCCAGCCATCCGCATCCGCGTTGTAATCAATATAGAAGACAATTTCAGGGTCAAACGCCAGCCCTGGCTTGAGCACATGATGCTGCTCGGGGTTCTGCGCCAGTTCATCAATAAACTCGCGGAAGCCCGGCCCCGGCTTGATGTGTGACGGAATGCTTGTCCGCACGCGCACATGCGCGGCATCGGACGGCGCGCTATAGACAAGGCGACCGTCATCCACGGGGCGAAAGTTGACATGCGCCATGTACATCAACTCCATCGGCGTGCGTTTGAGGTTCTTGACCTCCATGCGCGCAGAGAAGAGCGTGGAGCCGGTATAGAGCTTGACGGTTGGCGTTGCCACGTAATTGTGCGCAAAGGCCACAGTATGCTGATAGTGGCCGTGCAGCCCAATGAACTCGCCGTGCTCATCCTCGCCCGTGACAACCCATGCTTCGGCATAGGGAGCGTTGGGCAATTCACCGTGGAGCGGGTGAGTGTCGGCAGCCGCGGGTACGCCCATGGCGGTGATGCCGCAATGGATGAGAAACGCGCCGTAGGTGTCAAGATAGACACGCGTGGGGCGCGGCTGATCAAACATGGACTTCATCGTCAATTCGCGCCCGCCGAAGCTGGCAGACCAAATCTGCTGCCCCTGGAATGGCAGCAGCACAAGCTCGCCCAAGTCATTGCTCAGACGCAATGCACAGACACCGCTTTCAAAACGGAAGACGCTCGCGATTAAGTGGCCATGTTCTACGAGCAACTCTTCGTTGCGCTCGAACATGGCGGGGATCAAACGAATCCGTGTGGCGGCCATAATGCTTCTACCTTTTCGTTGCTTAGTAGGTTGCTGCAGGGGCAAAGCTTCCCGCACCCTTCAGATGGAAATTGAAGAATCCCAATACAAGATCGTTCATTTTTTCGATAACAGCGTATTTGTCGGCGGTCGCACCGCCACCGGCCTTTTTTACCGACATTGTGATCAAGGAGGCCAGCGCCGGCGACACAAGCGGCAGATCAGTCAGGCTCTGGTGATCCGTGCCCATAATGTGAACTTCGTACGCGTGCGGCGCGCTCGCAGATACATGCTGGACTGCGACGGTTTCATTTGCGTTCGGTACGGCATCAATCAAGCGCACCATGTCATCAGCAAGAATCGTCAGGATGGGGACAGGGAACAGCGTGTCGTTCAACACATATGTGCCGTCGGCAAAATCCACATACTCACCCATCAGATCGGCATCCAGATTGACCACCGCGCCGATGTCATTTCGCTCTCGGGCCACGAGCGCGCTCGATGCACCGCCCAGACTATGGCCCATTAAGCCGATTTTCTCAGGGTCAATGTGTCGATAGAACGCATCGGCAGCGGGGTCCTGCGCCTGTGCAAGCAGTGTATCGAGAACGAATTCTATGTCGGCAACGCGCAGTTGCATCCACTTCTGCTGCAGCGCAAAGATGGTGGCTTCATCATATTTGCCGTTGTTCGCGTCGATGACCTCCTGCATAAATGACCGATCACTGCGGACGAGGTGGCGTTCGCTGTCCATGGTATACAAGGCATGATAGGGATGGTCGATCGAGCAGACCACATAGCCGTTGCTCGCCAAATCTGTAAAGGTGGATGTGTTGCTGGCTTTGATCCCAAACGCGCCATGCGAGAACACGATGAGCGGATACTTCCCCTCCTCATCCAGAGGATACCAGCATTCCACATTAACCTCGCGCTTCGCGCCTGTATTGGTGAAAGTTTCGGTGCGGCTGGGGTCAGTATAGGTATTGGTGACAGTGGCAATCTCATGCGTGCCTGTCACTCTGGGGGCTTTATGCTGGGGGAAAACAAGAGCAGGGATGAGCGCGACAACGACGAGCAGCAACATGGCGACTGCCTCGAACAGGATGCGTCCGGTCCTGTACTCCTTTTTCTGCTGCCCGCGTAACAACGTCTGCGCACCCAGCAATGCCCATATCAGCAGCAGGGCCGCAAGCGCATACCACCGAAAGCCCCACTCAATGACTGACACCAGCATGAGGAGAACAAAGACGCCGAATGCGACCAGCCGGACGACACTTCTGGCCTTCGTTTGGTTCGACCTTGTGAACACACAGTATGCTGCAAATGCTATCTCAATAAGCAGCGCAACGAGCAGGATCATGATGCCCAATACGAACTCCCTGTGCGTGTTTCCAGCATTTGGAACGCAGGAGCGTGAGATTCACATTTAGCCCACTGGTAACCGCAAGGCTGGCCTCTCTCCGCATCAACAGGGGCCGGGCGCAAAGTGTAAGGGGCGATTCTGCGTTATCGTTGTTACTTCATGCGGCTGCGGCGGAGAACGTCCAGATAGACGGCAATGACAACAATTGCGCCAGTTACGACCATTTGCCACTCCTGCGGCACGGAGAGCAGGCGCAGGCCATTCGTCAGCACGCTGATGACGAACGCGCCGATGATGGTGCCCAGAATGGAGCCTTCGCCGCCGCTGAGCGATGTGCCACCAATGACGACGGCGGCAATCGCATCAAGTTCGTAGCCTGCACCCAGCGCCGGTTGCGCCGAGTTGAGGCGCGAGGCCATGAGCACGCCGCCCAATCCGGCGAACATGCCGGAGAGCATATAGACAAGTGTCTTCCAGTTATTGACCTTGACGCCAGAGAGGCGCGTGGCCTCCTCGTTGCTGCCAATGGCAAAGGTGTAGCGCCCCAGCACAGTCTTGGAGAGAATTACCCACGCCACAATTGCTGCACCGAAGAGTATCAGCACAGCGTTGGGGATGGGGAAAGCAGGGACGACCTGCCCAATCAGGGAGCCCATGGCGACCTTCTGGAAGAGGGGCGTATCCACAAAGTAGATTGGCCGCAGGTCCGAAATCACCAACGCCAGCCCCTTGGCCACATAGAACATGCCCAGCGTGGCAATAAAGGGTGGAATCTTCATACGCGAGACAATTGTGCCCGTCAGCAGGCCGGCGATTGCGCCTGTGCCAATCGCGCCCAGCACGCCCACCCAAACGGGCAGACCCCAATAGGTGATAAAAACGCC
>DIAV01000243.1:0-1029 GCA_002415895.1 Anaerolineales bacterium UBA5069 | reverse complement strand
GTGACACCGAGCGCCAGCACACCGTTGACCGCTGTGGCCAGAATAATCGCCACCAGGTTGTTAAAGGTGAGGAAAACCGGCGATAGGATGGAGTAGACGATGACGAGCACAAGCAGGCCGGCAAAGGCAAGGAGCTTGCGCGCGGCATCGGTGCGCATGATGGATGTACGGGGTTGCGGGGCTGCTGCCGTTTGCGTTGTCATAAATACCTCTGGTTACTCCGCAGATTGCACCATGTGGGTGCGCCGGAATGATTGCACCACGTTGGGCGCACCATGATTACTGCAATTTGTTGCTGTCTGCGCCGGCGCCTGATCCAGCGGCTATACCATCGCCTGCACCAATCTCGGCGAGGGCATCGGCCAGCGCGGCTTTGTCGGCCGCCATCACAACGCTGCGCTGCGTGGCAAGGACCATGATCTTCTCCTGCGTCGCCTCGGCGGCCGTGAGTATGCCGGTAATGCGCCCTTCGCACATAACGGCAATGCGGTGGCTCATGCGCAAAATCTCGGGCAATTCCGAGGAGATCATGATGACCGACTTGCCCTGGTGGGTCAGTTCATTGAGAAGCCTGTAAATTTCGCTCTTCGCGCCGACGTCAATGCCGCGGGTGGGTTCATCGAAAATCAGGATGTCCGTGTCGGCCGATAGCCACTTGCCAATGACAACCTTCTGCTGATTGCCGCCGGAGAGATTGCGTACCGTCTGCTGCAGGCTGGGCGTCTTGATTTGCAGCGCATCCACATACTTTGTGGCGGTGGTGCGCGTCTTGCCAAATTGCACAAAGCCAATCGCGTTGAGGAATTCCTTGAGCGAAGCCAGCACTACATTGGATTCCACATCCATACCCAGCGCCAGGCCATAGCGCTTGCGGTCCTCCGAGAGGTAGCCAATGCCGTGCGCCACGGCGTCATTGGGCGAATGGATGCGTACCTTCTTGCCCTTGACGAAGATCTCGCCACTCTCCACCGCATCGGCCCCAAAGATGGCGCGCGCGACTTCTGTGCGCCCCGCCCCCATGAGCCCGGC
>DIAV01000139.1:14545-14860 GCA_002415895.1 Anaerolineales bacterium UBA5069 | reverse complement strand
GCGGTTGATCTCGTCCGCCAGCAGAATGTGGGTAAAGGCAGGCCCGGGCAAAAACTGAAAGGTGCGCGTCTCCTGGTTGAAGACGCTCACGCCGGTAATGTCGCTGGGCAGCAGGTCGGGCGTGCACTGCAGGCGGCGAAAGTCGGTGTCAAGGCTCAATGCCAGGGCGCGCGCGAGCATCGTCTTGCCCACACCGGGCACATCCTCCAACAGCACGTGGCCGTCGGAGAGCAGCGCAATCACAAGCAGCTCAAGCACGCTGCGCTTGCCAATGATGACGCGCTCCATGTTGGCAATCAGTGCGTCGGCAAAGGC
>DIAV01000139.1:5171-14327 GCA_002415895.1 Anaerolineales bacterium UBA5069 | reverse complement strand
TGCGGGCGGGTCGGGCACAAGGGCGACTGGCGCCGCCTCGTCGGGCGGTTGGAGAATGTTCGACTCCATGGAAAGCGTCTCCTGTTCACGTGCAGTGGAATGTGCATAGTCTACCCTACCTCCCGCTCGATTGCACCTGTGTGCGCGCAGCAACCGTGCGCCCGCCCACTCTCCACACAATCTCCACATCTTCTCCGCCCCATCTGCACCTTGCCGCGCGAAAGTGATGCCATCGCAACAAACAAACGGCAGGCCAGGTGTCCAAACAAGGCTTGCCACTATCTACGGAGGATACTGATGAAGCATCGCAACTCTCTTTTCACCTGGCGCGCTCTGGTCGTTGCCATGGCGCTGCTGCTGCTCACAACCGGCGCGGCGTTGGCACAGGACGCGCCCACACCGGACCCTGTGGTCCCTGCACAAGGCAACGCCATAGGCAATGGTCAGGGTGCAGGCCAGGGTGCAGGCCAGGGCAGCCAGTTTATGGATGCCGACGGTGACGGCCAGTGCGACAACTTCGTTGACGCCGACGGCAATGGCGTCTGCGACAACGCCGGCGCCATGATGCGCGGCCAGGGCCAGGGCAACATGCAGGGCCGCGGCGGCATGCGCGGTATGCACGCCATGATGCACAGTGGCCGTGGCATGATGCAGGGCATGATGCAGGGCATGATGCAGGGCCAGCATGGTATGCAGGGCCAGGGTCTTAATCAGGGCAATGGTCCCCGCTTTGCCGATGCCGACGGCGATGGCGTCTGCGACCACATGCAGGGCGATGCCACCACCGACAAGTAAACGCAGGGCAAGCTGCACCTCTTGACGCAAGGTCGCAAGGTCGCTGGGTGGGAAGATTGCCCATCCTGCGACCTTGCGACCTTGCGTCAAGAGGGTCCTGTTTTCCTTTGCGTCCAGCCTGGACTAAGATGGCCCCATGGCCCGCATCCTTGTTGTTGACGATGACCCCCAGATTGTGCGCCTGGTGCGCAGCTACCTCGAGCAGGAGGGCTTCAGCGTGCTCACTGCCGGCGATGGCAACGCCGCCCTCCACCTCCTGCGCGCCGAACGCCCCGACCTCGTGGTGCTCGATCTCATGCTGCCCCAACTGGATGGGCTTGAGATGACGCGCATTGTGCGCAGCGACCCCACAATTGCGGCCACGCCCATTCTTATGCTCACGGCGCGCGTCGACGAAATCGACCGCATTGTGGGTCTCGAGTTGGGCGCCGATGATTACGTGACCAAGCCCTTTAACCCGCGCGAAATTACGGCGCGCGTCAAGGCCATTTTGCGGCGCGCCCACAGCGCCGACGCGCCGCCCCTGGCCGAACCGCCGATTACGCTGCACACCATTATGCTGGATCCAACCGCACACGTTGTGACGCGCGCCGGCAAGCCCTTGACGCTGACACGCAGCGAGTTCGACGTGCTGCATCTGCTCATGCGCGCGCCTGGCCGGGCCTTTACCCGCGGCCAGATTCTGGCCGATGCGCTGGGCGAAGAGAGCGAAAGCCTTGAGCGCACAGTGGACAGCCATATCAAGAACCTGCGCCGCAAGGTGGAGGAAGAGCCGCGCCGCCCGCGCCTGATTGAGACTGTGTTCGGCGTGGGATATCGCTTTGCGCCCGAAGCAGCGCAATCACCCCAGGCACGCCAGACAGCCACAGGCCGCAAGGGGCAGCCATGAATCTCTTTGGCAAGGTCATGGTGGCGCTCATTCTGGCGGTGGCGGTGGCGCTGGCCACAGCGGGCATCCTCGCCAGCAGGGGCGCAGGCGCAGCGGCGCAACTCTATGCCACCGACATCCAGCAGCAGCAGGCGCTCCCGCTGGCGCAGGAGGCTGGCGCGCGCCGCAGCGCGGGCGATTCGTGGGATGCAATCCAGGCGTGGCTGGATGAAGCCATTGCCAGCCCGGGCATGATGATGCAGGGCGGAACGCAAGCGGGTGCAGGGCGCATGGGCATGAATATGGGGCGCGGCCGCCAGGCCATGATGGGGCGCACCCATGCCTATTCGCTTGTGGAGCCGGAAAGCGGCGCACCCCTGGCCGCCAAGGGGACAGAGGCCGACAGCCAGGCGCTGGCGCTGGGCATCCCTGTGGTGGTGGCCGGCGAAACGGTGGCACTGCTCACGCCGCTGCTCCAGCCCTCGGGCATGACGGCCGCCGGCGAGGCCTTTGTGGATGAAGTGAACCGCGCTGTGCTGCTGGCCGCGCTGGCCGCAGGGCTGGTGGCGCTGGCCGCAGGCGCGCTGCTGGCCGCCAGCATCCTGCGCCCCCTCCAGCGCGTGGAGCAGACAGTGGCGCGCATTGGCCAGGGCGATCTGGCGGCGCGCGTCGTCAACAACAGCCGCGACGAGGTGGGGCGGCTGGCGGCGGGCGTCAATGCCATGGCCGCCTCACTGGAGGAGCAAGAGCAGTTGCGCCAGCGCCTTGTCGCCGATATTGCACACGAACTGCGCACCCCCTTGAGCGTCATTCAGGGCAACCTGCAGGCCATCCTCGACGGCGTCTACCTGCTCAGCCGCGACGAGGTGCAAACGATCTTCGATGAGACACGCCTGCTCACGCGCATTGTGAACGACCTGCACGACGTGGCCCAGGCCGAGGCGCACCGCCTGCGCCTGACCACGGAACGCCTTGACGCCGCAGAGGTGCTGACCACACTGGCTGACCGCTTCCGCCCTGTGGCCGAGCAGCAGGCCGTGACGCTGGAGGTCCATGCACCCGCCGGCCTCACCCTCAGCGCCGATCCCGAGCGCTTGCAGCAGGTGCTGCATAACCTGGTGGGCAATGCGCTGCGTCACGCCCCGTCTGGCAGCGCGATTGTGCTGGGTGCGGGCAAAGGCACGGGCGCAACCGTGCGCCTGAGCGTGCGCGACAGCGGGCCAGGGATTGCCCCCGCCGATCTGCCCCATGTCTTTGACCGCTTCTATCGCGCCGACAAGGAGCGTGCGCGCAACCCCGCGCTGAACAATCTCACGGCAGGGGCCGGCCTGGGCCTGGCCATTGCGCGCGCGCTGGTGGAGGCGCAGGGCGGCGGCATCAGCGTTGAAAGCAGCCCCGGCCACGGCGCGACCTTCCACGTCGATTTGCCCATGGGATAGACGGTCGAAAGAATTGAAGCGAGGCTTCCAAAATCGGAAGCCTCGCTTCAATTTGCATCAGTTTGCATCAACAGCCACGCCGCAGTTTACAAACGCGGCCCCTGGGCGCGCGTGATGAAGTCATAGGGATAGGGCAGCGTCCTGCTGCTGGCTTCGCCAAGGCGCTCCACCTGCTCATCGTCCAGCGCCCAACCGGCCGCACCCACGTTGTCTATGAGATGCTTGAGCGAACGCGCGCCGATAATGGGCGCTGTCACGCCCTCCTGGCACAAGAGCCAGTTGAGCGCCACCTGCGCCGGGCTGTGGTTCGTCTCTTCGGCAATCGCAAAGAGTACATCCAGCACGCCCCAGGTGTGTTCATTATTGTACGCATCCCACGATTCGCTCCAGCCTTCCTTCTGCGCCAGATCGATGCGTGTGTTGGCAACGGGCGCCTCCATGCCACGGTGATATTTACCACTCAGCCAGCCGCCGCGCAGCGGGCTCCACGGGATCACACCCAGCCCCTCATTTCGACACACAGGCAGCAGTTCCCACTCAAGCGCACGATCGAGCAGGTTGTACAGGGGCTGCAGGCAAACGAAAGGCTCCCAGCCATTGACGCGGCTCATGTCCACGGCCTTCTGCAATTGCCAGCCGGCGTAGTTGCTTGCGCCGATATAGCGCACCTTGCCGCTTTTTACCAACCCGTCGAGCGTGCTCAGCGTCTCCTCAAGAGGCGTGCCGGGGTCCCAGCAGTGCACCTGATAGAGATCGATATAGTCGGTTTGCAGGCGGCGCAGCGAATCCTCGACGGACTTGAGAATGTGCTTGCGGCTGAGGCCGATGTCATTCGGCCCCTTGCCCATGGGGAAGCGCACCTTGGTGGCCACAACAAAGTCATCGCGCGTCTTTTGCTGCAGCCAGCGCCCGGTGATCTCCTCCGAAGCGCCCGCCGTGTAGACATTGGCCGTATCAATGAAGTTGCCACCGGCCTCGACAAACGCATTGAGCATGGCGAAGCTGGTGGCCTCATCCGCCTCGCGGCCAAAGGTCATGGCGCCCAGGCAGAGTTCACTGACCTTGAGGCCTGTATCGCCCAAATAGCGGTAATCCATGGAAATCCTCCAAAAGGGGTGGCGGGCGACAAATGCGCCCGAGAATGGAATGCGTAAAGGGGATAGCCTCATTCTACAACGAAACGCGTGGATTGGCGGTTTTTGGCTGCAAGATCAAGGCTTCTCAAAGGTCAGCATAGCGTGTACACAAGCGCACAACGGCACCTCATCCCCGGCCCTTCTCCATGCGGAGAAGGGTGCAAAGCGGTTCGCACTTATAGGTACATCTCGACCGCGTACCCACACTTTTGCACCCTTCTCCGCACGGAGAAGGGCCGGGGATGAGGTGCTTTGGTGCGCGGCTCTGAGCAGTGCGCCACAATCTCTGCTCCACCCTCCAATCTGTGCTACACTGGAACCAGTTGCAGCGCCACTGCACTCGGGCGCCGCAGCCCCACCCCATGGCGCCAATTGATCTGCTCCTGCTCCACCCACCCAGCGTTTATGACTTTCGCACGCACGCCATTCTTTATGGCCCCGTGAGCGACCTGATCCCCTCTTCGCCCGTCTTCGAGATGTACCCGCTGGGCTTTCTCACCATGACGGACTACCTGGAGGCGCGCGGCCTGCGCGTGCGCATCGTCAACCTCGCGCTGCGCATGATGAATGATCCTCGTTTCAACGTGGCGCAGTTCCTGGCTCGACTCAAACCGCGCGCCATCGGCATTGATCTGCACTGGCTGCCCCATGCCCAGGGCGCGCTCGAGATTGCCAAAATCGTTAAGCAGCTCCACCCCAGCGTGCCCGTCATGATGGGCGGTCTCTCCGCCAGCTATTTCCACGAAGAGTTGATTGCAAACTCCGCGGTCGATTATGTCCTGCGCGGTGATTCGGTGGAGCCACCGCTTTACGACCTCATGCGCCACATTCTGGCAGGCAGCGCACCCGCTGACGTCTCCAACCTCACATGGAAGGATGGCGCGGGGGTGCATGTCAACCCGCCTTCCTTCGTCCCAACCGCGCTCGATTACGCCAACCTTGCACCGCAACGCCTTGTGAAAATGGTGCTGCGCTACCGCGACCTGCAGAGTGTACTGCCCTTCAACGGGTGGTGGCATAACCCGATCACGGCCACCTTCACCGTGCGCGGTTGTGCGCACCGCTGCGTCACCTGCGGCAACTCGCGCGATGCCTGCGCCATTCTCAGTGTGCGGCCGCAGCCCATCTACCGCAGCCCGGCCAACCTGGTGCAGAACATGCGCGACATCAGCCGCATATCACACGGGCCCATCTTCCTTGTGGGCGATCTGCGCCAGGCGGGCGATGCGTATGCGCATGAGGTGCTTGCCCTGCTCAAGCGCGCGCGTCTTAGGAACGAAATTGTCTTCGAACTTTTTGCCATGCCGCCCGCCAATTACCTGGCCGCCATCGATGACGCCGTGCTGCGCTGGAGCCTTGAACTCTCGCCCGAAAGCCACGATGAACGCCTGCGCCGCCGCCAGGATGTCACGGTGGCCTTCACCAATGCGGAGATGGAGTTGATCATTCGCCAGGCCCTCGCCCTGCGCTGCACACGCGTCGATGTCTTCTTCATGATTGGTCTCTCGGGGCAAACGCGTGGCTCCGTCATGGAATCCATTGATTATTGCGAGCATCTGTTCAGGCAGACCGACAAGCGTCTCTCCTGCTTCATCTCGCCCATGGGCCCCTTCCTTGATCCAGCCAGCCGGGCTTTTGAAGCGCCTGCAGAGTATGGCTATCGCCTCTTTGCGCACACGCTGGCGGAGCACCAGCAGTTGCTGGTGCAGCCTGCGTGGCCGCAGATTCTCAACTATGAGACAGAGTGGATGACGCGCGAGGAGATGGCCGCCGTGACCTACGATGCCGGTGAAGCGCTCAATGCGCTCAAGCTGCGCTACGGCCGCATTGCGCCGGCCCAGGGCGCAATCGTTGCGCGCCACATCCAGAGCGCGCGCGACCTCAGCGCGCGCCTTGATGCCGCCGCGCGCAGCAACGTACGCGATCACGGCGCCGAGGCGCGGCTGCTGGGCGAGGTGAATGCGTTCAGCGTCTCCACCGTCTGCGACAAGCAGGAGCTCTTCTGGAGCCGCCGCCTGCTCAACTTCAACGTGTGGGCTATCCTGCGTCTGGCGTGGGAATTTGCGTGCGAGCAGGTGGCACGTGCGGGCCGCTGAGCAGGATCGCCAGCGTGTTGCACTGCTTATGCAGCCTGGAGAGCCGCGTCATCCGCATGTGGCTGCGCGGACGCAGCGTCAAACGGGCGCTCGGCAACACGCAGCATGACAAAGAGGCCGTACAGCAGGAAGATCGCGGTTGTGCCCAGCGTAATTGTGAGCGACCACGCGGGCGGGAAGGCGAAATCAGGCGGCAGCAGCATGCTGGCAAGATCAATCAGAAAGTGCGCCAGCACCAGCGGCCAAATAATCCCCAGTTTGAGCGCCAGTGCGGCAAAGGCAAAGCCAATTGCCCCCGCGTAAAGAAGCTGTGCAGCCGCATCGACTACGCTTTCCCCTGCGAGCAGATTCAAGCCGTGGGTAAGGCTAAAAAGTACGGATGTGACAATGGCTGCGCGCCAGAGCCCGTGCGCCTTCAACGGCTGCAGCATCAGCCCACGGAAGAAGCTCTCCTCCACAAAACCCACCATAAGCGTAACCGCGAAAATGGCGCTCAGATGGCCAAGGCTGACAAATTCCACGCCAGGTATCAGATTGATAATGATGGGCAGAAACGGCACGATGAAATAGAGCAGATCGCGCCGTGCATAGGCTCGGCGGTATCCCACCTTCCGCCACCAGCCCATTGCGGTTAGCAGGCCAAGCGCAATCAGTGCAAGCCCCGCCTGCGCCAGCCCGTAAAGCCAAAGGCCCGATAGTTGGGCGAGTTGGGCAATCGTCCCCGCGAGCAGGTATGTGAAGATGACAACAATTTCCAGAATCGCGACAAACCAATAAGGATGTCGCGTGGCAAAACGACGCAACCTCATGGTTGTTCCTTTCCAATGAGTCGATTACACATTGCCTTTCATTGTCGTTCAGTGTGCAAGCGACGGCAAATTCCTCCGTTACATGCAAATTTTTGCTTAACCGCATGACATACAGCCACATGTTATACTACAAGCCTTGTGCCGCTCCCACATGCCCGTCTCCAGGACATTCCCAGCCATGGCCCCACAACCCGCATTGCGCCTGCGCTTGCTGCGGCGGCCCCTCTTTGACAAGATCCTTTTTGCCAACCTGGCCGTTGTGGGCATCGGTGCAATTGCAGGCACCGTCATCACAGTCTGGCATGTGCGCGCCTTCCCCAACGATCTGCATCTTGAACTGATTATTCTCTTTGTCACGGCGGGCGTCATTCTCAGCTACTTTGTCAACCGCTGGGTGCTCAAGCGCGCGCTGGCGCCGCTCGATAACCTGCAGGTGGGGGTCGATCGCGTGCGCGCGGGCGAAGCCGATGTGCGCGTCCACATGGGTAACATCAGCGATGAACGCTTTGACCGCCTGGCCGAAACCTTCAATGCCATGCTGCTGCGTCAGGAGGAAAGCGCCGCCGAAATGCAGGGGCTGACGCGTCGCCTCATCGGCGCGCAGGAGGAGGAGCGGCTGCGGCTTGCGCGCGAACTGCACGATGAGGCCGCACAGTCGCTCACGTCGCTGCTCGTGCGGCTGCGCCTGCTCGAGCATGCGCACACGCCCGACGAGGCGCAGGCGCGTGTGCATGATCTACGCGCGCTCACAGCCTCGGCGCTGGAGGATGTACGCCGCGTGTCGCTTGACCTGCGCCCCACCATTCTGGATGACCTGGGCCTTGGCCCTGCCCTTGAGTGGCGCGTTGACGAATTCAACAAGGAAGGCGCCACCCAGGGCACGGTGGTTGTGCGCGGCATGGAGGCACGCATTGCGCGCGACACAGAGCTCGCGCTCTACCGCGTGGGGCAGGAGGCGCTGAGCAACGTACACCGCCACGCCAACGCCACGCGCGTTGAGGTGAGCCTGGTGCGCACCAATGATACCGTGACGCTGGAGGTGCGCGACAACGGCGTAGGCTTTGACCCATCGGCGGCGCGCGGGGCAACGCCCGCCACGCGCGGCTGCGCCATGGGGCTGCTGGGCATGCGCGAGCGCATGGCGATTATCGGCGGCGATTTGGTGGTGGACGCGGCCCCGGGCAAAGGCACAACCATACGCGCCGGCGCGTCGGCCACTGCCGACATGCACACCTGACATGCACACCCTACAGGAGCAACGATGAGCAATCCGATTCGGATTTTGCTGGTGGATGACCACATGGTCGTACGCGTAGGGCTCAAGGCGCTCATCAACGCCGAGGCTGACTTGTGTGTGGTGGGCGAGGCGGGCACGGGCACCGAAGGCGTGGAGCAGACGCGCGCCCTGCAGCCTGACGTGGTGGTCATGGACATTGCCATGCCCGAAATGGATGGCCTGGAGGCCACACGCCGCATTCGCCAGGAGAACCCGGCCGCCCAGGTGCTCATCCTCACCGTGCACGCGCAGGAGCGCTATCTCTTCCCCGTGCTCAAGGCGGGCGCAGCGGGTTACGTGCTCAAATCAACCGCGGACACAGAACTGCTGGGTGCCATTCGCTCCGTGGCGCAGGGCGGCGCCTTTCTCTACCCGTCGGCCACGCGTATGTTGCTGGAGGATTACCTGAGCCAGCGGCCGAGCGGCGCCACAGCCGACGCCTACGACAGCCTCAGCGAGCGCGAGCGCGAAGTGCTGAAGCTGATTGCGTTGGGCCACACCGCTGTACAAGTGGGTGAGCAACTGGCCCTGAGCCCCAAGACGGTTGAAACCTATCGCACGCGCATCATGGACAAACTTCTGCTCAGCAGCCGCGTGGATCTGGTCAAATATGCGCTGGCGCGCGGGCTGCTGGTGGAGTATCAGTAGCGCAGCAGAGGCCAGGCCCTTTGGGGGAATGCGTTTCCGCAACAAAAACAAGAGCGTCGCCCCATCACGGGGCGACGCTCTTGTTTTTG
>DIAV01000139.1:0-5098 GCA_002415895.1 Anaerolineales bacterium UBA5069 | reverse complement strand
GGGGCGACGCTCTTGTTTTTGGATTGCCAACAGTTTGCCCTAGCGGGCTGCGGCAACCTTATTCTGCTGGCTGCGCTGTGCAAACGCACCACCAATGGTTGCCAGACCGCCCACAATCGCAAAGATGCCGTAGACCCAGGGCACCGCTGCTGCTGTGAAGAGAATGTTGTTGAACAGCAACATGCCACCCAGGATGATACTTACCACACCCAGGATGCCTGTACCAATGCCTGCCCCCTGGAAGGAAGCCACAAGCGCCGTCGCACCGAACATGAGCGCCTGCACGCCCAACACGATTACGACCCACACCAGCATCCATACAGCGGCGGCAACCGGATTGGTAATTACCCAGTAGCCGGCGATGATGCCGATGATGCCCATGACAAGCTTCCAGCCCCAGCCGCGCCGATCCACGAAGATCATGACGATGCTCAAGATACCTTCGAAGAGGAAAAACCAACCGATGATCTGTGACAGGATCAACGTGCTTGTGACTGGTTTGCGCAGGAGGAAGAAGCCCACGATCAAGAGCGCAATGCCCGAAAGCAGCGTCGCCCACCAGGGAGAAATGGTGTTATCGTTCAACGGCTTGTCAAGCGTTGTACTGGAAGCGGCCATGGAAGAATACCTTTCTGTGCCAAATTGGCAATACCTTCGTGATTTTGCGATCAATAACTCGGTAACTCGGTTATATTATGAACCCAGCAGTACCTGAAACGGGAAACCCATACAAGGCAGTGGGGGCTTACTACGCTCTTGTGGCAGAGGTTCGCCGGCTACGCGGCCGCAGCGGCCTCCGCCTTGGCCTTCTGCGCATTGCTGCGGCGGATGAAAGCCATGATGATCAGGCCCACACCCAAAACCATCAAAACGGGCGCAACCCATGTCCGCATGACATTCTGCCCGCGGAAAAAGACCGCCGCCAGCCCCAGGAAGAGGAAGAGCGCCGAGGAGATATAGCCAATAATCTGGCCGTTCCTGCTCTTATCCGCATAGGCCTGATAAAGCCCAATCGCCCCATAGATCAACAGGCCAACGCCAAGCAGGAGCAGGCCCGTGTCATTGCTGAGCCATTGCAGGATGAGCAGGAAGACGATAATGCCACCAATCAGCGCGCCTGCCAACCCCTTGTAATAGGCGATCTTGCCAACACCTGCTTGCGCAATAAGGCGGGGACCCGCTTCAATGGCAAAGAGTCCGCTGATGAAGAGATAGAGCGCAAGGAACTGCGCAAGCACCCGCGTGGCCTCAAGCGGATTCATGAAGAGGAAGATGCCAAGCGCGAGCGCCAGCAGCCCCTGAATGAGCGCGTTCCACCACGAACCGGCCCATGGCTTGTACTTCATTGCAACGTTTACAATATCGTCGGATGTCGGGACATTGACCATTGCTTGCCTTCCTTTCGGGCGAAGGGTGCACCTGCGCCACCTGAAATCGGTGTTGGCTATCGTTTTGGCTGTGCAGGCGGTAGGCCAAACGCGGCCTTCGTGCTCGGCAGCAGGCCAAGAATCAGCGCGACGCCGTTAATGACAAGGCCGGTTGACACGGCGGCCAACGTGGAGTGGCCAATCAAGGCCATCACCAGGAAGATCAGGTTCAGCGTGGCCACAAGCACCACAAAGAGCCAGCCGCGCGGGTCCAACCGCCATAATTGGGCAGCGGTGGACCACCAGATCAGCACGAGGAGGCCTGCAAAAAGGGCGCCAAGCCAATTGATGTTGGGCGCAAAGAACTGCATGTCACCCAGCGTAATCGGCACTATGCGCAGGAAACGGAGCATGTCGAACAAGGCATTGGCGCCGGCGATAACGGCAACGACTGCCAAAATGGTAATTGCCAGGGTCCGGCGGCGTGGTTGCGTGCTTGTCATGGCATATTCTCCTGTGGTCTACGGTAAAAGATGTGGTAATAAATGCGGGCTGCAATGATAGAGATTACGTGCCCTGGCGGGCATAAGTCGCGCACATCCATGATGACACAGAAGATTCGGCTGCGTCATGCCCAATTCCTGTATGGCCTGATACAGCGCGCCTATTGCGCGCGCATACGGACTCTGCGCTGCGCGTAGGGTTGGCGTAGAGCAACGGTAGTATACAAGTCCGCAATCAAGCGCGCAACCCGCTAAATGATGGAGTTTTCATGGACATGGTTGGCTGCGCGGGTTGGCTGCGCGAGCGCAGCGCGGCTACAATCGCACAACTGTCATGCACAGCCTGTGTGCCGGCCCTCCCTATTTGCGCTCATTGCGAGTACCATATCCTTGATTTCTCTCCACCAGCGCCTGATCACACCTTGCCGACGCCATCCCAATCTTGCCTTTTGGGGGGCGTATGCGGCACTCAACCTGCTCCTCTTCCTGCCTCTCTACCTGCTGGGGCGCGACGTGCAGGCCCCGGCGGCGCCGTTCTTTACAGGCGGCTGGCGCGTCGCGCTGAATCAACTCTTCATCTGGCGCGCGGGCGCCGATCCCATGCGCATTTCCATTGAGTTAACGCTGCTGGCTGCCCTCTGGGTGTGGGTGCGGCGGCTGCGGGGGCTGCCCTTTGGCATTTTCGCGGCACTGGTCTATCTGCTGGCACTGGTGTATGCAATC
Source organism: Anaerolineales bacterium UBA5069 (assembly GCA_002415895.1). GTDB lineage: Bacteria > Chloroflexota > Anaerolineae > Caldilineales > Caldilineaceae > UBA5069. Next base: position 2,505 of record DIAV01000139.1, on the reverse strand, counting down.
TACGAAGCCGCGCTGCTTTCGGTTTGGTTGCTGGAACCCAACTTCTACAGCCAGTTGCAACTTGCGCGCGACAACCTGCCCTTTCTGCTGGAGAACATGGGCAGCGCGTGGCTGCTGGCCGTTGGCGGGGTGTTTGCGCTGACAGTCACGGTGGCGCTGATTCTCTTGTTGCTGGATTTACTCCTGACTGCGGGAGCAGCAGCAGGGCTGGCGCGCGCCGGCCGCGTGCTGATTGCAGGGCTGGCGCTGCTTTGTCTGGTCGCACTCGTGCGCTATCAGTTCTACACCGCAAGCCCGGAGATGGTTGCGAGCAGCCTCGGCTACAAACTGCAACGCAACATTGTTGCCTCGCGCAGCCTGCGTCACGACGTGCTTGCCTTTGATGACGCGGCTGTTCAGGCAGCCTATGCCTACACACCCGGCGCGCTGCGCAACCCGCCCAATATCTACCTGATCTTCGTCGAATCCTACGGCAGTGTCCTCTACAAGCGTGACGACTTCCGCGCCGCCTACCTGGCGCTGCTGGCAGAGCTTGAAAGCGACCTGGCCGCTTACGGCTGGCAGAGCACATCGTCGCTCAGCACCTCACCCACATGGGGCGGCGGCTCATGGATGGCCTACACCAGCGCGCTGCTGGGTGTAAGAGTGGACAACCAGCCCCAATACCTCTCCCTGCTCAACAAATACCAGGTGGACACCTGGCCCAGCCTGGGGCGCACGCTGCACGATCAGGGTTACCGTTTCGCGTGGCTGTCGGCGTTGGATGACAACTTTGGCGAGGTGGCCTGGCAGCGCACAAGCCGCTTCTATGGCATCGACACCCTGATTCGCCACGCAGACCTTGCTTATCGCGGCCCCGGTTATGGCTGGGGCGGGGCCCCAGCCGACCAGTACACGCTTAATCATGCTGTGGCAACGCTGCACAGCGAGGGGGATCAGCCCCTTTTCTTCTTCACGATTACGCAAAACTCGCACTACCCGTGGACACCGCTGCCTGCGCTGGTGGACGACTGGCGCACGCTGGCCGCGCCCGCCGCCGGTGACTTTGACCCAGCAGCAGTTGATCCCGATGCAATCGAACACAGCCAGCGACGCCGCAATTACCTCAACGCCATCAGCTATGAGTTGCACATGCTCACTCGCCTGATTCAGGAGCAGGGCGACGATAACACTCTTTTTGTGCTGGTGGGCGATCACCAGCCGCCGGTTGTCTCGCGCCGCAGCGATGGCTGGGAGACGCCTATCCATATCATCAGCCGCGACCCTGCGCGCATTGCGGCGTTTGCACCTTATGGCTTCAGCGCCGGTCTCGCCGTGGAGAGTATGGAGACAACGCTGCACCACGAAGGCATCTACTCGCTGCTCATGCGCGTGCTTACAGCGCAGTATGGCCCGTCGGACATTGCGCTGCCTGCGTACCTGCCCACGGGCGCAATCCCCATGCACGAGGCGCAGCTTCCCGGAGCCACACAATAGGCGCTCAAGCTGCATACAACGTGTATGCAACCGTCGCGAACATGCGAAACGCTTACTGACCGGCCCACCGCGTGTTGGTTACAATGCAGCGCATTGTGCGCAGCCGGCACGGTGCGCACGATGCGCCACCTATGCACCATCCCCCACATTCAGGAGAGATGCCATGCACCCAATCAAAGCTCAGTCTCGTAACCGGTTTGTGTTGCAACTTCTACTCTTGCTTATGATCGTCACGCTGGTGAGTGCGTGCGGTGCGCCAGCCGCAGAGACCATGAACGCGGCGCCGGCTGAGGCTGAGGCTGCCCCTGGCGCAGTCGCCACGCCCGCCGGTTCAGCGGCGGGTGGCTCTGCGGCGGGTGGCTCAGCAGCGGGCGGCTCTGCGGCGGGCGACTCCGCGCCCGGTGGCGCAGCGGTGACCGGCCAGCGCACCTTTGTCATTGTCCCCGAAGAGTCGCGCGCTGTCTATCAGGTGAGTGAAGAGTTTTTTGCCGGCGCCCTTGCCAAACTGGGCATTGAAGCAGGCAACAATGATGTGGAGGGCAGCACCCAGGCCATCAGCGGCCAGCTCCAGCTCAACCTCGACGATCTCTCAGCGCCGCTGGGTGACAACAGTTTCACCGTGCAGATGAATACGCTGACCACCGAGCGCTCCATGCGCGACGACTGGATTCGCAAGGACGGGCCAAATTTCAACAAGTACCCCGAGGCCACCTTCACGGCAACGGCGATAGAGGACGTACCCGCGACCTATACCGAGGGCGAAGAGGTTGCCTTCAAGCTGCTGGGTGACCTGACGGTGCGCGAGATCACCAAGGCGGTCGCGTTTGATGTAACGGCCACACTGGCAGGCGACACACTGACGGGCGTGGCCACAACCCAGGCGCTGCTTACGGACTTTGGTATTGAGCCGCCCAGCTTCGCCAATACGCTCACTGTGGGCGATGATCTTGTGATTCGCGTCGAGTTCACCGCGCGCGAGCAGTAGCACCCCCAGACACGCACGTGGAACAACATTACTACGCAAAGGAC
>DIAV01000252.1 GCA_002415895.1 Anaerolineales bacterium UBA5069 | reverse complement strand
CAGCACGATGTAGAATGCCTTGTTGAACTGCTGGATGATCCGCTGCCCTATATCGGCATGATCGGCAGCCGCAGGCGCGTGCGCGCTGTCTTTGATCTGCTGCAGAGCGTGCACAACCTGCCGCGCGCGCGCTTCAGCAACATCTATGCACCTGTAGGGCTGGATATCGGCGCGCATACCCCCGCCGAGATTGCCGTCGCCATTATGGGAGAACTCATCAACGTGCTGCGCGGCGGGCCGGCAATTTCGCTCCGTGACAACCTGCACCGCACGCCAAAACGCGAGGAGCCGTCGTGATCCATCTGCAGGTCATTGCCACAGCGCCGGACGACTGCCTGGTTGCCCAGGCCTGCGGCGCAGACAGCATCGAACTCTGTAGCGCGCTTGAACTCGGCGGATTGACCCCGTCGATTGGTCTCATGCACGCCGCGCGCCGCTTGAGCAGCCTGCCCATTCATGCCATGCTGCGCCCACGCCCGGGCGGCAGCGTCTACACGGAGAACGAGTTTGCGCTCATCCTCGAGGACGCAGCGGCGCTGGTCAATGCGGGCTGCAATGGGCTGGTCTGCGCATTTGTCACCGCCGCCGGCCAACTGGACGAAAGCCGCTGCCGCCAGCTGCGCGCCCAGTTTCCAGAACAGTTGTTAACCTACCACCGCGCGTTTGATTTGCTGCCAAACCCCGCGGAGGCAATCCTGGCCTTGCGCAAATGTGGCTTTAACGGCGTGCTCACGTCCGGGCGACAGGCCACGGCCCTGGAGGGCGCAGCGGCAATTCGCGCGCTGCGTGCCCAGGCTGAGGGCGCGCTTGTTGTCATCGCCGGAAGTGGCGTCACCCCAGACAACGCGCGCGTCATTGCCGAGGCCACCGGCTGCACCGCTCTCCACGGCTCCTTCTCAAAGTACGTTGATGATCCATCGCTTGCTGCACTCCCCGGCTACCGCTTTGGTACGCAGCCCGAGCGCATGCGCGTGCTGGATGGCGAACAGGTGCGCGCGGCGCGTGCCGCGCTCGACACAGTGGGGAGCACACGATGACGCTCTACCTGGAAGATTTTACGGTTAGCCAGCGCTTCGAGCTTGGTGAAATCACCGTCTCCGAAGCGGAGATCATTGCCTTTGCGCGCCAGTTTGACCCCCAGCCCTTTCACATCGACCCCAGCGCAGCGGCGCAGTCGCCCTTCGGCGGCGTGGTCGCCTCCGGCTGGCACACGGCCGCACTCTGCATGCGCTTGCTGGTGGATGGTCTGGTGGGGCGAACTGCCACGCTTGGTTCGCCCGGCATCGACACGCTGCGCTGGCTTCGTCCCCTCCGCCCCGGCGACACCCTGCATCTGCGCGCGGTTGTCAGCGGCGTGCGCCCGTCCGAATCCAAACCGGATCGCGGCGTGTTGACACTGCACATGGAGGCGTACAATCAGCACAGCGAAGTTGTCATCTCCATGGAGGGCGTCAACTTCGTCCGACGCGCACAGGCCGCACCGTAGCAGCAGGCAGCATCTCGGCTACACGGTGCAGACTGGCGGAACAATTCCCCCTCCCCTTACCGTCCGAGAGATCATGGCTACAACATTCTGGCGCAGGCGACGCCACGCGTTGCTGATTACACTGGGCATCACACTTGCATGCTTCGCCCTGGTCTGGGCAATTGCATGGCTTGCGCTCTTTGCCGATCTGCCCGCAGTGCGCACGGTTGAAGAGCGCAGCGTGCGCCCCACCACGCAGATTCTCGACCGCAACGGGCGCATTCTCTACGAGGTCATGGACCCCAACGCAGGCAAACAGTTCAGCCTGTCGCTGAACGACGCACCCCCCACCTGTATCCAGGCCACCCTTGCAACAGAAGACGCACGCTTTTACAGCCACTTTGGCGTAGACCCTGTGGCGATTGCGCGCGCCCTCTATCAGAACGTGCGCGCCGACGGCAACATCGTCAGCGGCGGCAGCACAATCACCCAGCAGGTCGCGCGCAATCTCCTGCTGGATCCCGACGAGCGCTACACGCAAAGCCTGCGCCGCAAGTTGCGCGAGGCATACCTGGCCATCAAGCTCGAAGCCCGCTATTCCAAGGATGAAATACTCGCCCTCTATCTGAATCAGACCTACTACGGCAACTTCGCCTTCGGCATGGAGGCAGCGGCGCAGATCTTCTTTGGCAAACCGGCCGCCCAAATGTCGCGCGGCGAATGCACGCTGCTGGCCGGCCTCGTCCAATATCCCACCGGCTATAACCCGCTGGTTGAGCCGGAGACCGCCAAGGCGCGCCAACTTACCGTGCTGCGCCTCATGCGCGAAGCAGGCTTCATTGATGAAGCGGCGCAGGCAGCAATCGGCGCCGAGCCTCTGCGTTATCGCTCCAGACTCTTTGATATTGAGGCACCCCACTTCGTCATGTACGTGCAAGATTTGCTCTACAGCCGCCTTGGTGCAGAGCGCCTGCGCGCGGGCGGTTTGCGCATTACCACCACGCTCGACGCAGGCCTCCAGCAGGCCGCCGAGAATGCGGTCGATTACCGCCTTGATTTGCTCAACTGTCGCAAGCCCGGCCTCTGCACACCCACCACCGACCCCAATCGGCGCGTGGACAACGCCGCTGCCGTCGTGCTCGACAGCCACACGGGCGACATCCTCACCATGGTCGGCAGCCCGGACTACTTTGATGCCTCCATTCAGGGCAACGTAAACGCCGCGCTAAGTATGCGCCAGCCGGGCAGCGCCATCAAGCCACTCACCTACGCCGCCGCGCTGGACCCCGCGTGGAGCGCCGCCGCCGGTGTGCCTGCGCTGACGCCTGCCACCATCATTGCCGACCTGCCAACCACCTTCTACGCCACGAATGTGGATGGCGCGCGCATGCCCTACACGCCCGTCAACTATGACAGACGTGCCCACGGCCCTGTGAGCGTGCGCGAGGCGCTGGCGAACTCCTTCAACGTGCCCGCCGTCAGTGTGATGGATCGCCTTGGCGTCGCCACGCTCAAGCGCATTGCCGGAGAAGCGGGCATCAGCAGCTTCACAGGCGATTTCGGCCTCGCGCTCACGCTGGGCGGCGGCGAAGTCCGCTTGCTCGAGCTCACCGCCGCCTATGGCATGCTCGATGATGGCCGCCGCCTCGACCCGCGCGCCATCCTTGCGATTGACGAGACCGACGGTGCGAACGTTACGAAACGCATCTTTACAGCGCCACAGCCTGCACCCGGCGCGCACGTGATTGACCCCCAAACAGCCTGGTTGCTCACCGATATACTTGACGATGACATTGCGCGCATGCCCGCATTTGGCGGCAATTCCGTGCTCAGCCTGCCTTTCCCCGCCGCCGCCAAGACAGGCACAACCACCGATTGGCGCGACAACTGGACACTGGGCTACTCCACAACGCGCGTGGTGGGCGTTTGGGTGGGCAACGCCGATAACACGCCCATGCTAGACGTGAGCGGTATTGATGGCGCAGGGCCAATCTGGCGCGATCTCATGCGTGCAGCCCATACAACTACCCCAGCGCCCTTCGTGCGGCCCCCCGGCATTGTTGATGTTTCCATCTGCGCCCCCAGCGGCATGCTCGCCACGGCCGATTGCCCGCGCACACGCGTGGAGTACTTTCGCGCCGGCAGCGAGCCCACCCAGCCTGACACGCAGTTTCAGCGTGTAACCATCGATCGCGCCACAGGGCTGCGCGCCACCAGCGCCACGCCCGCCAACCGTGTGGCAGAGCGCGTCTATTGGGCGCTGCCCGCCCAATACCATGATTGGATGGTCGGTCAGGGCATTGCGCTCCTGCCCCCGGCCACGCTGGCGCAGCACGACGCGCCGCACAGCCCACTGCCAGAGCCGACCTTGGGTGAGGCAGACGCAGCCAGTGCAGCGCCCCTCGCCCTGCGCGACCCCGCCTCCAATACAGCGTATCGTATCTATCCAGGTGTCGCACGCGACAGCCAGCGCATTGCCGCGGGCGGCGTGGTTGCCGATAGCCGGCCCTGGGCCGAACTGCGCATTGTGGCAACCGGCCCCGGAGGCAGCTACACCGTAGCAGAAAGCGCCAATCGCGCTACGGTGAGCGGCTGGTGGCCCCTGCAGAGCGGTGCGTGGCACTTTCACATGGAAGGCAAACGCACTGCCACCTCGCCCATCGAGCGCAGTGGCGATGCGCTGGTGGTTGTGGAGGATTACACACACAGCGAATCCAGCGTCGCCCGCAACGGCGCGCCGCTAACCCCTTAGCATCCTTACGCACGCTACAACAACCTTTTGCATATCCGTTATTTGTAAATTTGCTATATGTCGTAATTCAGCAGCACCAGGGAGGGACCCATGCAACAGCACACTCGACGCCAGCCCCTAAACACACACAGCCGTGGCTGGAGATTCATAACCTTTGCCATTATTTTGAGCATGTTGCTTTCAGCCATGCCCGCACCCGCCTTTGCACAGGATAACGCTGCAGATCCCTTTGCCGCACCGCCCGCCCTCATCAGTGTCGCGCCCGCTGCCGGCGAAGCCTGGAACGGCCAAACCGTTACCTGGACTTTTGACCGCAGCGCGGGCATTGCCAACTACAGCGTGACCCCTGCGCTCGCCGGTGATTGGGCGGTGTACGACACCGCCGTCACCTTCGCGCCCACAGCCACGCCTGATGCCGGCGTGCGCTACACCCTGCGCTACGACCTTTCTCTCGGCGGCACGCCCGACAACCCGCCGCCCGCCGACGCGCCTGTGCGCCAGGTGGAGCTTTCCCTCCTCGGCGCAACGCCCCTGGCCGTCACCTCAACGCAGCCCAGCGACGGCGCCACCGAGGTCGATGTCGCGGGACAGATTGTCATCTCCTTCAACCACCCGGTTGTGCCCCTGACCGGTGGCGCGGCACAGGCGGATCTGCCGCAGCCGCTCACCCTTGACCCGCCGCTGGCGGGTACAGGCCAGTGGCTCACCACCTCAATCTACCAGTTTACGCCCGCCACTGGTTATGCAGGCGCGACCGAGTACACGGTCACTGTCAATCCGCTGGAAGCAATCACCGGCGAGATGATGGCAGACGCGTTTTCCTTCAGCTTTAGCACGGCCGAACCAATCGTCACCGACGTGCAGCCCGTGGGCACAAGTGTCCCGCCGGATGCCGCCGTGCTCTTGAGCTTCAGCCAGCCCATGGACCACGCATCCACTGAGGCGGCCTTTTCACTCACCGGCCCCGACGCGGGTGCCGTCGACGGCCAATTCACGTGGAATGATGCCTCCACGTCGCTCACCTACACGCCAACTGCAAGCCTTACCTTTGGTGGGCAATATGAAATTTACCTGGATGCCAGCGCCATGCCCGCCAGCCGGCTGGGCACGCTGCGCGACGCACTGAGCCGCACATTCGGCGTTGTGCCGCTGCCCAGCGTCACGACCACGCTGCCCACAGATGGCGCGGTGGGTGTAAGCCCCGAACAGCAGGTGACCATACGCTTTGCGTCCACCATGAGCGGCACCACATTGCTCGATGCCATCAGCATTAGCCCCATGCTCACCACCACAACGGTCTACTCCTACTACAACGAGTGGGACGGCCAGTTGACGCTCGAGTGGAACAGGCAGCCCAATACCGAGTACACGGTCACCATTGGCGGCAGTGCGCAGGACATCTACGGCAATACAATGGGCGAGGATTACACGCTGCGCTACACGACCGGCGACTACACGTCCTTTGTGCGCGTGGCGCTGGAGAACGTCACGCAGTTCACCCCAATAACATCCACCTATGTGAGCGTCTTCTATCGCAATGTGGACGCGCTGGAAATGTCACTCTTCAAGCTGCCGGTGCGTGATTACGTCGATACCTTCGGCGGCGCCAACGCCTGGGAAGCGTGGCAGAATTACAACCCCGTGGCCATGGGTAACGAGCTGGTGTGGACACGCGCCTATCCAGCCAACGAGCATCGCAACGAATCGTACCAGACGATCATCACGCTGGATGACAGCCCTGAAGACGGGGCAGGCAATCCGCTCGCGCCCGGCATCTACCTCCTGCGCACACCGTTGCCAGCGCAGCCCGTGGATCCAAATTCGGGACAGAATGCCCCTGCGTATTCGCTCAACGTGATTGTCATCAGCGAGCATAACATCGTCATCAAGAAGAGCCTCGGTAGCGACAGCCTGGCATGGGTGACTGACATTGCCAGCGGTACGCCCGTCGCCGGCCAGGAAGTGACCTTCCAGAGCGCCGGCGGAACGGCTGTCACCGCAGCAAGCGACGGCGACGGCATCGCGCGCACGGTGTTCACGCAGACAACCGAATCACAATGGCTGCCCGTCTTCGCCACCGTGGGCGCGCCGGGCGACGATAACTTCGCCATTGCATCCTCTGACTGGAACAGCGGCGTCGCCTCGTGGGACTTCAACGTTAGCGGTGGCTATGCGCTTGAGCCGTGGCAGACAGTCTTCTACACCGAGCGCCCCATCTACCGACCAGGCCAAACGGTGTACTGGAGAGGCATCGTCCGCCAGCTTGTTAACAACGGCTATGTGCTGCCCGATCCAAGCCAGGCGATGACCATTACCGTGACCAATGAACGCGGCGACACCATTTACCAGCAGCTCGCCGACTTCAGCGAGAACGGCACGCTCAACGGCTCCTTTGATCTGGCTCCTGATGCGGGATCCGGCTACTACTACCTCTCGGCCACTCGCTACATCAACGAGAACCTCACCATCTACGCAGGTACAGGCTTTCAGGTGGCCTCCTACCGCAAGCCCGAGTTTGAGCTGGCGCTGACACCTGCGCAGCCCGACTATGTGCAGGGCGACACAATCAGTGTCACCGTGCAGGCCGACTACTTTAGCGGCGGCGCGTTGGGCAACGCGCCAGTCACCTGGCGCGTCATCGCACAGCCCTACTACTTTGCCTGGGAGGACGCCCCCGAGGACCGCTGGTACTCCTTCGAACCCTTTGACCCGGAGCAGGAAACCTTTGACCCCTACGCCGGCTCCTTCTTCAATGGCCTGGTCAAAGAAGGCGAAGGCACAACCAATGCCGACGGCTCCTTCACGCTCAGCCTGCCTGCCGACCTCGCGGGCGCGCGCCAGAGCCAGCTTTGGACTGTGGATGTCACCGTGCAAAGCCCCACCAATCAGTTCGTTAATGGCTTTGTTGCCATCCCCATCCACAGGGGTGATTTCTACATCGGCCTCAGCCCGCAATCCTACGTGAATGAAGCAGGCAGCGACAGCATCGTCGATCTTGTCACCGTGGCCCCCACAGGCAAGCCCGTGGGCGGTGTGGATCTCGACGTCACCGCCTACGAGTACCGCTGGAACAGCGTGCAGGAGAAGAGCGCCGACGGCCGCTTTGTCTGGACGACCAGCGTCGAGCGCGTGCCCGTCTCTACAGATCGCGTGCGCACCGGCCAACAGGGCGAGGCCACCTTCACATGGACGCCCGCCAAGGGGGGCCAGTACCAGATCGTTGCCCAGGGCGTGGACAGCGCCGGCAACGAGATGAGCAGCGCCGTCTTTGTCTGGGTGAGTGATGCGGACCCAACCGGAACCACAGCGTGGCGGCGCGACAACAACGACCGCATCCAGCTTGTGGCCGACAAGAAGGGCTATAGACCTGGTGACACGGCCCGCATCCTCGTCCCCAACCCCTTTGAGGGCGATGTCACAGCACTAATCACCTACGAGCGCTCGGGCGTGGACGAGGCGCAGGTGATCACATTGCGCGGCGGCAGCCCCACGCTCGAGGTGCCGATTACAGACGCGCAAATCCCCAACTTCTTCGTGAGTGTTGTGCTCGTCAAAGGCATTGACGAGGCCAACCCCACACCGGCCATCCGCGTGGGCCTCGTGCAACTGAACGTGGACACCGCCTCCAAGGCGCTGGCAATTGCAGTGAGCACAAGCGTCGGTGACGAGAACCCAGTGGCCGCACCCGGTGATCCAATCACATGGACCCTGACCGTACGCAACGACGCGGGCGAACCCGTGCCCAATGCCGAAGTCAGCGTAGCCATTATCGACAAGGCCCTGCTCAGCCTGGCACAGGACTACACAAGTTCGCTGCTCAGCATCTTCTGGCAGCAGCGACCTCTCGGCGTCACCACGGGCGCAACGCTCATCATCAACCGTGATCGCGTCTCGCAGCAGTTGAGCGATGGCGCCAAGGGTGGTGGTGGCGGCGATGGCATGGGGCTGCTTGACGTGCGCGAAGACTTCCCCGATACCGCCTTCTGGCGCGCCGACCTCGTGAGCGATGCCAACGGCGTCATCACCTTCGCGCTTGACATGCCCGACAATCTCACCACATGGCGCTTGATGGCGCGCGCCGTCACCAATGAGACACTCGTCGGTGAAAAGACCTTTGACCTCGTCGTGACCAAGGCGTTGCAGGTGCGACCGCTGCTGCCGCGCTTCTTCACGGCGGGCGACCATGCGCAGATTGGTGCGGCGGTTGTCAATACGGCCGACAGCGCCATCGAGGGTGGCTCATTCACCTTTGCCATTGAAGGCGCATCAGCCGACAGCGCACAAGGCGCGGGCGGGAGCGAAGCGCTCGACCTCGCCGCCGGCGCAACCACCACCTTCGACTTCCCTGTGACAATCGGCAGCGACACGGATGTTGTCACCGTGACAATGGCAGCCGAAGGCGGCGGACTGAACGACGCCGTGCGTATTGCCGTGCCGGTCAACCGCTACCAAACACCCGAAGTGGTCTCCACCTCGGGCCAGGTGGAAGGCCTCGTCGCCACCGAATCCATCCTCGTGCCTGCCGAAGCCACAGATGATGGTGCGCTGCTTGTCCAGATTGAGCCAAGCCTTGCCGCGGGCATGATCGAAGGGCTGAGCTACCTCGAGCACTTCCCCTACGAGTGCAACGAGCAAACCGTGAGCCGCTTCCTGCCGAATCTCTTCACCGTGCGGGCGCTGCAAATCCTGGGCGTTGAAGATACGAATCTGGAGACCAAACTGGCCTATCAAATGGGCGCTGGCGTGCAGACTCTCGTCAACCGCCAAAACCTGGATGGTGGCTGGGGCTACTGGCCCAATGAAGTGAGCAACCCCTTCATCTCTGCCTACGTGCTGTGGGGGCTGGAGAGCGCTGCGGCCATGGACTTCGCCGTGCCGCAAACGGCGCTTGACCGCGCCGTCAACTACCTCGATGCCCAGTTCGTTGCCCCCACAGACGTGGCGACAGCCGACAACTGGGAACTGAACCAGATGGCCTTTGTGCACTTCGTGCTGGCCGACATGGGCCAGGCCGACCCCGGGCGCATGAGCACGCTCTACGATGTGCGCGAGCGCCTTGACAACTACGGGCGCGCCCTGCTGGCCATGGCTATGCATATGGACGCGCCGGATGATG
>DIAV01000187.1 GCA_002415895.1 Anaerolineales bacterium UBA5069 | reverse complement strand
CCCTGGGCGCGCGCATAGCGACGGGCGAACTTGAACGCGCCCTCGTTGGCCTCGGCCCCGCTGTTGCTGAAGTGCACTTTGTCGGCAAAGGAGCCTGCGCACAGCATTTGCGCCAACTGGGCATGGGGGGCGGTGTGGTAGAGATTGCTCGTGTGCCACATGCCGCTGGCCGCCGCCTGTGCCAGCGCGTCGTTAATGCCCGCATCGTTGTAGCCCAATGCATTGACGGCAATGCCCGCCACACAGTCCAAGTACCCCTTGCCGGTTGTGTCATAGAGGGTGCAACCGTCGCCCCGCTCCAGCACAAAGGGCGCGCGCCCATAGACGCCCAGGACATACTCCTGCTCCAGGTCCATCACACGCTGTGCGTCCATCCATCCCTCCAGGTGTTTCTTCGTAATCATTGATCATTGCCAATCACCCGCCCAGGACGCCCGTGCCGCCGCCTTCCTGCACGCCGGCGAGGTTGGTGATCACCGCCTGCGCCACACCACCGCGAACAGCCTCCAGCGCGCTGCGCACCTTGGGGATCATGCCGCCGCTGATAATGCCCTCGTTGATCCATGCCTCTGCCTGCCCCGCCGTCACAGCGCGCACAACGCGCCCCGCCACCAGGATCCCCGGCACATTGCTCACAAAGATTAGTCTGATTGCGCCCAACTTGGCGGCCAGCGCCGTGGCGGCATGGTCGGCATTTACGTTGTAGCTCTCCGCATCCAGCGCGCCAAAGCTGATGGGCGAAACCACCGGCACAATGCGCGCAGCGATCAACGTGTTGAGCAGATAGGTGTCCACGTCGCGCACATCACCCACGCGCCCCAGGTCGCCCAGCGGGTGCCACATCTTCTCTACATAGATCGTGCCGTCGTCTACGCCGCTGATCCCGGCAGCGCGAATGCCTTGGCCAACGAGCGCACGCACGATGCGCTTGTTCATGAGGCCACTGAGCACCATTTCGGCCAGTTCCATGCTCGCGTCATCTGTCACACGCAAGCCCTCAATGCGCTGCTCCGAAAGCCCCAGTTTGGTCTGGTACTCGGTGACGGCTTTGCCGCCGCCATGCACAATCACGGGGAAGTGGCCATCATCCAGCACAGCGCGCACTGCCTGCGCCAGCCCAAAGAGAAAGGCAGGGTCGTCCAGTTCATTGCCCCCCACCTTGATGACCACAACGTAGGGCATTGTCGGTGCTGCTATGCTTTCGTGGGTCTCGTCCATCATCTGCGCTCTCGCCTGCTATGACTGCAACGTGATTGCGTCCAAATTATAGCGCGCCACCGGCGCTCGCCGCTACAGCAGCCCCGCCGTCTCGTCAATGCCCGCCGCAATGTTGAAATTCTGCAGCGCCTGCCCGCTCGCCCCTTTGATGATATTGTCGATGCAGGCCACAATCACATAGTCAGACCCGTTCGGGTTGTGCGGATCTTCCGGGGTGATGCTGATGGCGCAACGATTTGTGCCTGTTACATGGCGCAGGGTGGCCTGTTGCCCGGCCGGCAGCACGTGGATGAAGGGCTCGCCGGTATACCGTTCAGCGTAAAGCTGGCGCACCTGCTGCTCTGTCATGCCGCCTGTCACGCTCACGTACATTGTGCTCAGAATGCCCTGATTCACAGGCAGCAGGTGGGGATTGAAGCTGAAACGATGCGCGCCCTCCCCCTGCCCCGCTTGTGTGGAACCGTTGAGCACGAGCTCCATCTCGGCAATGTGGCGGTGGCGATATCCTAAATTATAGGGCGTCAGGTTCTCGTTGGATTCCACAAATTGATAGAGCAATTTGCTCGACCGCCCCGCACCGCTGATGCCGCTCTTGCTGTCCACGACCACGCGCCGGCCGAGCACGCCGGCCTCGGCCAGCGGATAAAGCCCCAGATTCACCGAGCTGGGATAGCAACCGGGGTTGGCAATCAGTTGTGCGCCCCGTATCTGCTCGCGGTTGATCTCGCACAACCCGTAGACGAAGCGTGCCAGCAGCGCCGGGTCGGCGTGGGTATGGCCGTACCACGTTGCGTAGGCCTCGGGCGTGTCAAGGCGGAAATCGGCGCTGAGGTCAATCACGCGCACGCCTGCCTGGGCAAAGCGGCGCGCTGCCTCCAGTGATTCGCCGTGGGGCAGGCAGAGAAAGACAACATCGACATCGCGCGCGCGCGCATAGGCATCCTGCAGCGGGATTAGAGGAATTGCCCAGGGTACGGCGTGGACATCATTGAAGCACTTGCCCGCGCTGTTCTCGCTCGTCAGCCAGCCGATGCTCAACCGTGGGTGCCGCTGGATGAGTTGCACCAGCGCCAGGCCGGTGTAGCCTGTAGCGCCGGCAATACCGGCGCGGTAGATTGTCTCAGGAGTCATATGAAGCGCATTCTGTTTGGATGGAGCGCACGTGGCGCTGCTTTATGGCAAACAAAAAAAGCCCTCCGCCGGAGGACTTTGCAGGGACAACAAAACACGCGCGCAAAGGCCCAGAGCGGCTACAACCTCTCCGTGGAGCGCATCCTCTGTTCAAACGCGTGCACGACTCTGTTTGTTTGCATCGTGGCGCAAGTGTAGCATGTGGGGAATGTGGTGTCAACGCAAGCCGGAGACAATTGATTGGTAAGTGGTAAATGGTGTGTCCGGCACATGCGCGGGCTTGCGTAGCGGCGCATTTGCCGGATGCACCACTTACCGATTACCAATTGCCACTTACCACCCACCATTCAATCACCCACTCAACGCCCATGTCACTCACGACTCTCATCCTCGTCCGCCATGCGGAAACCGAAGCCAATGTGAACGCCGTCTGGCACGGCTCGCTGGATGCGCCGCTGACGCCACGCGGGCGCGTGCAAGTGGCCGCCACAGGCGCGCGCTTCGCCACACTCGCGCCTGAAGTGGGCGGCATCGATGCCTTCTATGTCTCGCCACTGCGGCGCGCGCAAACCACCGCCGCCGCCATTGCCCAGGCTATCGGCATGGAGCCAACCATCGACGACGGTTTGCGCGAGTTCGAACTGGGCGACTGGGAGGGCCGCAGCATGGCCGATCTGGCTGCCACCGAAAATCTGTGGGCCACCTGGGCCGTTGATGCCAACTTCGCACCCCCCAACGGCGAATCGCCGGCCTCATTTGGGCAGCGCGCCGTAGAGGCCACGCGCCGCCTCACCGCTTTGCACGCCGGCGAGACACTTTTGCTAGTCACGCATGGCGGCTATATCTGCAATGTGCTGGCTGCGTGGCTGGGCAACGGTCCCGCCGAGTGGCAGCTTTGGGAGCCGCACAACTGCGCAATTGCCATCCTGCGCGGCAGCGGCGAGACTTGGACGGCGGTCACGGTGAATGACATTGCGCATCTGCCGCCCGAGGCTGTGCAACTGCACGACACCTCCGCCTATCACGTAAAGCGCAGCGGCAGCGCCTAAAGTGATACCGGCACAGAAAAGAACATCTCACTGCAAAGCCGCAAAGGAGCGCAAAGAAACGCAAAGAGCTATAACGACAGAACAGAGATGAGGGCGGAAACGACAGGGACAACTGCGGATATCCGAGTTTATCCCTGCTTGTTCGGCCGTTATCTGCGTTCTATTGTTGCTGTCCTTTGCGTTGAGATGGGGTGCGCCTGTCGTAACACTTTGGCATAATGGCTGTGTGCAACTGCATTGCGCACAGGTAAGGAGACGATCATGGATTTTGAGCACGATGAGACACCCCGCCCCATTCCCGCGTCCTATTGGGTGGCACCGGGCGCTCTGCTTGCCGGTGAGTACCCTGCCGCCGCCACCGAGGAGACCGCTCGCCGCAAGCTGCGCGCCTTTCTCAATGCCGGTGTAGACACCTTCTACAACCTGACAACACCCTATGATCCGCTGCTGCCCTATGCCGCCCTGCTGGCCGACGAAAGCGCCGCACTGGAGATGGAAACCCAGCATCGCGCCTTCCAGATTTTGGATCTCGGTGTGCCCACCCCCGAATTGATGACCATCATTCTCGACAATCTTGATGCCGACCTGGAGGCCGGGCGCACGGTTTACGTCCATTGCTGGGGCGGCATTGGGCGCACAGGCACCGTAATTGGCTGCTGGATGGTGCGCCACGGCGTGCCCGCCGATGAGGCGCTGGCCTTCATCCAGGCAGGGATCGACTCTACGCCCAAAGCGGGGCGCCGCTCGCCCGAAACGAGCGAGCAGCAGGCGTACGTCCGCCGCTGGGAAGAGTGGGTAACGGCGGGGCTTGATGGGTAAATGGTAAGTGGTAAGTGGTAAGTGGTAAATGGTTGATTGGTTGATCGTTTACGTGAGTCGAGAAACTACCATTTACCAATCACCCAATCACCCAATCACCCAATCACCCACTTATCATTTACCACTTAACACGCCATGCAACCACCAATCCTTATCAAAGGCGCAGGCGACCTGGCAACAGGCGTTGCGCTGCGCCTCATGCGCTGCGGCTTTCCCGTCATCCTGAGCGAGCTGGCGCGCCCGCTGGCCGTGCGCCGCACTGTGGCCTTTGCGCAGGCCGTCTTTGATGGTGCGTGCCAGGTGGAGGAGATGAGAGCGGTGCGCGCAACCGTTGCAGAAGCGCAGGCGCTGGCGGCACAGGGCATTGCACCTGTACTTGTGGAGCCGGCACCCGCCGATCTGCACACGCTGGCCCCCGCCGTGCTGGTCGATGCCACCCTTGCCAAGCGCAACACGGGCACACGCATTGACGATGCCCCGCTGGTGCTTGCGCTGGGGCCTGGCTTCACGGCCGGGGTCGATTGTCATGCCGTGATTGAGACGAACCGCGGCCATTGGCTGGGGCGCGTCATCTGGCAGGGGGCCGCCGAGCCGAACACCGGCACGCCCGGCATGATGGCGGGACGGGGGGCCGAGCGCGTTGTGCGCGCGCCCGCCGCAGGTACGGTTCAGCCCCTTGTTGCCATTGGCGACGCGGTGGCCGATGGCGACCTCATCGCCACACTCCTGCCCACACCGGACGCCGCAGGTGAGACACCCCCCGCCATTGCGATTTACGCGCCCTTTGCGGGCATGGTGCGTGGTATGATTCATCCCACAGTTGTGGTGGCGGCCGGCATGAAGATTGGTGATGTGGACGCGCGCGCCGAGCGGGCATATTGCTTTACAGTCTCCGAGAAGGCGCTGGCGATTGGCGGCGGCGTACTTGAGGCGATCCTCGCCGCGCGCCTGCGCGCCCCATAGTCATAACGCGCTGGGTCCGGCATGGCGCAAACCGCGACAACACATAATTCATGTTCAACGCCGCAATAAAGCCGACAGCCACAGCAACATCTCAACGCAAAGGAAAAGCAACGGCGCGGTGTTAATCGACTTGTTGCTCATCCCTTGCGTTGAGATGTTGCTGTACGTTCCCTGCCGGTCACACTTTGGAAGGCAATTCATGTCCGCGACCGCGCCCGTCTCCCTCTTTCCCATTTCCGCCGTGCCGCTCGTGCAGCCGGGCGATGATCTCGCCGCACTCCTCGTCGAGGCCCTTGCCGCTGGCCATGAGCGCTTCCTGCCCGGCGATGTGCTCGTCGTGGCGCAGAAGATCGTCAGCAAGGCCGAGGGGCGCTTTGTCCATCTGGATGACGTGCAGCCGGATGCAGAGGCATTGCGTCTTGCCGCCGTGGTTGATCGCGACCCGCGCGTGGTGCAGGTGGTGCTGAATGAAAGCAACAGCGTGCTGCGCGCCCGGCGCGGGCTGCTGGTGGTGGAGCAGCGCAATGGCTGGGTTTGCGCCAATGCAGGTGTAGATCGCAGCAACATTGACCAGGGTAACGCTGGGCAAACCGGCGAAACGCTTGCGCTGCTGCCGTGGGATGCCGACGCCAGCGCAGCGGCGCTGCGTGCCTCAATTGAGGCGCTGACGGGCGTGGCCCCCGCGGTCATCATCAACGACAGCCACGGGCGCGCCTGGCGCATTGGCACGGTGGGCGTGGCGATTGGCTGCGCGGGCCTGCCGCCCGTGTGGGATCAACGCGGCCTGCGCGATCTCTTTGGCTATACGCTGCACGCAAGCGAAGAGTGCATTGCCGACGAACTCGCCGCCGCCGCCAGCCTGATCATGGGGCAAAGCAACGAGGGGAGACCCGCAGTGATTGTGCGCGGCTATTCCCTGCCGGCAGCACCCCATGCCCCCGCAACCGCCATCCAGCGCCCTGCGGCAATGGATACATTTCGCTAACAGCAACGTTGTCAATCAAAGCGCGCGCTGCGCTTGTGATATAGTGGTGCGTCAATATGCGCGGTGATTCAGCCTTGGCAATGGCCGCGCCCGCCTGACATTGCGCGTGAACGCTCCCGGTGCTGCCGGGGAAAGGATGGACCTTCTGGATAACTTGGATAGTATTTCACTGGCCCGCCAGATGTTGGAGATTGTGGAAGACAAGCAGGCATCCAATATTGTGCTGCTGGATGTGCATGAAATGACAACGCTGACGCGCTACTTCCTCATCGCCACCGTGGACACCCTGCGCCAGGCCAAAGCGATTGAGGACGAGTTGCTTGAAAAGCTGCGTCTGCACCAGAATCTGCGCCCGCTGACGCTGGAAGGCGTGGAGACCGGGGGCGGCGGCTGGGCCGTGCTCGACTACGGTGATGTGATTGTTCACCTCTTTACCGAGGAGATGCGCAATCATTATCAGCTCGAGCAGCTTTGGACCAAAGAGAATGTGGTGGTGAAGGTTATTTAGGGGCCGCCGTGGCTGAGCAACCGCCTGAGCCATTGCCTGAACTGCCGCTTGCGTCTCCCCCCTTGCCCGAGGGCGCGCCGCCCGCACCGGAGCCTGCCCGCCCTGCCGTGGTGGCGCTACTGGCCGACCTTTTTTTCGCGCCCCATTTTGCCCATGTGATCCGCACCCAGGGCGGCGCGCCGCTGCTGGTCGACACAGCCGATGCGCTTGTGCAGGCGGTGGACCGTCACTTCCCTGTGCTGGCGCTGGTTGACCTCGCCGCGCCCGGTGATTGGGCAGCGGCCCTGCGCCGCCTGAAGCTGCGCCCCACCACTCGCGCCCTGCCAGTATATGCCTTTGGCGCGCATGTGGACGCGCCCGCCCTGCGCGCGGCGCGCGCCGCCGGCGCTGATCACGCGTGGGCGCGCAGCCGCCTGCTGGCCGAGTTGCCCGCCCTTGTCGCCCGCGCGATCGCGCCCGCCGTTGTCTACCCCGAGGGATGGGACGCGCCCCTGCCTGCAGCCGCGCGTTTGGGCGTGGCGGCCTTTAACCGCGGCGCATACTTTGACCAGCATGAGCATTTTGAGCACGCGTGGCTGGCCGAGGCGCGCCCTGTGCGCGAAATGTATCAGGGGATTCTGCAAGTGGGGGTGGCGCTGCTGCACATTGAGCGCAACAACTGGACGGGTGCGCTGAAGCTGTTGCGGCGCGGGCTGCCGCGCCTGCGCAATCTGCCGCCCGTGTGCCAGGGGATTGACATTGCAGCCTTACGCAGCGCCGCCGAGGCTATCCATGCCGAGCTTGTCGCGCTGGGCCCGCAGCGCCTGCACGAATTCGACCGCAGCCGCTTCCCGCAGATTGTGATGGCAGCCGCCGACGACTCCAAGTAAGCAACACANNTGTGTTGCTTACTTGTCCCACTCATCCATCAGCCGCATTACGGACTGCACAATGTCGGCCGTGGCATGAGGGCGGCCCAGCGCCCTGGCGCGTTTTGCCATGCGCAGCCGCTCGGGGCTGCCCTTGCCAAACCAATGCGCCAGCGTGCGCCCAATTGCTTCGGGATTCACCTCCAGCGCACCCGCACCGTGGCCCACGACGTAGGTCACGTTACCTTCCTCCTGGCCCGGGATGAAGCCGCTGAGCAGAATTGGCAGGCCGCAGACGCAGGCCTCTGCAATTGTGCCTGGCCCGGCCTTGGTTACAATCGCGTCGCACGCGTGCATCCAATCGGGCACATTTTCCACAAAGCCAAGAATGTGCGCGGGGTTGGACCAGGTGCGCGCGGCAAGGCGGCTGCGCAGCCCCTCATTGCGCCCGCAGATGACGACAATTTGCGCTTTCACACGCTGCGCAGCAAAGGCCTTGTCTGCCGCTGTGGCAATGGCCTGCACCGGCCCCACGCCATCACCACCCCCCATGAGGATGACGGCCGGGAGTTCCGGGTCCATGCCCAGTTGGCTGCGCAGGGCGGCGCGCGACAGTGTGGGTGGCTCGGCAAAGGCGGGGCGAATCGGCAGCCCCAGCAGGTGCGTGCGCGTGGGCGGCACGCCGGCGGCGCGCGCCGCCGCCAGCGCTTCCTCGCTGGCCAAATAGAGAGCATCCACGCGCGGCGTCAGCCAGAGCGGGTGCACGGATGCAAGGTCTGTAACAACGGTGACAAAGGGGCTGCGCGCAGGGCGGCGCGCCAGCACGTGCAGCGTAATCTCCTGTGCAAGTGGATGCACGGAAATCACGAGGTCCGGCCTGTAATGATCAAGGGCGGCGCTAATATGTCCCTGCGCCAGCTTGCCCGCCAGCCGCACGGCGCTGCGCGTTAGCGTGGGCGTCAGTTCCGTAGAGTAGGCAACGCCCCACAGCCACGGCGCTTCTGTGGCAATGAGCGAGTAGATTTGCGGTGAGTGGTTGAGCGGCCAGAAGGTGTGCTCGGTGAGGATGTCGACAATGTCAATGGCAAAGCGGCCGGGATACTCATGCTCAAAGCCCGCCTTGAGCGCAAGCGCGCTGGCACGATGACCGCCGCCGGTCATGCTCATGAGGATTAGGATGCGTTGCACCGGCGCGGTGCGCGGGTCAGCCACGAATAATGCCTCAGCGTGTTGTGTCAAAATTCAATGAATCAATGATAGCTGCTGCGCCGAGTGTAACGCGTGGAGATGCATACGTGGAAACTGCGCACCGGGTCGCGACGTAAAGGGCGGTTCAAGCGGCTGCATACAGAGTGCTACTAACAGCCACAGATGACAACGCTACCATCTGCTGTTACCTGCCCACTTCGTCCATTCAGTCCACAGCCGCGCCTGCCTCAATAGGCCCCGCGTGCGCGCAGGATGGCGGGCAGCGAGCGCAGCATGATGCTGAAGTCGAAAAAGACATTCCAGTTTTCCACGTAGTACACATCCAGCAGCACCATCTCATCAAAGGTCAGGTCACTGCGCCCCGAAACCTGCCAGAGGCCGGTAATACCGGGGCTCACCAGCAGCCGCTTCTTGTGCCACTCCTGATATTGGGCCACTTCGGCAGGGAGGTTGGGGCGCGGCCCCACAATGCTCATTTCGCCACGAATAACATTCCAGAACTGGGGCAGCTCGTCCAGGCTCCAGCGGCGCAGAAAGCTGCCCACGCGCGTGCGGCGCGGGTCGGCGCGCACCTTGAAGAGAGGGCCGCTGGCCTCGTTCATTCCCGCCAGCGACTCCACCATCTGGTCGGCCCCATCCACCATGGAACGGAACTTGTAGCAGTCGAAGAGCTTGCCGTTGCGCCCTACGCGCCGCTGCGCATAGATGACGCTGCCGCGCGTGTCGAGCTTGATCGCAAGCGCGATGATAAGCATGATGGGGGCAAGGAGCAGCGCCAGCAGCGAACCCAGCAGCAGGTCGCTCACGCGCTTGAGCACGAAGTTCCAACCCGTAATCGCAACGGCACGCTTGCTGATGAGCGGAATGCCGTTAAGTTCCTCCACCTGGAACTGGTCGCGCGTCATCTGGAAGAAGTCCGGCACAACCTGAGCGCGCACGCCTGTTTTCTCGCACAGATGCAGCAGGCGCTGGATGGTGCGGTGGCTCTGCCAGGGCAGGCAGATGATCACATGGTCCACCGGCGCCTCATTGAGAACAGCAGCACAGTTTTCCACAGGCCCCAGCGCGCGAAAAGGGCCAATGTCCGTTGATCCCTTGGAGGGGTTGTCGTCCAGAAAACCCACGAGTTGATAGTCAAGGTCGGGGCGGGCCGCAATCGTGCGCATGACCATGCGCCCCACGTCGCCCACGCCAATCAGCAGCACGTGGCGCACACCAATGCCATAGGTGCGCAGGTAGCCGCGCGCCATGGCGATCAGCCCCCGGCTGAGCGAGAGCAGAATCGTCACCAGAACGGCAGTGTAGAGGTAGATGAGGCGGCTGTAGGAGAGAGGATTGAAGGCAAGGCTTGTCACAATCAGCACCACCACGCCTACAGTGGTGCCCGTTGCAATTTTGTAGGTTTCCTCCACCACGCTGCGCCCCGAAACATAAGGGTAGACGCCGGAGAGGCGAAAAGCGACGAGCGCCACAACCACCAGCGCCACGGCAAAGGGCGCATACGTCCACAACGAAACCTGGTAGGCAGGATCGACAGCGCGGAACCACTGCAACTGGTAGCGCAGATAGTAGGCAAGAACGAAGGCCACCAAAATCAGCAGCGCGTCACTGGCAACCAGCAGATACTTCCACGCGCGCGGGTCCACGCGGCGCGCTTGGCGCGCCAGCCAGCTGTCGCTTGACTGTGGGGCGCGGCGACGTTCGATATAGGGCGTTACACCGGCAGCGACGGGAGGTGTCACTTCAATGGGATCCACACTGTGCATGGGAATAGTCTAGCATAGGCAGGCGCGAGTGGCTGGCCGGAAAGTGTGCGTGCGCCCTATGCAGCGGGCAGCCTCACCCCTGGCCTTTCCAATCCGAATGTACAGAGTGGAGGGGGGAGCAAAGGCCGTGGTGCACGAAGCGCGTCTACCGCAACAGCGGAATTTCGGGAGCCAGGCCGCGTGTGTGGCGCAGCAGCACGTAGAAGAGCTGCCCCTGCTGCTGCCAGAAGTCGCTGGCGTCGCGCAGAATGTCCAGCACCATGCGCCACGCGGCGGGGTCGCCCTCGGCCAACGGCGCGGGATAGTCATAGATCAGCAGATAGCCGTCGGCGCGCTGGCCGGCCAGGTCGCGCAGGCTTTCGTCCAACGCATCCCAATTGCGGCCAAACCACGCGGGCAGTTGCATGGCGCGTTCGAGGGCTGAAAGAAACGCGGACTTGTTGGCAATACTTGTGCCATTGATCTGCCACGCGCGCCAGCCGCGCGCCTGGGCCCAGCGCTGCAGGTCGGTATTGCCTACGCGCCCGGCATAGCGATAGATGCCCGGTTCCAGTTCACCAAAGAGGATGGTCAACTCATCAACTGAAATTACGTTGATCCCACCGTTGATCTCGTCACTGAATTGGCCGCACGCACTGTCATCATATTCAGCAAAACCATTCATCAAGGCGTCATCCATTAGCGCACCACCACACTAAACGAATCGTAGTGGTCATCTGTATAGTAGAGGACGCCATCGTCACCCTCGATGATACGGCGCGCGCCGCGGTCACTGGAGCCTGGCGTCTTCACAGTGTACTCGCTATAGAAGCCTCCGCGCTCCTGCGGCAGCAATCCTTCGCGGTTTTGGAAGGTAACTCCGTCGCGATCATAGGGGAAGGGGCCGCCCTGATCGATGAGTTCAATTGTGTCCCATGCCTGGGGCGGCAGTTCATCCCAGGCAATGGTGGGTAGCCCGTTGATGAACGCCGGCACGGCTGTTGCAGTGGGCGCTTTTGTGGGCGCTGCGGTGGGTGCTTTGGTGGGCGCTGCGGTTGCCACGGCAGTAGCCGTCGGTGTTGGCGCTGCCGTTGGCTCGTCAGTGGGTTCGGCAGTGGGTTCGG
>DIAV01000054.1 GCA_002415895.1 Anaerolineales bacterium UBA5069 | reverse complement strand
GCCATGGGTTTCTCGCCCGCGCTCATTCACTACGGGCTGATGGCGCTCGTCTCGGTGACCGCCGTAGGCGCGTTTGATGCGGTGGGATCCATACTCGTTGTGGCACTGATGGTGACGCCTGCCGCCGCAGCCTACCTGCTCACCGACCGGCTGCCGCGCATGATGGCGCTGGCTGTGGGCATTGGTGTGGCCAGCGCCATCAGCGGCTACTGGCTGGCGCGCGCGATGGATGTGAACATTGCCGGGGCCATGGCCACAATGACGGGCGTTGTCTTTCTGGTGGTCTTTTTGGCCGCGCCGCAGCGGGGGATGGTGGCGCGTATGCGCCGTCACGCACGCCAAAAGTGGGAGTTCGCGCAGGTGATGCTGACGATTCACCTCATGCAGCATGAGGGCGGCCCCGATGCCGCCACGGAGAGCCGCGTGGACCACCTTGTGGAACATATCCGCTGGCAGCCCACCTTTGCCGAGCAGGTGGTGCGCTACGCCGAGCGCAAGGGCACCGTGCGGCGACAGAGCGGAGCGCTGCTGCTTACGGAGACGGGCCGCACGCTTGCGCAGCAACGGCTCATCGTGTAAAGACTACGACATATAGCAAAAACCAACATCTCGACGCGAAGGCGCGAAGAAACGCAAAGGAACAGCAACAACCAGATTGATCTGAGATGTTGTATTCCTTGCGTTTCTTTGCGGCTTCGCGCCTTCGCGTCAAGATGTTGTGGCTGTTGATATCAACCCTGCATGAGGTGCGCCAGTGTGCCGGCGTCGCCGTGGTTGCCCGCTTTAAGCGTGATCCATAGCCGCGCGCCGTTGGCACGCGGCGCGGCGCAGGTGGGCATGCCGGGCATGGCTGCGTTCAGCACATTCAGGTGCGTAAGCTCCAGGCGGGCTGCAAACGCCTGCGCCGTGTCGCCGCCCACCACAAACACATGCTGCACGGGTGCGCGCTGCATGTGGGTGAAGGCAGCATTGGCGAGGCGGCGCGCACCCGCCATGCGCGCCGCGTGCGAAAGGGCCGGCGAAGCGCTGGGCAAGTGGAGGATTGGGCGCTTGCCTGCTGCAATTGCCGGCAGCGTGTCACTGGTCAACGCGACAACCGCCACATTGGGCAGCGCGGCGGCAGTGGCAATTTGCGCGTGGGCCATGGTGCTGGCGCTGCCCACTACCACAAGATCCACCGGCGGTATGGATTCGAGCGGGCGCAGTGGCGGTAAATTGGGCGGCGCAATGGCGCGCAGCCAGGCCGCCGCCAGCCCGGCACTGCCGCAGAGCAGCCCATTGGGTACGGCCGACCGCCATGCCGCGACCAGCGCGTCAAGGTCACCATCAGTTTGCGCGTCGGCGCAGATAAGGCGCGCCTGCGTGCAGGCCACCTGCAATGCCGCGTGCAAAGTTGCCTGGCTCCTGCGCACATCCTTGAGGTGGATATGCGCCTGTGGCAACGTGGTTCGGGCGGCAAGAAGCTGCCCAACTGCTGTGCCACCGTGTGCATCGCCCGATGGCGTGCCGACCATGCGCCCATCCACCACGCTGCGCCCCTGCGCGGGCAGCGCCGGGCAAACAAGCGCGACTGATGCGGCCACACGCTCCAGCATGGCCTCCAGTTCCGCCCCTACATTGCCGCGCAGTTGCGAATCGATCTTCTTGAAGCAGCGCATGGCGGCAATGTCGCCCCGCGCCGTCAGACTGTTCAGCAACGCGGAACGTGCATCGGGCGTGCGCAGCGCGCGCGAGTTTGTCGAGACGACCTGTAGATCATCTGCGCATACAGGCGGCAGCGCGTGCAGATAAATCGCGGCGCGCAGGCCAAGGGCAGGCGCGTATGCGGCGCAATCGGCTGCGCCCGTTAGGTCGTCTGCCACAAGCAGGTGTGGGCTGAAAGACATGGACGATTGTGAAGCGATTAGGCGGGCACGAAGCCAAAGTGGGTGAAGAGATCTCTGGTGGGGTGATTGGTGTCACTGATGAACGTCTGCACTGCGTCGTAATTGGCATCCTGCAGGCTGAGCAGCGATTGGCGCAGCAGAAAGGAGCCAAGGCCGCGCCCCTTCCACGGCGACATGGTGAGCACATTGGCAACCAGCGGCACACCCTCATGCAGCCGCACCAGGCAGGCTGCGAGCAGCGCGCCATTGTTCTCGTAGACCCACGAGCAGGTGAGCAGCGGCTCTCCCGCGCGGCCTGAAAAGAATCCCTCCACCTCTACAAGCGCGTCGTCGGTGCTCGCGCCTGCGCAATCAGCGCTGCTGCGGTAAGCGTCGAGCATCAGATCGGCCAGTGGCTCCGTCTCCAGCGGGTCGGGGTAGCGCAGTGCGCCGCCCGTGGGGTGCTTGGTGAGCACGGTGAGAGGCGCGGGCAGTGCCAGGCGATAGAGGGTGTGGCTTGTACTCAATTTCAATTCTCCTCAGTGTGACGACTGGGCAGGGTGCAGCTGGCGGGGCAAATCAAGCAGACGGCTGGCGTTGGGCATGCACCATTTTGACGGCAACCTCAATCGCAGCGACCAGGCTTGCCTCGTTGGCGCGGCCCGTGCCCGCAATGTCAAAGGCCGTGCCGTGGTCCACCGATGTACGGATGATGGGCAGGCCAATGCTTACGTTGACGCCATTCTCAAAGGCCAGCAGCTTCATGGGGATGTGCCCCTGATCATGGTACATGGCGACGACAATGTCGAATTCGCCGCGCATGGCGCGCAGAAAGACCGTGTCGGGCGGCAAGGGATCGCTGACATTCAGGCCGCGCGCCCGAGCCCGCACAATGGCCGGGCGAATTTGGGTTGCGTCTTCGCTGCCAAAGAGGCCGCTCTCGCCCGCGTGGGGGTTGAGCCCGGCAACCGCAATGCGCGGGTGGGCAATCCCCAACGCATTGCAGGCATTCTCCGCCAGGTTGATCACCTCTTCAACGCGCGCGGGTGTCACACGGCGGATGGCTTCGGCAAGGGGCACGTGCGTGCTCACATGCACCACGCGCAACACATCGCTCACAAGCAGCATGCTCACGCGCTCGGCGCCTGTGCGCTCGGCCAGCAGCTCGGTATGGCCCGCGTAGGGGTGGCCCGCAAGGCGCATGGCCTCCTTGTTGAGCGGCGTTGTGACGATGGCATCCACGTCGCCTGCCAACGCCAAATCGCACGCCAGCGACACCGATTCAACAGCCGCATCGCCCGCCGCAGCCGAGAGTACGCCCGGCGCAATCACGTCGGGGTCGGCGTTATTCTGCTCAATAAGCGTAATGGCGCCGGGCGCATAGCAGCCTTCGGCAGGAGTCTCGACAATCTCATAGATGGGCGGCGGCAGCCCCAGCCAGGCTGCTGCGCGTGTCAGGATGCGCGCGTCGCCAATCACCAGCGGGCGGCAGCGCGCAAAGATAGCGGGCGACTGCAGCGTCTTGATGATGATCTCGGGGCCAACGCCTGCGGGATCGCCCTGTGTAATTGCCAGCAGCGGGCGTGCGTCGATCTGGGTGTACGGCTGCGTGTCGGAGTCCATGGCTAATAGTCCGCGTCAAGAGGCAGGATGTTGGCGAACTTCATGCTGGTGCGGGGGACTGCCATCATGGGGGCCACGGTGTCGCGCCATGTAGCGTAATGCGCAGTCTCTTTGTGGGCGACGGTTGCTTCAACTGAGCGATAAGCCTCGCTGAGCACAAAGCGCGTGGGGTCATCCGCCTGTTGCAGGATGTCAAAGCGGGCAATGCCCGCCTCCTGCACGCTGTTGCGCGCATTCTCTTCGGTGGCCGCCTTGAAGGCGTCAATGTCATTGGGATGGACCTGAATAAAGACGTGCACGACGAGCATGATTGTCTCCTGTTTTACGAAGCGAGGCTTCCAGAATCGGAAGCCTCGCTTCCCCGACCCCCGCTTGTCAATCCAGCTTGTCGTACGCAATCAGCGTCAGGAATTCGATGAATTCGGGCGCAAGCACCAGTTCATCCATGAGCGCCACGGCGGTGGCGTAATTCTCAACGCCGGAGCCGCCGAGCCGAGCGAGTTCTTCGTCGCGCAGGCTGCGGTAGAGCGCGGCCGTCACAGGGCGGCCATCGTCCAGCGCGGCCTCGTGGTGAATCCACTGCCAGAGCTGCGAGCGCGAAATTTCGGCGGTGGCCACATCTTCCATGAGGTTGTTGATGGCCGCGGCGCCGTTGCCTCCCAGCCAGGCGTTGAGGTATTGCAGCGCCACGTTGATGTTGGCGCGCACGCCCGCCTCCGTCACCCTGCCGCCCGCAATCTCCACATTGAGCAACTCGTAATCCTGAACATCCACCTCGGGGCGCAGGCGCTCCTTTTGATTGGGGCGGCTGCCCAGCACAGCATCGAAGACCTCCAGCGCTGTGGGCACCAGATCGGGATGCGCCACCCACGTGCCGTCGCAGCCGGCGGCCGATTCGCGCTGCTTGTCCTCGCGCACGCGTGCCAGCGCGTTTTCAGTCACCACCATGTCGCGCCGGTTGGGGATGAAGGCCGCCATGCCGCCGATGGCATGGGCGCCCCGTTTGTGACAGATCTGGATCATGCGCTCGGTATAGGCATGCATAAAGGGGACGGTCATTGTGACCTGTGCACGGTCGGGCAGTGTGAAGCGCTCGACCTTGCGGAACTTCTTGATGACGCTGAAGATGTAATCCCAGCGCCCGGCATTGAGCCCTGAGGCGTGGTCGCGCAGTTCAAAGAGGATTTCATCCATCTCCATCGCGCCCAGAATCGTCTCAATCAGCACGGTGGCGCGCACAGAACCCTGTGGAATGCCCAGCGCGTTTTGCGCGTGGACGAACACATCGTTCCACAGGCGCGCCTCGTGCCGCCCCTCCAGCTTGGGCAGGTAGAAGTAGGGGCCGCTGCCGCGTGCCAGCAATTCATGCGCATTGCGGAAGAAATAGAGTCCGAAATCAAAGAGGCTTGCGCTGATCTCTTCACCGTCCACAGTGACGTGCTTCTCGATGAGGTGCCAGCCGCGCGGCCGCACGAGCAGCGTGGCCACGCTATCGTTGAGGGCATAGACGCGCCCGTCGGGGTTGGTGAATTCGATTGTGCGGCGAATGGCATCCGAGCAGTTGATCTGTCCCTGGATGACATTCTCCCACGTGGGCGAAAGTGCATCCTCAAAGTCGGCCATGAAGACCTTTGCGCCCGAGTTGAGCGCGTTGATCATCATTTTGCGCTCGGTGGGGCCGGTAATCTCGACGCGGCGGTCGTTGAGGTCGGCCGGTGTGGGCGCCACCTGCCACGTGGCATTGCGCACAGGCTCGGTTTCGGCGGGATAGACGGGGATATCGCCACTGTCAATGGCGGCCTGGCGGCGGGCGCGTGCGGCGCGCAGTTCCAGGCGGCGCGGGTTGAAGGTGCGGTGCAGGTCGGCCACAAAGGCCAGCGCAGCGGGTGTCAGCACGGCATCCACGGCGGGCGACGGCGCGCCCAGGATGACGACGCCGGCAGGTAGGGGTTCAGTCATGGCAGGCTCCAGTCTGGTGTGCGAGCGGCTTTGGGGTTTGGCAAGGTAACCATCAGCATAACGCGTGCAGGTTGCGCAGGGATTCGGGCGGCGTTGAGGCGCAAGCGAAAGCCTCGCGGCATGTACGCGAGGCTTTGCGGTGCGAAGTTGTCTCTGCCCGGCTTTGCATCAGCCGCCTTGCTCGCCCAGCATCCAGCGCGCAACCTTGCCCGTGCGTGTCTTGGGCAGGCTCTCCACAAAGAGGAATTCCAGCGGCGGGGCGGCGTCGCCCAGATTCTGCTCAACCCAGCCGGCCAGCGCGGCGCATAGCGCGTCATCGCCGGTGGCGCCATCCTGCAGCACAATGTAGACGCGCAGGGGCGCGCCGGCAGTCACCGTGCCCGCCAGCGCGGCCGCTTCCAGCACAGCCGGGTGGGCAATCAGCGCCCACTCCACGGCCACAATGTTCGGATCACTTTGCGGCGCAGTGCCGCTTGCATCACTCACCAGCAAACTCCAATCCCAATAGAACTGCAACAACGGAACACAGAGAACGGCGGAACAAGTATGGATACATACAGATATCCGCAGTTAACCTTGCAGTTTCCGCCGCTATCTGTGTTCCGTTGTTGCTTTGCGTTGAACCTGGTCGTGGCTGTGGGTTTCACGCCGGTATCACTCTAGACGCTGGAGCCACCCTTGCCGCGGTCAATGCTCTTCCACGCCGCCACAACGGCAATGGTGAGCACAGCGGCCACCACCGACTCAAAGGCCGCTTGCGGCAGGACCGTTGGGATGATGGCGACGGGCAGGATCCCGAAGAGAATGCCCAGCCCAATGACGACCACCGTGTTTGTGAGTGTGCCCACCACCGCAGCTGCGCCCAGCGCAAAAATCTCATTCGTGCGCTTCAAGCCAACGTAGGTGAGCCACGCTGTAACGCCAATCAGCAGGCGGGGCAGAAAAAGGACGACAAAGGGCATCCACGCGGGTTGCCCTGCGAAGATGGGCAGCCCTGAGAAGCGCAGCAGCGCGTTGAGGCCGAAAACCATGCCCACAATGACGCCCACCACCGGCCCTTCGAGAATGCCGCCAATGATGGCAGGCACCTGCATGACGGTGGCCTCGCTGGTGACGTTGGGCACAGGGAAGTAGCCCAGCCCCGTGAGCGCAAGCACAGACGAAATTGCAATCAGAATACCTGCAACGACGATGCTGCGGGTTGAAATCGTCATGTCCTCTCCTCCAGATTGGCGCGGCGAATCTTCTTGTGCTGCACCTTTATTTTGCCGCAAGGACACCGCAATTGCTGCATCCCGTGCAGGTGCAGTTTGCCCGCCCGAATGGGTGCAGTCTACCTGAAGCGGCAGGGGGGCGCAACCGCTCAAGGCTGCCAGTGAATGCCGAAGAGCGCATTCTCCCACGCTGCCCATGGCAGGCGCATGGCCGCAATCCAAAGCAGCGCGGTGAGCGCAACCACAACCCAATCGCTGACGCGACTTGTAAAGGTGACGAACTTTGTGCGCCCCTTACCGCCGATATAGGCGCGGGCTTCCATGGCCACAACCAGTTCCTCGGCGCGGCGCAGCGAGTTCACGAAGAGGGGGACAAAGAGCGGCATGCGTTCGCGCACCATCTTGTCGGGGCGCCACCAGCGCCGCTCGCCAATATCTGCGCCGCGGCTGGCCTGCGCCTTCATAATGCGATCCAGTTCATCCGCCAGCGTGGGGATGAAGCGCAGGGCAATCATGTTGGCCAGGGCCATCTCATGCGCGGGCAGGCCAATGCGCTGGAAAGGCGTCAGCAGCATCTCGCTGGCGTGCGTCAGGTGCGAGGCTGTGGTCGTCAGCGTGAGCAGGCTCACAAGGAAGAGGAAGGCGACCACGCGCACCGCCCCCAGCACCAGAATGTAGATGAGGCAGGGGGAGATCTGGATAAAACGCCATTTGAAAAACAGTTCCGTGCAGGGGACATTGGGCCCCTGAAAGAGAAACTGAAAAGCAAAGATAAAGAGCAGCGCGCCCAGCCCCGGCAGCAGCCCGCGCAGTACATAGCTGATGTCCAACTGCGCCACGCGCGTGACGAGCATAAGCACGCCCAGCAGGATCAAGCTGGCGGCAATGCTGCGTGTTGAGGCGATGGCAAGGCCCACGAAGAGCGTGGCCAGCAGCTTGGCGCGCGGGTCCATGTGGTGGACGGGCGATTCCGCCGGGATGTATTGGCCAATGGTGACATTGCGCAGCAGTTCGAAATCGGCAGACATAGGCAGGTTGCGGATGCTTTTGCACCAAACCGAATTAATTGTGGCGCACGTTTTGACGCAGGGGCGCAAGGGCGCGAAGCGAACAACGGCGCAAGGAAAAGTATAGGCAGGTTGACGCCAAACAAGGGCGCATGTCCTCAGGTGCTAAATCGGGCGCAAGGAAGTGGCTTTCATGCTGTTGCTGTTCCTTGCTGTTCACCGCGCGCCCTTGCGTTAAGACGTGCGCCTGTACATCAAACAGGGCGGTCGCTTGATTATCCCAGGGCGGTGAGGGGCGGTGTGTAGGCCATGTCGAACGCTTCGGCCACCCCTTGATAGGTGAGATGGCCGTTGTAGGTGTTGAGCCCCAACTGCAGCGGGCGGCTGTCGCGCACAGCGTCCAGCCCATCGCCCGCGAGGCGCAGGGTGTAGTTCATGGTTTGGTTGTTGAGTGCAAAGGTGCTTGTGCGCGGCACAGCGCCCGGCATATTGGCGACACAATAGTGCACCACACCGTCGACCACATAGGTGGGGTTGCTGTGGGTGGTGGGACGCGTCGTCTCCACACAGCCGCCCTGATCGACGGCAACATCGACAATGACCGAACTGGGGCGCATGTGGCGCAGCATATCGCGCGTAATCAGCCAGGGCGCGCGCCCGCCCGGGATCAGAATGGCGCCAATCACCAGGTCGGCCTCATAGACCACATCTTCAATGTTGTACTCGTCGCTTGAGCGCGTTTGCAGCGAGCCGCGATAGATGTCATCCATGTATTTGAGCCGATCATGGTTAATGTCGAGCACGGTGACGCGTGCGCCCAGCCCCACGGCCACACGTGCGGCATTCGCACCCACTGTGCCGCCCCCCAGAATGGCGACATTGGCAGGGGCCACGCCCGGCACGCCGCCCATGAGCACGCCGCGGCCGCCGTGCGTCTTTTGCAGGTAGGTGGCTCCCACCTGCGTCGCCATGCGCCCGGCTACCTCGCTCATGGGCATGAGCAGCGGCAGCATGTTGTCATCGGTTTGCACAGTCTCATAGGCAATGCCGGTAACGTTGGCGGCAAGCAGCGCCTCTGTGAGCGCGCGGTCGGCGGCAAGATGCAGGTAGGTGAAGAGGATCAGCCCGGGCCGCAGGTAGCCATATTCCTGATGAATTGGCTCCTTCACCTTGACCACCATTTCGGCAGACCAGGCATCCGCTGCCTCGGGCACAATTTCCGCGCCCGCAGCCACGTATTCGGCGTCGGCGAGCGAACTGCCCGCACCGGCGTTTTGTTCCACAAGCACGCGGTGGCCGCGCCGGCAGAGCGCCTTGACGGCCCCCGGCGTCATGCCCACGCGGCTCTCATTGTCCTTGATCTCTCTGGGGAGCCCGATCAGCATCTTTTCTCCTTGGCCTGCTGTGGCAAGCGCGGATTGGCGTGGGTGTTCAGTTGATGACAGGTGGGATACGGCGTGCCTGTGAGGAGAGCGCATTCGCCTCGCGCCAGTCTATCAGTTCGGAGGATTTTCCTCCAACTTGTCGCAAGCAGATTGAAGGCGGCGGGGCTGGAGCGAAAAACCACGTCTCAACGCGAAGGTACGGTTGTAAGCAAAGCACCGCAAACAACAGCAACACCGGAAC
>DIAV01000055.1 GCA_002415895.1 Anaerolineales bacterium UBA5069 | reverse complement strand
CCCGCCGCTGGCCAAGGTGCGTTATGAGGAGTTGGGCGATGTCTTCCGCGACTGGAAGATCCTCCTCATGTCACTCGTGCAGAACTGGGTGATTGGCCCGGCGCTGATGTTTGTGCTGGCGGTGCTCTTCCTGCGCGACTATCCCGCCTATATGGAGGGGCTGATCCTGATTGGCCTGGCGCGCTGCATTGCCATGGTGATTGTCTGGAACGATCTGGCCAAGGGCGACACCGAGTATGCGGCGGGGTTGGTGGCATTTAACAGCGTCTTTCAGGTGCTCTTCTACAGCCTCTTTGCCTACTTCTACATTACGGTTCTCCCCCGTTGGCTGGGGTTGGAGAGCGCAATTGTGCAGATTGGCATTGGCGAGATTGCGCGCAGCGTCTTCATCTACCTGGGCATCCCCTTCCTGGCAGGCTTCCTCACGCGGCTGGTGCTCGTGCGCATAAAAGGCAAGGAATGGTACCATTCGGTCTTCATCCCCAAAATCAGCCCCATCACACTGATTGCGCTGCTCTTTACAATTGTGGTGATGTTCAGCCTCAAGGGCAACCTCATCGTCACAATACCCATGGACGTCGTGCGAATTGCGATTCCGCTCGTCCTCTACTTTGTCATTATGTTCCTCGTCTCCTTCTTCATGGGTGTCTGGTTCAATGCGGGCTACCGCAAGAGCACAACCGTGAGCTTTACGGCGGCGAGCAACAACTTTGAGTTGGCGATTGCCGTGGCTGTGGCCGTCTTCGGCCTTGGCTCAGGGCAGGCGTTTGCCGCGGTGATTGGCCCCCTCATCGAAGTGCCCGTGATGATTGGTCTGGTGAGTGTGGCCTTCTGGCTGGGGCGGCGCTACTTCCGCAAGGAGATGGAGGCAATTGACTGCGAGAATGAGGTCGTAGGTGCGACAAATCCCGCATGAGCGCGTACACATAAACAAGAAAAACGGGGGGCTGCCGTCTGGCAGCCTCCCGTTATTCTTGTTGCGCACCTCATGCACGGATCGAGCTTGCGCGATTACGCAGCGCGTTGTCTGCTTTGGGGAGCCTTGCTGCGGATTTCAAGGCCCGGTGCGTTTCCCTATCGCCTGCAAAACACGCGGCTGCGCCGAAGCGCAGTGGCGGTCTGAGCCACTGCGCTTCGCTCAATGAAGCTGCACCCGCAGCGGGTCCGGCTCCTGCTACTCCGGCGCGTGCTGGTAGGCGCCCGCCGAATAGGTCAGTTCGTAGCTGTGGCTGTAGATCTCGAAGACAATGCCGAACGGGTCTTCAACATAGACCATACGGTAGGGTTTTTCGCCTGGATAGTAGTAGCGCACCGCCATGCGCGCCTTGCCACCATGCGCTTCAACTTTGGCAAGCAACCCCTCGAGGTCTGGATCCTCGATACAAAAGTGGAAGATGCCGCTCTTCCAGTATTCAAGATTGTTGGCCGGACGTTCGGCATTGCGGAATTCGAAGAGTTCGATGCCGATGCCATCAGCGGTGGCCATGTGGGCAATCCGAAAACCTCCGTAGCCGGCGCTGAAGATGTCACTGGAAATCAGACCAATCGCGCTTTCGGTCTCCTCTACAATTTCGGTTGGCGCCATGAGTACAGTGAAGCCAAAAACCTCGTTGTAGAACTTGACGGCCCGATCGAGGTCGGGAACGGAGAGGCCGATATGGGAGAATACTCTTGGGTGCGTCACGGATGAGCTCCTTTGCTCTGCGTTACGCACAGGGCGCTCGTCAACGCCTGGCGTCCTGCGTGAAGATAAGGAGATGTAGCCTGCGTCACCTACTATCACTGGGGAACAGTTGCATACAGACAGCATGATTACCGAACGGTCTGCCTGCCTGCCGTCGTCTGATCCGCAGCAAGCAGTCGCTGAATCTCTTCACGGGTGACAATGGGCAGGTCAAACATGAGTGTCTGCTGGATGCAGGTGGCGGCGTCGCCAATGATGACGCCCTTCTCAATCCCCGCCTGACCGACTCCGTCTGTGAGCAGCCCGTAGTAGAAGCCGGCAGCCCATGTGTCGCCACCACCAAGCCGATCAAGCAGCGCAATTGTGCGGGGGCTGGGGGAGCGAAAGAAATGCCCCTGGTCGTCAATCGCCGCGGTCTCCCAACGATGTTCCTCCATGCTTTCGGGCGCACGCATTGTGACGGCGACAACGCGTGTGCCGAAGCGCTCATGCACGGCGGCCCCGAAGGCGCGCAGGTCGTCATCCTCGATTGCGTGCGCTTCACCGCGCAGAACGGCCTGGGCACTGTAACGTCCACAGCCAATTCCGTAGAATTCCGCCATCTCGTAAATTCCAGTAATCAGGACATCAATATGATCCTCAAGAATCGGCGTCACCGTTGCCTTGCACTGCTCGCGCGACCAGAGCGTGGCGCGGTAGTTGAAGTCCAGACCGACGAGCATGTCTGCCGAGCGTTCGCGCATCGCTTCCTCAAAGGCGGCCAGAAGCGGATTTGTGGCGTAGCCGCTGTGGGCCGCCAGGCCAAACGTAATGCCCGACGTATGCAGAAGCCGGCAGTTTGCCAGTGCGCCTGCCCAATTCACCATGCCCGCATCAAGGCGGCTCGCCGCCGAAAACATGCGCTGGTACCAGCCAATGTTCTGGCGTGGTGTGCGACCGAGTTCATAGATGTAGCGGCCCATCGGCTCGGCTTTGGCCGCCCAGACAAGATGGTCGACATTGACACCCTGGCCGCGGATCGTATCGCGCACGAGCCAGCCGTAGGGGTTATCGGGGAGACGGGTGACGTAGGTGGACGGGATGCCAAGGCGAGCCAGCATTGTAACCACTGTGCATTCGCTGCCGGCCAGCGAAAGGTGCACCAGGCGCGTTTGTTCGGGCCGCTGCGCGTCGGCGGGCGTGTCGCGCAACATCGTCTCGCCCAGCCCCACCACAACCCCCGTTCGCCCTGCAAAGGGGCGAATCTCCTCGTCTGTCAGAAAGAGCGTGCTGGCCGACGCACTCATGGCTTCGTCTCCGCGCGGCGTACTGCTGTATGCGCGTCACCTGCAATGCTGTGGTCGGGAGTCGCTGCACACTGAACGGCAAGCTTCAGGCGCGATAGCAGCGGCGACGCGCATCAAGTGGTTAGCGTGTAGAAATGCGCTTGTTGTTTAGTGATATTGTAACGCTGACTTGGCGTGAAGCATACCCCCCAAACCGCCATTCCATTGCACATCGATGCGGTGTAGGGAGAGGAACGTACCGCAGGGCTTCCACACGTTGTCAGTGGGCGAAATGCACCTTGCTGACTTTTGAATCGCCCTGCCGCCACACAACATTGGCGGTTGACATAGAAATCGTTATCTGCTATTTTATGCAGAGTAGATAACGATTTCTATCCCCTTTCCGCAGCCAACCGAATCGCACAATGGGCGTCACCATGCAGGATGTGGCGCGCGCGACTGGGCTCTCGCTCCCCACGGTCTCGCGCGTTCTCTCCGGTTCCAATTACCCAATCGCCGCCGACACACGCCAACGCGTGCAGGCGGCGGCTGAATCGCTGGGCTATCGGCCCAATCTGGCCGCGCGCGGCTTGCGCACCAAACGCACAAGCACGGTTGGCATCATCGTTGACGACATCATGAGCGCGTTTGTACCGCCGATTGTGCGCGGCATTCAAGATCGCCTGGCTGCAGCCGACTATTCGGGGCTCATTGTCAACGTCGACTGGAACCCCGACCTGGAGCGCACAGCCATCGCCGATCTGCTCAGCCGCCCTGTAGACGGCCTGCTCTTCGTTGAGTACTCCCACCGCGCGCCGGATGAGCTGCTTGGCAATGCGGAAAAGCCCTGCTTCTTCGTGCATCGTCTATTTGGCACACCCATCAGAAATTCCGTTGTCCCCGATGATTTCCGCTGCAGCGAGCGGGTGGTTGATCACCTGGTATCGCTGGGCCACCGCCGCATTGGCCTGATTTCCGGGCCGGCCAATTGGCACAGTGCGCGCACGCGCAACGAGGGGTTCTTTAGCGCGTCAAATCGGCATGGTCTCGCGATAGACCCCGCTCGCATTGCCTATGGCGACTGGGAAACAAAGAGCGGCTACGACGCAGCCCTGCACTTGTTGAATACGGCCGCCCCCCCCACTGCGATCTTTGCGGCCAATGATCTCATGGCGCTGGGCGCGATCTACGCTGTGCAGGATGCCGGCCTGAGCGTCCCCAATGATGTGGCAATCGTGGGCTATGACAACCGCGACTTTGCCGCAATCGTGCGCCCGGCGATAACAACCATGTCCATGCCCGTCTATGAGATGGGGCGCGTGGCGGCCGATTTGTTGCTTGCCCAGATTGACGAGCGCAGCCCCGCCGTAGACGAAGTGCGTATCCAGGGTGAACTCATGATTCGCGAATCGTGCGGGGCGCCACCCACCGCGCGCTGCACCGAACGGACGGAATCCGTCACCACGCTGCGTCGCCTTCTGCTCAACCGCGAGCCAGACAACTAATCTGCACTTGGCGACGCAAGCGCGCGCGGTGCGTCAAGGCGCAAAGGAAAATCAACATGCAGTGGCGTCCCTGCCCATCTCATGCGCTGGCGTTGAGATGACTCTGCAAGCCTCTATCGCCTTTTTCGCACCGCCGCACAGGCTGGGTGCAATCCCGAGGGGGTGAATTACTGACTGCAGCAACCAAAGCACACTCGCCTATCTCTGTCTTCAGCCGGCTCATTGCATTCCCCCGGCCATTGCGCCACCCGCAGTGCTTCCCTGTTTCCGTAACCACGGTTCGCCTTCCAATTCACGCGTAGTCTTTGAGGAGAATTGAACATGGAAAACCAGCAAAGTCAGAACAGGATTTCGCGACGCCAGTTTCTGCAGATCGCATCGATAACGGCTGCCGGCGCCGCATTGGCCGCTTGCGCTGTGCCTGCACTGCCGGCGGCGCCGGATGCAGCCGCCGGCGCCGCCAGTGCCGCGCCTGGCGCCGAGGTGCAACCGGTGCGCATTGCCGTGGGTGGCTGGGCCGAGCAGGGTACGAAGGATTTGCTGACCAACACGGGCTTTACAGAGAAGACAGGCTTCCCTTTTGAGGTGATGCTCCGCACCGACACCAAGGAAACGGAGCTTGCACGCATGGCCAGCGCGGTGCAGGCCGGCAATGTGCCCTACGACGTGCTTGACTTTGAGGATGAACTGGCCACCTCATTCTCGCAGGCAGGCTACATGCGCGGGCTGGATGATCTGCTGCCGGCCGACTTCTGGGCTGAGTTCCCCGATGCGATGGTTGAGAACCACAAGATCTGGAGCACCTACAACGGTGAACTCTTCCGCGTGCTCCACAATTGGGAGATGCCCTACTGGTACTATCGCAAGGATTGGTTTGACGAGAAGGGCGTCGAGGTGCCCAAGACCTGGGACGATGTACGCGCACTTGGCCCCGTCTTCACCGACGAGGCAAACGGCGTCTACGCACAGACAGAGGGCATGATCAAGGGTGCGTTCCTGAATGTCTACCTGGCCTGGATCACGCTGCAGGCCGGCGGCAGCCCGTTCGATGTGGGTCCCGAGTACGAGACTTCACTTCAGTACATTCATGACCTCCTGCACGATGACAAGGTCCTCAATCCCGCCTCGCTCCAGAAGGACTACAACCAGCAGAATGCCGACTATGTGGCCGACAAGGTCGCATTTATGCGCCAATGGCCTTTCTTCTATGACGTTGCGCGCAGTGAAGACAACAAGGCATGGTTCGACGAAAGCAAGGTGCAAATTGCACTGCCGCCAGCCGGACCAGGTGGCGCCAACATGCTGACCTACGCCGCAGGCTGGGGCCACGGCATTGTGAAGACGACGCCCAACATGGCCGGGGCCGAGGCGCTCTTCAAGCATCTGATCGATTCTGAAACGGCTGTCGAAGCGGTCAAGACCTCCTACTGGTTCCTGAGCGCCCGCAAGCCGGTGCTTGAGGCATCCGAAGGCAAGGGCGTTGCCGGGCCGCTGAAGATGTATTCGGACGCGGGTGCGCTCGGCGTGCGCCCGTTCCACCCGCGCTTCGTTGAGGCGCTGACGGTAATTGAGGATACGGCCTCCGCGTATCTCACGGACCAGATCACGCTTGAGCAGTCGCTGGCCCAGGCGACGGACGGCCTCGCGAAGCTTGGCTAGACTTTGAAAAACGCACCGCCGCCCGGCATCCCCTGCGGGCGGCGGTGCGCCTCCGCTTTCCGCACCAGCGCCAGCGAGGATGAGCTGATGGCCGTATCAACGCAGGTATCTACGCAAAACAACAGGGTGCGCCGCCGCATTGCCTCCGCCGGGAGCCGGCGCCTGCTGCTCTTTGTGGCACTGATCGCGCCTGTGTTTCTGCTCCGCTTTGCCACGGCAGCGTACCCCATTCTGCAGACAATCCGCCTGAGCTTCACAAACCAGGACCTGATTGCGCGCACCAACGACTTTATTGGCCTGCAGAACTACAGGACAATGCTCACCGATTCCAGTGTGACGGGCGCGCTCTCCTTTACGCTAATCTACGTGATCGCCACCACGATTCTCGACCTTGTTGTGGGGTTAATGATCGCCTTGCTGCTCAACACGGTCTTCTTCGGCCGCACCTTTGTGCGCACAATCAACCTGATCCCGTGGGCGATTCCCACAATTGTGGCCGGCTACATGTTTCGCTGGCTATTGGACGATCAATTCGGTCTCATTCCTTACCTCTATCAGTTGGTCACCGGCGATCGCATGGTTGTCTTCATTAATGCGTGGAGCGCGCGCACAGCCGTTATTCTCGTGCAGGTGTGGAAGGATGCGCCCTTCATTGCGGTTGTGCTGCTCGCGGGGTTGC
Organism: Anaerolineales bacterium UBA5069; assembly: GCA_002415895.1. Lineage (GTDB taxonomy): Bacteria > Chloroflexota > Anaerolineae > Caldilineales > Caldilineaceae > UBA5069. The sequence continues at coordinate 6,439 of DIAV01000055.1, read as the reverse complement.
AGGGCGTAGGGCAGGACCTCTATGAAGCAGCGCGCGTGGATGGGGCCAATGCGCTGCAGCGTTTCTGGCGCATTACCATTCCCCTTGTCACGCCGCTGCTTGTCACAATGGGGCTCTTTCGCATTATTTGGACGGTGGCCAGTTTTGACCTCGTCTACGGACTTACGTTTGGTGGCCCGGGCGTGGCGACGACCGTGCTTGCGTTGCGCATCTTCCAGCAGGGCATCCTCTTCTTCAAGTTCGGCTACGCGTCGGCCATTGCTGTGGTGCTCTTGCTGCTTGTGGGCGTGATTGGTGTTCTCGGCCTCTGGCTCTTCCGCCGCACAGATGTAGCCTATTAGCCGGGTGGAAGGTTCAGGGCTGTTGCGGTTCTTGACACTGGGGTTGCTGCCATGTCCACGATGAATACACCTGTCCGCCAGACACGCAGTCTGCGTCCGCGCCTTGGTGCGCTGTGGACCTATCTCCTGGCAATTTCCTACAGCCTGCTGATCCTCGTTCCGGTCTATTGGCTTGTGCGATCGGCGTTTTCAACTGCATCGCAGCTAAACAAGGTGCCGCCGATTTGGTTGCCTGCGCCTACGCTGCAAAACTTCACAACACTGATTACCCAGGTGCCCTTCTTTGCCTACCTGAGCAACTCCTTCTGGTTCAGCGTTGGCACAACGCTGGCATCGCTTGCGGTCAGCTTTCTGGCCGCCTACGCATTTGCCCGCCTCGAAATCCCGGGCAGCGCCGTTCTGCTCTGGGTGCTCACCCTCTCCATGGCCCTGCCCGACGTGGGCACCATCGTGCCGCTCTACCGCATACTCGCCGGTTTGCACCTGCTGGACACGATTGCAGGGTTAATCCTTGTGCTCAGCAGCACACTGGCGCCTTTCACCGTCTGGGTGCTTGTCTCTTTCATCAAGCAAGTGCCCTATGAGATTGAAGAAGCGGCGCGCATTGACGGCGCGTCGCTGGCGCAGATTATGTGGCGTGTCCTGCTGCCGGTCTCCATGCCCGGCCTTGTCACCATGGGATTGATCAATTTCATTAACGCGTGGAACAATTTGCTGTATCCGTTGTCTTTCTCCACATCGAAGGCTGCCAAGACGCTTAGCGTCTCGATTACAGAAGTCTTTGCCGGCTATTCACCCTGGGGCAAGCCGTGGGAGCTCATCATGGCGGTTGGCGTGGTTATGGTGGCGCCGGTTGTTGTGCTGGTGCTGCTTTCGCAACGCTCCATTGTGAGTGGCTTGACGCGCGGCGCAATCAAATAGCCGAGGCAGCAAGTGTATCCATTGTCTGAGCAACATGTNNATGCTTGAGAAGGCAGGCAACTTCCGCAATTTGCGCATTGCGGCCGGTCTTGAGACAGGCGCGTTTACAGGCCGCAATTTCTACGATGAAGATGTGTACAAATGGCTTGAGGCGCTGGGATGGGAGTTGGCCAACGCCCCTGACGCCGCGCTCCAGGCAATGGCCGATGAGGCCATCAACCTGATTGCCGCCGCCCAGATGGCTGACGGCTACCTCAATAGCTACTATCAGGTGGCCGAACCGGAGGCCAAATGGTCCGACATGGATCATGGCCACGAACTCTTCTGTGTTGGGCACCTGATCCAGGCTGCACTGGCATTTGCCCGCGCGCTGCACGATGAGAGGCTGCTCAAAGTTGTGCTGCGCTTTGTGGATCATATCTACGCGCGCTTTGGCCCCGGCCAAAGCGACGCGACGGATGGCCATCCCGGCATTGAAATGGCGCTCGTCGAACTCTATCGCTACACCGGCGACCCGCGCCACCTGGAGCTGGCGGAACTCTTCATTGATCGCCGCGGTCGCAACCGCATGCGCGGCCACGCCGGCTATGGCGCAGAGTATCACCAGGATCACGTGCCCGTGCGCATGGCCGACGAAGTAACCGGCCACGCCGTGCGCCAGCTTTATCTGGCGGCAGGCGCAACCGACCTGTACATGGAGACCGGGGATGTGGCGCTGCTCGAGGCCATGCACCGTCTCTGGCAGGATATGACAACGCGCAAGATCTACCTCACGGGCGGCGTGGGCTCCCGTTTCGACGGCGAGGGTTTTGGCGCGCCCTATGAGTTGCCCGGCGACACCTGCTATTGTGAGACCTGCGCGGCCATTGGCAGCCTGTTGTGGAACTGGCGTCTGATGCTGATTACGGGTGAGAGCCGCTACGCTGATCTCTTTGAGCGCACCCTCTATAATGCTGTGCTCGCCAGCCCGGGCCTCGCAGGCAACTGCTTTCTCTACGCCAACCCGCTACATGTGCGTGATGGCCGCTACGTGCGCGCCTCAACAGATGTCATGTCCGGCGCCGAGGAAAAGCGGCCCGCCTGGCACTATGTCGCCTGTTGCCCGCCCAATGTAATGCGCCTGTGGGCTTCGCTGGGCCACTATCTGGCGACAACTGCGGCCAGTGGCGTGCAGATTCACCAATATGCCAACGCCCGGATTGCGGCGCAGGTGGATGGCCGGCCTGTGGTGCTTGACATGACGACCGACTATCCGTGGGACGGGCGCATCGCGCTGCGCGTGACAGAAACACCGGATGCGCCGTGGACGCTGGCGCTGCGACACCCCGCCTGGTGTTCAACGGCAGCACTGCGCGTGAATGGCGCGGCCGTTGACATTGCGCCCGATGAACGAGGCTACTGGCTGCTGCACCGCGCCTGGCAGCCAGGCGACACGGTGGAACTCGACCTGACCATGAGCCCGCGTAGGGTGGAGCCAAATCCACGTATTGATGCGCTGCGCGGCTGCGCTGCGCTTGAACGCGGGCCGCTTGTCTACTGCTTTGAACAGCACGATCAGCCTGATGGAATTGCCTTTGCTGACCTCCGCCTCGACGCAAGCACCGACCTGCACGTGCAGGCTGCGCCGGCGCTGCTGGGTGGTATTGTGTGCATACAGGCATCGGGCCGCGTGCTGGGCATGGCGCGGTGGCAAAATACGCTCTATCGACCCATAGACGGCGCTAGCCCCACAACAGCCGCGCAGCGCGTTATGCTCACGGCAATACCCTACTATGCGTGGGGCAACCGCGGCATGGCCTCCATGCGCGTCTGGATGCCGCTGGCGTAAATGCTGTCGGCGCTGTTACCGGGCGTTGTATCGAGGCTCTGGGGAACCAGACGGATCCAAACGGCAAATGTCGTGGTCAGATTGCAGCATAAATACGCGCCTGGCCAATCAACTCAATGGCTTAATGCACCCTGCTTGAGTCGCTTTCCTGTTTCACGCCTGCTGCTGGATCGTTCGCGCCGAAAGCGGAACATCCATGCATTGGGAAGCGCACGGCTGCACATCCGCTAGTGCAGCTCGCGCAGAACGAGACCGAACACGCGCCACCAAGGCCGCGCCCATCAACAGTGGGCGCGGTTTTGCGATCCGAACCGGAACAGAGCGCCGGTGGAAGCGGCAGGACTGCCCCGGCCACCGCTATGCCCAATGACGGTGCCACACGCTGTATCGGCAAAGAGTCCGCCATATCGTTGCCTTTTTGGATGGCGGCACTGGCAAAGTCTCATTTTCAGTGTTGGTGCGGCCCAGCGCAACCTTCGCGCAACAGGCGAAGGCCATCCGGCGCATCGGCTGCAACGATCGCAGTCAGGCGCATGTGTGCATACAGCGTGGTAGTCGCTTTGGGCACCCATTCACGCGCGCCGTCCCGACAGCGCACAATGATGCAGCCGGCGGGCAACCCGATTTCGCGAATCATTCTTCCTGCAAAGGGAGCGCCGAGTTCGATCTCCAAATCGAGTACGATAGGCTTGCTGACCGCATGAGAGACACCGCCGCGCGCCAGGTCGCGGCGGAGGAGTGATTCGTAAACGGGAAGGTCGCGCAGCAGTTCCGCGACAGCAGAAGCGAAGAAACATGCAACCAGTAGCGGAAGCATCTGATTGTAGTTGCCGGTCATTTCTACAATCAGAACGATACCCGTGAGCGGCGCGCGCACGATGGCAGTGAAATAGGCTGCCATGCCGACGACCGCCATCGCCCCAGGATCGGGTACGACGGTGGGCGCGACAGCATGAGCAAGATTGCCAACAGCCAGCCCAAGCAGGGAGCCCAGCACAAGCAGAGGAGCGAAGATACCACCCGGGGCGCCTGTGGCATAGCTAAAGATGGTGAGGAGAAAGCGCAGAATAAAGATCAGCGGCAGCAGCGCGAATGCGATGCCGCCTACGAGCAGGCTTTCGCTGAGATTGTGACCACCGCCGACCCATACCGGCGCGAACCAGGCAATGATGCCGGCAGCTGCGCCTACTGCGGCGGTGGCGGCCCATAATCTCCAACCCTGCAACCGAGCGAACAGAGAGAGGCCGCCCAACAGCCCGCGATTGAAGAGCACGCCCAAGCAGCCGGCGGCAATACCCAGGATGGCAAAGAACGGCAATGCGCCGAGCGGAGGCACCGGGTAGCTGGGAATGTGAAATACGGGCAGTTGTCCGCCTGCCAGACGCGTGACGATATCGGCAACCGCCGCGGCGATGAAGGTTGCGCCAAACACACCACGTCGGAAGTCACGCTGGAGTTCTTCGAGGACAAAGACGAGGCCAGCAAGCGGAGCGTTAAAGGCGGCGGCGAGTCCTGCGCCGGCGCCGGCGGCAATCAGAGCAAGACGGTCACGACTGCTCGAATTGAGCCATTCCGCCACGGCCGCGCCAACAGCGCCACCCATCTGGACGGTTGGCCCTTCGCGCCCCAGCGCCATACCCGAACTGAGTGCAATCGTGCCGCCAACCATTTTCACCGGCAGGATGTGCTTCCACCGCAATGGACGCAGGCGCAGCAACACAGCCTTAATGTGGGGAATACCGCTGCCGCTGCTTTCCGGTGCGTAGCGTCGCACCAGAAGTACCGCAACGGTGGCTCCGCTCATGCCCCAGAGAACGGGCGCGATCCAACCGACGGCGGGGAACTGATGCGCCCACGCGGTGAAGCCCAAACGCAGGCTTTCGCCAAGGGCCAGAAGCCAGCGAAATGTGACCGCGACAGTGCCGGCCAGCAGCCCCACCAAGGCTGCACGCGGAAAGAGCTGGCGGCGTCGCTGGCTGACGTCAAGGTATTCTGCGAGTTCCGAGCCAGGGCTGGCGTTGGGCAGCGTTTCGTCCAGCTCGGAACGCAAGTGCGCAGCGGCGCTTGACTCCGGCGGTGTGCCCTGATCTGAAGTCGGTGCGTTGCTAAGGTCGGCCATGATCCCGTCAATACGTGCTGGTGACTGCGCGGCAGATGCAGGAGAATCTGAATCATCAGCGTGCCGTGGCGCCTGCTCCTGCATGTGACAGCGCGCGACGGCCGGCAACAAAGTGACAGTCGATTTTCGCGCTAAGTGGACCTGTACGCAACCGCGGCGCGACGCGTCTGAACGAAATCGCCGGACACGACCGCAAGTAAGGCAAGCGAGCAGCTCAGGCGCTCCGGCTCCAACCCTGGCCGCGTAAGGACGGCGCCGCCAGCATGGGCCACGGTCTACGCGGGGCAGGGGATTGTGACGTTGTGAAGCTCGGGGAGTGGGAAGCGGGCGAGATGGTTGCGTCGGCGCGCTGGCAAAATCGCCGGGCAGTGCCGCGCGCGCGCTTCCCTGACCGCTACAGCCTGGGCTATCCGGCCGAGTACATGGCGCTGGTCTACAACGCGGCCGACGTGCCGCTGGCGGCCAGCAATGAAGAGGCATTCCAGTACTCCTGAGGGTCTATCACGCGTTGCTACCCGACCATTGGCATAGAGGTTCATCTCTATGTTGACGGCCCATTTGTTTCAGTACTCCTGAGGGTCTTTCACGCGTTGCTACGCTCCTTCTACGCCTTTGCCATCGCTGCCCATGGTGCGCCGGCGCGCCTGATGCGCAACCCCATCGGCGTCGACATCCGCCGTGAGGCAGTCGTGGTCTCGTCATCAGCTACCTGGCCAACCGCACGCCCGTCCTCTACTTTCCCAGCTTTGCCCGCCACCAGACGGGCATGCGTTACGAACGCGATACGCCCAGCAAGTTCCCGCCCCCGCCTGGTTGCCGCCGCTCTGCGCAGGGATTGACACTTGTCGATTCTGCGCGCACGCATGCAGCAGGCGAGCTCATTTCACCAATGCCGGCAACGCGCCGGAGTGCCTCCGTCGCTTGCCGGGATCAAGGGGAAGTTCAACATCAAGGAGAAGTGCAAGTGGAAGATCAAGGGGAAGTCCAAGGTGAAGGTCAAGATCAATGAATGGACGCGTCAGATACTCCAATGCAAAAGCATCATCATCAACCCGCGCGCGTGCGCAAAACACAAACAACCGATGATGATGGTTTGTTGATCTCTGGCGTCGAGCCGGCGATTGAGCGCATTGCTGCCTACCCGCTCAGCACGCTGCGTATGGCTGCGCTTGACGAACTCAAGCGCATGCCCGACTGGGTGGGCAGCCGCCAATTTGTCGTGCGCAGCGA
>DIAV01000089.1 GCA_002415895.1 Anaerolineales bacterium UBA5069 | reverse complement strand
GCGGCGCTGATGATTGGCCAGACGCCCGTAGGCCCGCTCTGGGTGTGGGCGCTGCTTGCGCTTGTTGTCGCGCTGGCTGCCATTGCAGTGACAAGACAACGCCGCGGGCTGCTGGCACTGCTCGCATATATCTTTGTGCCCATTGCGCTGCTCTTTGGCGTAAGCCTTGTCGGCCCGCCCATCTACCATGTGCGTTATCTCTATCCTGTTGCTGCACCTTTCGCGCTGGTGATTGGTGCGGCGCTGGCTGGCATTGGCCGGCGTGCGCGCATATTGGGTTGGGCTGCCGCCACTGCACTTGTGCTGGTCTATGTGCTGAGCCTGCGCGCCTTCTGGTTTGATGCTGCATACCGCGCAGATGACCATCGCAGCGCCGTACGCGCGCTGGCAACAGCATGGCGGCCTGGTGACGTCATTCTCGCCAATGCGGGCTGGATTACGCCGCTGCTTGAGGTCTACTGGCCGCAGGCAGGCGATGGCGCAGATGCTGTGCCGCCGCCCCTGGCCGCCGCCACGCGCCTGATTGACATTACCGCGGCCGCGCCGCTACCTGTAGAGGGAGATCGCGTCTCCCTTGTGCGCGGTGGCAGCGTGGGGGGCGGCGCTTCCCTGGGCTGGGGCAATCCCGCAAGCGACTTTTTTGCCATCACCCCTGAACAAACCACAGCCGGCCTCGCGCACTTGCAGGAGAGCTATCAGCGCCTTTGGCACTACCGGCTCTATGATACGGTGAGTGACCCCAACGGCGTGGTGCGTGGCTGGCTCGACGAACATACGACCTTGACGCGCGACGACGCGATTCCTGGGCGTGACTATGGACGGCTCGAATTGCGCGATCTGGGCCATTCGCCGGCGCCCGCGCACACAGGTTTCGCACCGCTTGATTTTGGTGGCGTCGTGCAGTTGCAGGCTGCAGCATGGCCCGCAGCGGTTGAGGCCGGGCGCATCCTCTATGTGAACCTGCACTGGGATGACCCCGCACCTGCCGGCCTTAACATGAGCCTGCGCTTGTATGATGGCGACGGCAAGCAGGTTGCACAAGAGGACGGGCCGCTGGAGCCGACGGGCGCGGTGGGCGTGCCGCCCTGGCTACCCCCCGGTCCCTATGCGCTGGCACTTGTCGTCTATCGGCAGGAAGATGGCTCACCACTGGGGACGGCAGACGTGCGCGCGGTGGATGGGCAGCGTGTGGTATTGGGCAACGTGACGGTGACACCTTCAACAAGCAAGAGGTGATAATGACAGCAACCAATTGTTCCGTGCGCGCGCTGCGGCGAGGTGATGCGGGCGCAGTGCGCGCGATTCTGGAGGCGACCGGCTGGGAAGAGCAGCATATACGCGCGGCTGTGCAGAATGCAGAGTACTACGCCGCGCAGCCGGAGGGTCATGCTGCATTTGTAGCCACTGTGGATGATAGCGACGACGCGGTAGTTGTTGGTTTCATCTTTGTAGAGCTGCATGTGTGGAATATGCTTGCACAAATTCAGGGGCTGGCCCTCCATCCGGATTGGCGCAAGCAAGGGCGCGCGGCGGCGCTTGTGGCGCATGCCGAGGCCTTTGCACGCAGCCAGAACGCGCGCGGCGTCTACGTGGATACGCCCACTGCCAATCTTGGGGGCTGCGCGTTTTACGTGGCATGTGCCTACAACGCCGCGTATGTCATGCCGCGTTACTATGCAGACCATGAGGATGGGGTTACATTCCAGAAGTTCTTTGCGCCCAGTGGCGCGTAAGCGGTGGCGGGGGGCGTATGCAGCCAATCACAACATCATTTCTGGGCCTCGATCTCCCATCGCCTCTGGTGCTGGCGAGCGGCATCTGGGGGACGACTGTAAGCCTGCTGGCGCGTGCCGGCGCGTTGGGCTGCGGCGCGGTGACGGCCAAGAGCTGTGGGCCCGGGCCGCGCGCAGGCCACGTTAACCCCACGTGCCTTGACTGGGGCCACGGGCTGATCAACGCGATTGGTTTGGCGAACCCAGGTGTGGATGCCGAGGTGGAGCTGCTGGACATGGCGCGTGTGCGTCTGGAGCCCCTGGGCGTTGCGCTCTTTGCCAGTATCTTCGCCGGGCCTCCCGAAGAATTCGGCGCGGTGGCGGCGCGCGTGGCCACGGCGCGCCCGCACGCAATTGAAGTCAATATCTCCTGCCCCAACGTGCATAGCGAATTTGGCGATCCGTATGCCAGCGATGCGGCGGCAGCGGCCGAGGTGACAAGCCACGTTGTGCGCGCCGTCGAGCGTGCGGGCATCCCTGTGATCGTCAAGCTCGCGCCCAACGTGCCCAATGTGGTGCGCATTGCGCGCGCCGTGGTGGATGCGGGCGCATCAGCGCTCTGCGCAATCAACACCATGCCCGGGATGATCATTGACGCGGAAAGTGGTCAGCCGGTCCTGGCAAACCGCAGCGGCGGCATAAGTGGCCCGGCGCTCAAACCCGTGGCGCTCAAGATTGTCTACGATCTGGCGCGTGGCTGCCCAGGCGTGCCGATTATTGGCACGGGCGGCGTGACGACTGGATTGGATGCCGTGGAGATGCTCATGGCGGGGGCAACGACTGTGGGCGTGGGCAGCGCTGTCTACTACCGCGGCGCTGAGGCAATTGCCCAGATTCACGGCGAACTGCGCACTTGGCTTGATGACCACGGCACGACGGTTGACGAGATACGCGGCCTTGCGCACCGCGAACCAACCTATGCCACAGTGCCCACGGGCGCGCCGGTGCCTTTGGCGCATTAGGATTTTTATATCCGGCGCGCGCTGCGTGCGCAACGGCGGCGTGGCGAGACAATGGGCGGTTTCATGAAGGTATGGGCGCTGGGCATTGCCATGGTGTTCGCTGTGGGCGTGTTGCTGGGTGCAGCACCGTCCCAGCCGCTGCGCGCCCAGGATGCGCTGCCTACGCTTGTGATTACGCAGCCCACCGCCACACCCACGCCCGGCCCTTCGCCCGCTACATTGGGGCTGGTGCATGACACGGGCGCTGCCTATGTGATACAGGCGGGCGATACACTGCTCAGTGTGGCGCTGGAAATGGGTGTAGATGTTGATGCCATGGGTTGTTTATTGCGCCCCGACTTTGATGAAATGCAGCCGCTTGTGATCGGGGATGCCTTGCAGCCGCTGCCGCCGGGCATTGTCTGCCATCAAACGGAGCCGAGAGAGACTCTGTTCAGCGTGGCGGCGCACTACGCCGTTGCGCCAAGTGTCATTGCAGGCGAAGCGTGGAACGGATTGCCCGGGTTGGCGCAAGGAAGCGATCTGGGGCTGGTGGCGGGGCGCTATCTGCGCATACCGCTGGCCGTGGAGAGCACTTTTGATGCCGTGAGCATTGTGGGAGAGCCCGGCACGACCGCCCCCTTCCTCACGTGGATGCTGGCGCAAGCCGCCAACACCTCGCCGCAGGAGGCGCTGCAGCGCGGTGTGGCGCGCAACGTCGATGCCGCCGGCGGCCCTGTGCCTGCCAATTGGCCCTATGGATCGGGGCGCTTCTACTGGCCGGCCTATGGTCTGCTCACCCAGGGCTATCGCTTTGACCATCGCGCGATTGACATTGCCGCGCCGCTTGGCGCGCCTGTCACAGCTGCGGACCGCGGCGTTGTCATGCGCGCCGGGTGGAATAATCAGGGCTACGGCCTCTTCGTGATCATCGACCACAAGATCGATTACCTGACGCTCTACGCTCACCTCGACACAATCTTTGTGCAGGAGGGTGAAATTGTCGCCCCCGGACAGGTAATCGGCACCGTGGGCGCAACAGGCAACTCGACGGGGCCGCACCTGCACTTTGAGATCCGCGACTTCGGCCGCATTGTGAACCCGCTGGAATTGCTCACCAACTGAGCAGCCAATGTGACTTGCGGGCGAATCCGGCGCAACCCCGTGCGCCATGCAACGTATTGGTTTTGGCGGCGTGCATCTTTTCCACAGCGCCGCTCCAAACATTCGGCGCAATTGCGAAAGGAATTGATTATGCATGTGCTGCTGGTGTATGCAACGTGGACGGGCACGACGCGTCAGGTGGCCGAGGCCATTGGGCGGCGACTCGAGGCGGGCGGGGCGCAGGTCACCCTGTCGGAAGCGAGCAAGGTCAAGGATGTGACGTCATATGATGCGGTTGTGGTGGGCCACTCTGTACATGCGGGCAAGCTGGCGCGCCATGCGTTGAAGTTTGACAAGCACTTTGCCGCCGAGCTTGCGCACAAGCCTGTGGCCTGGTTCCTGTTGTCGCTGACAATGGCGACAGACACGCCCGAAAATCGCAGCAAGGCGATGGTCTATCTGGAGGATGCGCAGAAGGCGGCGCCGCAGGTGCACCCTGTGGCGATTGGGCTCTTTGGGGGCGCAGTATTGCGGGATACAGAGGAGTACGGCAAACTCAACCCTGTCGTCAAGGGAATTGCCAATATTGTCGCCAAGACCGATGCGACGGACCACCGCGATTGGGCAGCGATTGACGCCTGGGCCGAGTCGCTCATGCCGCTCTTCCAGCGGGAGAGAGTGCTGGCATAAGCTCCGCGTCGTTAACGTGTGCGTGATCACGCCGCGAGGCGTATAAGGTCAAAGACGGGGCCGTGGGTGCAGGCACGCGTGAAGCCGCCGCTTGCCAGGGGCGCAAGGCAGGCGAGACATGCGCCCACGCCGCATGGCGTTGCACCAGGCCAGAGCGCCTGCGCGAAGCCTGCATCCACGCGCAGACGCTTTGCGCGTAGTGAGCGCATGAGATTGCTGTAGGCGGTGGGGTCGCTGCTTGTCAGCGCAATACAAACACAATCGGCCCACGCGCCGAGGTTGGCCAGGGTCTCTGCAAAGGCTGTGGACGTTTCGGCGTGCGCTTCAACGGCAAGGGGCAGGTTCTGCAAGAGCAGATCAAGAGGTAGAGTCTGCGCCTCGGGGTCGCTTTCCTTGCGCACAAGCAGCGTTACACGGCCGCCGCCGTCCAGCATGTGGTGCACAAGTGGGAAGAGCAGAGGGGCGCTGGTCTGGTCACTCACGAGCAGCAGTGCACGGCTGCGCGCGTCGAGCGTGAAGCCGTTGCCCGCTGGGCCAAGCAGGTCAATACTGTCGCCGAGGTGGCGCTGGGCCAGCCAGCGGTCGCCTGGGTCATCGCCCGCGGGGACAAGCAGCGTGTATTGGGGCTTCCCCTCGTGCAGTGTATAGGCAATGGGGCGCAGGGTGCGCCGCAAATAGGGGTCCCACGTCCGGTCCAGGGGAGATCCGTCGGTGCAGCGCGCCAAAAAGAAGCGCCCGGCAACGGTTGGGGCCTCATTGGGCACAGGGAATTCCACGGTGAGCAACGTCGCGCGCCCGTAGGGTTGGGAGGCAACAACCGTTGCAAGCATCAGAAATCCTGATTAGTGGAGGAGCGTGGCGAACAGGAAGCCAATGTAGCAGCCCAGACCAACAAGCGCCAGTGCGTTGGCGAATGTGGCGCCATTGGGCAGCCATTGGCGCACAAAGAAGTTGGCGGCGAGAGCGAACCAGGTGGCGGCATGACCCCAGCGCAGAAACCAATAGTGCAGAGGTTGCGCATTAACAGCGCCATCGCTGGGCCAGACACAGAGCCAGATTGCGGCCAGCCCCAGGCTCAGCAGGCCCCAAATCCACCATGCAATGCCGAACCAGCCCATGTCCCGCGCGCCGTTCACCTCACGCCTCCTTGGCAAACTCGGCGGTGGTTTGCTGCTCCGATTCCTCAGAACCGGCAAGCAGATCGGGCCAGAGCAGGAAACTGACCACGCCGAGCGCAACACCCATCCACAATGTAATGAAGCGTGTGAGCAGTGCAGCGGCCGTGGCCGAGGCGATTGAAAGCCCCAGGAGGCGGCGCGACTGGAAGATCAGGCTGCCTTCCACACCGCCCAAGCCACCGGGCAGCGCCAGCAGCGCACCAATCACCGTGCTGATATTGAAGATGAATATGGCCTTGAGGAAGGTGTCAACGTTGGCGGGTGCGCCAAAGCCCACCAGGACAATGCCGTAGGCAAGCCCCTCCATGGCCCACGCTGCCAGGCCAATCAGGAGCGCCGGTATCAGGTGCTGGGGTTTGAAGATGGTGTAGGAGCTTTCGTACATCAGGTAGATCTGATGTGCGAATTTTTTGATGATGGGGAGCTTCTCGCCCAGCGCCAGCACCCGGAGCGCAAAGGGCCGGTATTGAATGACGGCCACCCCAATCACAAAAACCACGGCGACCAACGCCGCTACACTTTGGGCGCGTGGATCGGGAAAGGCAAAGAGGCCAATGCCCGCGAGCATGATCATGGCTGCACCGTCGATCAGCCGCTCGGCCACAACAGTGGGTGCGGTGGTGCTCATGGGCGTGCCCGCCACGTTGCGCACCATATACGCCTTGAGCAGTTCGCCTGCTTTGCCCGGCGTCATCACCATCATCATGCCAATGCCAAAGATGCGCATGGTGTCGTAGAGGCGAATGGGGACGCCCAGCAGGCGCAGCCACCAATGCCAGCGCAAGAGCCGCGCCACATAGTTGCCCAGTGTGAGCAGGGTGACAGGAATAATCCACATCCAGGGAAAGTCGATGAGCGCGGCTTTCAGTGACGCGAAGTCGCTCCACAGGACGAAGGCGGCGTAGACAACCAGGGCGAAGCCGAGGGAGAGGAAGAGTTTGCGGCGCAGGTCTGGACTCATGGCGGCAAGTATACGCTGCAAGCGCGCGCAATGAAAAACAACAACCTGAACGCGCAGGGTGTTGCGTTCATGCAGGGCGCGCAGGCAGAGGTGGCCTACTCAGCCGCGGGCAGGTATTCGTTGTCCACGTTGCCCACGTGCGCGAAGCCCATTTCCTTGTAGAGGTTGTAGCCCATTTCGGAGGCTTGCAGCACGGCATGGTCTACCTGGCGCGCGCTGTAGAGAGGCTGCATTGTCATGAAGCCGCCCAGCCCGCGCCTGCGCGCGTGGGGCAGTGTGGCAACGAAGTTGACGCCTGCCACACCGCCGGTGAAGAACAGGCTGGAGGTGGCAACCGGCCGGCCGTCGAGCCGGCCGAGAAAGTGCGCGAAGGGCAGGTCAAGACCGATGCCTTGCATGAGCGCGAAGAAATCTTCGCCCCACGCCGACGGCAATTCGTAGGCGTTGATAAAGATTTCGCTCCAGGTGCGCAGCGTGGATAGGTCGGTAACGGGTTCGATGGTAAAACCGCGGGGCAGCAGCGGCCGGGACGGCAGCGCGTCGAGCGCAAGGGCCATGACGGGTGCGCCGCTGTCATGCACAAAACCGAGTGCTTCGAGATACGGGTGCCAGGGGTCGCGTGGCACGTCCGCCTCAATCCAGAGCGTAAAAGGAGTGGACGGGGAGCGCGTAAAGGGTGCGATTGCTGTCGCAAGCGTCATGTTGTCGTTTGGTCGCGCCGCGCGGCACAGGATGATGCCGTTAAAAAAGGGGTGCGCCAGCGGCGTTTGCCAGCACGCGATGCCATCCGCCTCCCAGACCACTGTCGCGGGCGAACGCATGAAGGCGCGAAAGAGCGCAAGAAGGTTTTCTTTGCTGGCGNNGCGTTGCTACAGCGAGCATGGCAGCCCTGCAACCCTGCCCCCTGCTGTTTACGGGTAGAGGCCGCGCAGTTCAACCGCTTCGAGAATGCGCTGAATGGCAATGGCGTAGGCGGCGGTGCGCAGATCGCAGTTGTGGCGCTGCTGGTGCTGCACCACAGCATCCAGATTGTCGAGCAGCGTCTTCTCCATGTTGCGGCGCACGGCCGACTCGTCCCAGAAGAAGGATTGGAGGCTCTGCACCCACTCAAAGTAGGAGACGACAACGCCACCCGAATTGCAGAGAATGTCGGGGATAACAATGATGCCCTTCTCGTTGAGAATTTTCTCGGCCCCTGGCGTTGTGGGCCCGTTGGCGCCTTCGGCAACAATGGCGGCGCGAATTGTATGCGCGTTGGTCGCGGTAATTTGCCCTTCCAGCGCGGCGGGCACCAGCACATCCACCTTGAGGGCGAGAAGCTCATCGTTGGAAATGGGCTGCGCGTCGGGGAATCCGACCACGCTACCCGTCTCGGCCAAATATCTGCGCAGTGATACGAGGTCCAGGCCGCGCTCTGAATAAATGCCGCCATGCACATCGGAGATGGCGACAATGCGCGCGCCGCGTTCGTGCATTGTGCGCGCCGTCCATGATCCCACATTGCCGAAGCCTTGCACGGCCACGGTGATGTCCTCGAGCGATTTGCCCGTGCGCTGCTTAAGGATGGCGCGCGTGATGTAGGTCACGCCAAGGCCGGTGGCGTACTCGCGCCCGGCCGTGCCGCCCACATCAACGGGTTTGCCTGTCACTACGGCGGGGATTGAATAGCCACGGTGCATGGAGTAGGTGTCCATGATCCAGGCCATTACCTGCGCGTTTGTGCCCACATCGGGCGCGGGAATGTCGCGCTCGGGGCCCATCATGATGCTGACTTCGGTGGCGTAGCGGCGCGTCATCTTCTCAAGCTCGCGCTTGGAGAGCGTGCCCGGGTCTACGATAATGCCGCCCTTGGCCCCGCCATAGGGCAGATTCATGAGCGCGCACTTCCATGTCATCCACATTGCCAGCGCGCGACATTCGTCAAGCGTAACGCCCGGGTGGTAGCGGATGCCGCCCTTGGTGGGGCCTTTGGTCATGTTGTGCTGAACGCGAAAGCCTGTAAAGATGCGCTGGTGGCCGTCGTCCATCATCACCGGGAAGTGGACAATGAGCTCGCGTTGACAGGTGCGCAGATAGAGGCGCTGGTCGTCCGACAGCCCCATGTACGCGGCGACCTGGTCTAGCTGCGATTGCGCAACGCTGAAGGCAGATGCCTTGTGTGGGGTTTGCATGGTATCGGCGTCGGGTGCGTCGGCGTTGGCCGGCAGGGGCGGAGTCGCGGGCAGGATTGGCGGCTGGGGAAGTGCCGGCGCGTGCGTTTGGCCGTTGGTTGCCGCCTCGGGGAGTGGCGGCAA
>DIAV01000336.1:3047-4433 GCA_002415895.1 Anaerolineales bacterium UBA5069 | reverse complement strand
TGCTGCCATTCGCGCCGTTGCGCCGGGTGCGTCCTTTGTGCGCCTCAGCGCGCCGCCCGTGGTGGGGGCCGTGCTGATTGGCATGCAAATGGCCGGGCTGGAGACGCAGCCCGTGCGCGCACGCCTGATTGAATCATCCCAACAGTTGATGGAAAGAGTCGCCGCATGACCACGCCCTTCGCTCCAATGCCACCCCTGCTGCCCACGCCCGCGCACATGCAGCGCAGTGAGGGGCTGCTGCATCTCCCCGCCGCCGGGGTGATCCTGATTGAAGCGCAACCTGCGCAATCGATTCTGGGGGCGGCGCGCCTGCTGCAGGAGACGTTGCGCACCTTTTGCGGGCGCGATTGGCCGCTGGTGGCCGGTGACGCAGGCCTTGGTGATGCGTTCGCGATTGGCCTCAACCTCACACCCGGCAGCACATTCCATCCCGAGGGCTACGCGCTGACAATGACCCCGTCGCGCGTGGATGCGGTGGCATCCACACCGGCCGGCATCTTTTACGCCGTGCAAACGCTGCGCCAGATTGCCGCAACCGCAGGCGCGCAATGGCCGCTGCTGCGCATTGACGACGCCCCCGCACTCGCCAACCGCGGCGTCATGCTCGACATCAGCCGCAACCGCGTGCCCACCATGCAAACGCTTTACGCGCTGGTCGATCTCTTTGCCGCGCTCAAGTTCAACCAGCTTCAGCTCTACACCGAGCATACATTCGCCTATCGCAACCACCCCGACGTGTGGGCCCAGGCTTCCCCCATGACAGGCGATGAAATCCTCGCGCTGGATGGCTATTGTCGCGCGCGCTTTATCGAGCTTGTGCCCAATCAAAACACCTTCGGCCACATGCGCCCGTGGCTCACTCAGCCGCGCTATCGTGATCTGGCCGAAGCGCCCGACGGCTGCGACACGCGCTGGGGCCACTTTGACGAACCCTTCAGCCTCAACCCCACAGACCCGCGCAGCATGGACCTGGTGGTTGATCTGCTCGACGACTTGCTGCCCCACTTCAGCAGTCGCCAGATGAACGCCGGTCTCGACGAGCCGGTGGATGTAGGCGAAGGCGCAAGCCGTGCCGCCGTAGCCGAACGGGGCTTCGACCGCGTCTTCTTTGAATACTTCATGCAGGTCTATCGTGAGGTCAAGCGGCGCGGGCGCACAATGCAGTTTTGGGGCGACATCATTATGGAGCAGCCGCAGCTTGTGTCAGAGCTGCCGCGCGACGTGATTGCGCTGGAGTGGGGCTATGAGGCGAACCATCCCTTTGCCGAACACGCCGCCCGCTTTGCCGCATCGGGCGTGCCCTTCTACCTCTGCCCCGGCACCTCGTCATGGAACAGCGTGGCAGGGCGCACAGACAATGCGCTGGGCAATTTGCGCAGCGCGGCC
>DIAV01000336.1:1166-2913 GCA_002415895.1 Anaerolineales bacterium UBA5069 | reverse complement strand
CTTTGCCTATGGGGCGGGGCTGGCGTGGCGCGGTGGCGAGGAGGATGCCGCCGCCGCCGAGGAAAGTGTCGCCACGGCCCTGAACGCATATCTCTTTGGCGATGAAAGCAACCGCATGGCCCAGTGCGCTGCATCGCTGGGGCGCGTTGACCAACTTCTGAAGATGCCAGTCCACAACAGCGCCATGCTCTTCCAAATTCTGCAGCCCGCCTACAATACGCTTGAGGGCTTTATGGCGGAGCAGGGTGTGGACGCGCCCACGCTGCGCGCCCGCATTGTGGAGGCGCAGGCGCGCCTGTTTACATTGCGCGCAACGCTGGATGACCTGCAGCCGTCGCTGCCCGAGGGTGTTCAGAGCCGCAGCGAGCTTGTATGGGCGGCGGAGATGCTGCTGCACGCATGTTACCGCGGCCTGTGGATGCTGGGCGGGCGCGAGGCAGGAGAGATGCCCGCGCTCGCTGCCGACGCCGACCGTCTGATTACCACCTTTGACACGAAGTGGCACGCGCGCCACCGTCACGGCGGCTATGCCGACGCGCACGCCCGCCTCATGGCCATGCGCGCCGATTATGGCGCGTAGCACGCCCGATATGCAGACATTTTCACCACGCGTTCCCATTTTTCCCCTATGAGCGAAAACCAACTGAGAGCAGAGCCGTCTCGCACCGCTGCGCCGCGCCCCGTGCGCTGGTGGGAGTGGCTGATTGTTGCCGCCATTACCGCCGTTGGGGCCTGGTGGCGCTGGAAGCAGCTTGCCACGCAGGGCATGTGGCTGGACGAAGCCTTTAGCGTATGGATGGCGCGCCTTGCTGTCGGCGATCTCTTCCACTGGATTACGCGCATTGACCAGCACCCGCCCCTCTACTACCTGCTCCTGCACAGTTGGATGCAGGTCGCGGGTGACACTGAAAGCGGGGTGCGATCGCTCTCTGTGCTGCTGGGCGCGGCCACCGTGCCCGCCATCTACTGGCTGGCGCGGCGGCTGCTGGGTGTGCCCTCGGCCATTGCTGCTGCGCTGCTGCTGGCGTTTGCGCCCTTCCACGTGCGTTTTGCGCAAGAGACGCGCATGTACACGCTCTACACCTTCAACGCCACGCTGGCACTGGTGGGGCTGGCCTACCTGATTACGGGCGATGTGCGCAAACGCTGGTGGGCCCTCTACATTGTTTTTAGCGCGCTCACGCTGCTCTCGCACAACACGGCGGTGCTCTTCTGGGTGGCGGTCAATGTGGGTGTGGGCGCGGCCGCCGGCGTTGCGTGGCTGCGCAAGGGGCGGGGCGGCCTTGCGCTGCCCAGCGTGCGCGCGTGGCTGATTGCACAGGCACTGATTCTGCTGCTTTGGCTGCCGTGGCTGCCTTCCTTCGTGCGCCAGGCGCGCGCCGTGGACAATGAATTCTGGATACAGCCCCCCACGGCGCAAACAATCCTCGGCACGCTGCATACGCTGGTGGCCTGGTACGCCGCGCCCACCGACCTGTGGATTTGGGCCGCGGCCCTGGTGGCGCTGCTGTTGGCGATTGTGGCGCTGCGCCGCCGCCCCGCGCTGCTGGTGCTGCTCCTGCTGCTTGTGGCAACGCCCTTTGTGCTCGAACTTGGAGTGAGCCTGCGTCGCCCCATCTTCTACGACCGCACGCTCATCTGGACGACGGTGCCTCTCTATGTGCTCATGGCGGCAGGCGTGCGCACGTGGCGCGGCTGGCACGCCGCGCCGGCGCTTGTGGCAACGGCAGCCATCAGTGCGCTGCTG
>DIAV01000336.1:0-1092 GCA_002415895.1 Anaerolineales bacterium UBA5069 | reverse complement strand
GATCGCTACAACCTGGATGTGCGCGAGCACGGCGCGCCGGTGGATATGTTCGACGCAGGTGTGCTTGAGCCGAAGATGACCAAAGCCGACGTCCCTCGGCTCCAGGAACTGGCGGCACAGGCCAATTGCGTCTGGCTCATCTACAGCCACGACTGGTATACAGACCCGCAGAAGATCGTGCCCGCCACGCTGCGCAGCGCGATGCTTTCCCGGAAGGAGCAATCCTTCGAGGGACTGAAGATCCAGCTCTATGAGCGGCGTGGTGGCCCGGAGTGTGGCGAACCCAAGCCCTAAATGGTGCGTCTCTGAAGTGCGCGGCGATCCTGAAGTGGTCGGCGATCGTAGGGGGTGAACGTAGCGGGGGGCTTCCAGCCCTCCGTTTCAGACCCTGCATGGCACGACGTGAAGCGTCGCGCCGGCGCTGTGGCCTGGGCAGCCAGGCTGCGCAGCACAAAAGCCGGAGGGCTGAAAGCCCCCCGCTACGAGTGGCGCGGTGGCCTACCAAAGCCCTGAAGGGAGGCGCAGCGGGCAGAGAAGACTTGTTTCTCTGCCCGCTGCTTTTTCTAGACAGTGGCGTGGAAGGTTGGCGACAGGGCTGTATAGAGGCCCTTGTAGAGTGCATACTGGCGTGCGTAGACGGCTACGTTCTCCGCAATCGGCTGTGTGCTGCCTGTAATCTGCACGGTGGCCGCGCATGCGGCCTCCACGCTGGGCCACGCACCCGCGCCCACGCCGGCGAGCAGCGCCGCGCCAAAGGCCCCACCCTCGCTGGTGTTCACCGTCACCAGTTCCACGTTGAGCACATCGGCCAGAATCTGCCGCCACAGCGGGCTGCGTGTGCCGCCGCCCGCCCCGCGCACCTGGCTGATTTCCCCCAACCCTGCGCCTTGAATCAACTCAAAGCTGTCCTTCAGCCCAAAGGCTACACCCTCCAGCACGGCGCGCGTCATGTGGCCGCGCGTGTGGCGCACAGTCAATCCCACCCATGCACCGCGCGCCAAGGGGTCGGGATAAGGAGTGCGTTCGCCCGTAAGGTAGGGGAGGAAGAGCAGCCCTTCGCTGCCTGTGGGTGTTTGCGCCGCTTCGTCCACC
>DIAV01000334.1:13477-13611 GCA_002415895.1 Anaerolineales bacterium UBA5069 | reverse complement strand
GGGATCGTAGCGGGGGGCTTCCAGCCCTCCGTTTCAGACCCTGCAAGGTACGACGTGAAACGTCGCGCCGGCGCTGTGGCCTGGGCCGCCAGGCTGGGCAGCACAAAAGGCGGAGGGCTGGAAGCCCCCCGCTA
>DIAV01000334.1:8773-13294 GCA_002415895.1 Anaerolineales bacterium UBA5069 | reverse complement strand
GTCTCGCTCTTGCAGGATGCACCATTCAATCTGGCGTGCCTGGAATTGCATCTCTGCCCATGCTGGCGAACAGGGTATCAGTAGGCAGATTTGCTCACGACGGCGCGGGCAGGTGCGTCGCTTTCCGTATCGGCCGGTGTGGCTGCCTGGTGCGTGTCATAGTTGAATGTACAGCCTGACGCCAGTACATGCACCGTTGCGCCCAGCAAACTCGCGGCCGATTCCGGGCCGCTGCTGTACAGGTCTGCATGGGCGATCTGCGCCCCATCCACCACGAGCGCTGCGCCCACCCCGAAAACCTCCATGACAGCGTTGGGGTAGACAACAATACCGGTATCGATCTCTATGCCAACGCCCACAATGAACGGGTTATGTGCTACCGCCGTGAGCAGGCGTGGCAGCGATAGTGCGACACCTGCCGGTGAGGCATCAATGACAATGCGGTTGAGAAGCCCCATGCCGGGGGCAAACTGAACCAAATCTCGGTGGAGCAGCGGCGCGGCGCCGGTCGTGCGCGCTCCTGCAAGCATATGCTGGCAGAGTATGGAAGCTCCTGCGCCCAGTGCGCAAATCACCTTGCTTTGGGCGTTCATGCGGCGCAACACCTGTGCAGGCGCCGTCCCGCCCAGAATGCCCGCCAGTTGCAGCGAATCGTCACCGGCCAGCAAGACGCCGGTCGCGTGCTCCATGCGGCTGGATGCGTCCAGGGCAAGTGCATCGGCGCGCGTCTCCAGCACGGCGGTCACCACCGATTCGCTCTCCCATTCCGCAAAGAGCGCTGCAGCAGCCTCCGCCACACGCCTGCCTTCCTTCCCCACACCAATCACAAGCAGGCGCGAGCCATATGCACCCGCCTCATTCCAGAAGCGCTGCAACAGGCTCGCGAATGCGGTGTCAGTGGTGGCAGCGCCAATAAAGAGAATGGGTCCGCGGGTATATCCCGCCGGAACTGGTGATGGCACGTATGGCTCCTCTCAGGCCCGGCGTGTGCAATCAGCCGAACATCGTTTTATGTCAGGTTTTACGGGCTGGCTTTAGCGCGGCAGCGCCGACGGGCAGAGTGCGTAGACGCTGCATGCAGCGCAATTGGGCTTTTTGGCGTCACAACAGCGGCGGCCGTGAAAAATGAGCAGGTGCGACAGGTCAACCCATTCCTCCTGCGGCACGAGCGCCATCAGGTCCGTCTCAACTTTTACGGGATCACTTTGCGTTGTCAGGCCCAACCGTGCGCTCAACCGCTTGACATGCGTGTCTACGACAATTCCATCCGCAATTTGATACGCCACACCGAGTACAACGTTGGCCGTTTTGCGCGCGACACCCGGCAGTGTCAGCAACTCATTCATCGTGCGCGGTACTTCTCCGCCGTAGACGCTTACAATACGCGCCGCCGCTTCCTGAATACTCCTGGCCTTGTTGTGATAGAAGCCAGTCGACTTGATGATCGATTCCACTTCCTCGCGGTCGGCTGCAGCCAGCGCCGCGGGCGTGGGAAAGCGCGCGAAAAGTACGGGCGTCACCATATTCACACGCACGTCGGTGCATTGCGCCGAGAGGATGGTGGCCACAAGCAACTCAAACGCGCTGTGGTGATTCAATTCGCATGCAGCATCGGGATAGGTTTCGTGCAAAACGCGCACGATTTCACCAATGCGCGCATCCGCGGGCGCGTGCGTCGCGCCGCCCGTTTGCGCACTTGTGTCACTCCAATTGCCTGCGTTCTGCTCTCCAGCCTCTGCCATCATCAAGCGTTTCCGTTCCTGCTTCGGCCTGCCTACGAAAGCGGTGTCACAGGCTGCGCAGGCACCCGATAATCCGAGTCGTCAATACGCTGCCAGGGGTAGTGAATGAAGTCTTCGGTCGTCTCCACATAATAGTCCGGTTCAGCATCGGGGAAGAGGCTGCTGTCTTTCTTCCAGTGGATGACGGCAAGCTCGGGGAATCCGCCTGCCGCTTCAATGCGCCCCTTCACAGACATAATTGTGCGCCCCTGAAACCAGAGATTGTCGACAATCAGCACCTTGCGCCCGTCCAGCAATGGGTCGGCCGGGAATTGCTGAAAGCGCGGCCAGCTTAATTTGTTGCGCTGGCTGGGATCATCCGGGAAGAGCACGGCGGCGGTGAGCACGTCCTTCATCTTGAGGGCTTCGGCGATCATGCCGCCGGGGATAATGCCACCGCGCGTAATCACCACCAGCGCGTCATACGGCGTGTTGAGCTTGAAGATCAGGTTTGTTACAAGCTCTTCAAGATCAAACCAACTGAGATAGATATGCTTCATCTGTGTCTCCGTGATTGGGCGCGGGCGAGAAGTGTTCACGCGTGCAGAGAGTGCCGCAGGGTCCTAGAGTGTCCAGGTGCACCGGCGTCGAACCATTCATCTGTTGCAAGAACAACAGGCGCTGTGCGCGATTCTACAGGGCCGCGGCGCTCTGGTCAAAACGTCCGGCCTCTTTTGCCGGAGTGTACGTGTGCTATGCCGGCGCTGAATGGTTGTGCGCCACCATTTCGAGCATATTCTGCATCATCGGCTGCTCTGGTACAATTGCATTATCACGCACCCAAGGAGAAACCAATGAACCGCAGCTTCCGCAAAGTTCTTCCCATACTGGCACTGCTTGGCTTATTGCTTGCATCACCTGCACGCACGACGCGAGCGCAAGCGCCGACGACACCGGATGCAACGCACATCAGTGTGCTAGTCGAGCTTTCTTCGCCATCAACCAGCGAGGTGTATATCGCACAGATGGCACAGGCAAGCGCGCAGCCGGGCGAGGTTGTCTCTGCCACAGTACAGGCGGCCGCAACAGCCGCTGCGCAGGCGCAACTGGCGGCCATCAACGCCGAGCAGGTTACGCTGGCAGCCGCGCTGCAAGCGATCGGTGTGCACGAGTTGTACCGCGTGCAGCGTGTCTACAACGCGATTGCCGTGCGCGCCACCGCCGATCAGGTTGAGGCGCTGGCGGCGCTGCCCGGCGTGCGCGCCGTCACCCCCATCATCACCAAGATGCCGGACAACTCTGTGGGTGTGCCGCTGATTGGCGCGCCCGCGCTCTGGGAGGGCGCCTTAAGCGCACCCCTGACGGGCGCAGGCGTGCGCATTGGCATCATTGATACAGGTATCGACTATATTCACACCGATTTCGGCGGCACGGGCCTGGAAAAAGAGTACATTGCCAACAATCCAATGCGCATTGACGATATCACCGCATTCCCCAGTGCCAAAGTGGTTGGCGGCTATGACATTGTGGGTGACTTCTACGCCGCCGGGGCTTCGAATGAAGAGGCAGTCGCAGTGTCACCGGATCCCGATCCCTTTGACTGCTATGGTCATGGCACCCATGTTGCCGGTACAGCGGCCGGTTACGGTGTTACGGAGACGGGCAAGACCTTCAGCGGCCCCTACAACTCAGCTACGCCTTTTGCCAAGTTGCGCATTGGCCCGGGCGTCGCGCCTGCCGCGAATTTGTACGCAATCAAGGTCTTCGGCTGCTTTGGCGGCACCGACTTTGTTGACAAAGGCATTGAGTGGGCTGTCGACCCCAATGGCGACGGTGATTTCAGCGACCACCTTGATGTGATCAACCTTTCCCTTGGCTCGCCCTTTGGCGATAGCAATGACAGTTCCAGTGTCGCCATTGACCGCGCCGCGCAATTGGGTATCATCGCCGTCATCTCGGCGGGCAACAATGGTGATGTGCATTATGTAACGGGCAGCCCCGGCTCATCAACCTATGCCATCACCGTTGCCGCAACGGGCGACGGCGGCAACCCACCCGGCGCCTATACGTCTACGCCCATCGACGCAGTGACTGAGTTCAGCTCGCGCGGCCCCCGGCGCGACAGCATGCTCAAGCCCGACATCGCCGCGCCCGGCGACGACATTGTGTCAGCTTCAAACAATACAGGCAACGGTGCATGGCGTGCGAGCGGCACCTCCATGGCGGCGCCCCACATTGCCGGCGCGATGGCACTATTGCGCCAACTGCATCCCACTTGGCGCGTGGAAGAACTCAAGGCCTTGCTGATGAATACGGCGATGGCCGACGTGCGCTTGCTTCAATACGTCGACGACGTGCAGGCCGCGCCCACGCGCACAGGCGCAGGGCGGGTTGAATTGCAGTCGGCCGCGCAAAGCAGCGTAATCGCCTACAACGCTGATCTGCCCGGCAGTGTCAGCCTCTCCTTTGGCGTGCCCGATGTGCTGGTGTCGCATACCGCAGTGCGTAACGTGCGTTTGCGTAACAGCGGCGCCACTGCGCAAACGTACGACCTGGCATATGTCCCCACAAATGACATGCCGGGCGTCGACGTCATTGCACCGGCCCAAATCACCGTGCCTGCGAACGGTATGGCCGTGGCGCCCGTGCGCCTGGAGGCTACCGCCGCGCTCATGCAAAATACGCCGCCAAGCCTGAAGAGCGTGGACCGCAGCCCGCTTGACGCATGGCAAAGCGAGGAAACGGGCCTGCTCTGGATGTGGCCGTCACCGGCCACATTCACGACGCAGCAAACAGGGGG
>DIAV01000334.1:7330-8712 GCA_002415895.1 Anaerolineales bacterium UBA5069 | reverse complement strand
TGGCATTCTCCATTGCCCCGGTCACCGCAAGCCCCAATGTCACACTCACATATAGCCTGCAGCGAGGCACTGCCGCAGAATTAACCCCGAGCAGTGCGGTCACGCTCTACACGCACAAGGCAGGGAGCCCGCTGGAGCCAGTAATCAGTGGCAACGTCGTGCTTTCGCCACGCGACCTGGCGCTGCTGGCAGGCAAAGGCTTGTCACTGCGCGTTGAGGCCGCTGCACCGGCCAGTGTGCTCAAAATTACACCCATCCATGCCACCGTGCCCGTGCTCAAGCTCCCCGTCTATGCCGCACCGCGACCTGTTGCCGATATGCATGTTGCGCAAGCAGCGCTGGATTTCGGCACTGTGTCTGCAGGTGCAACAACAATGAAGCTGCTGCCACTTGCGGGCGCAACCCTGGACTTCAGCGCGACACCCACCACCACCCGGCCCCTCCTTGCTGTGTTTGAGCTTCATGCTGTTGACCCTCGTCAACAGGATTCAGTCCTGCAGGACAATGTACCCTCAATCGACGTTCAGTATGTGGGTGTAACCAGCGACTACCTCACCGTGGCAAACAAGGAAGACGCGCGTATCTTCTTCGCGGTTGCTACCTATGGGCCATGGAGTACACCAAACGAGGTCCGGTTTAACTTCCGCATCTCGACATCTGTGACTTCCGCACCCTACATGATTGTAGCCAATTCAACAGATGGATTTATGACCAGCCTGGGCGCAAGGAGCGACGCCTTTATCGCTGCCACGTCGACTGGATATTACTTCAGCAACAGCGGCGACCCACTTAATGTCTACAGGCCGGCCGACGTGCAGACGGCCGTCTTTAACAACAACGTCATGGTGTTTTCTGTGCCTGCCAAAGAAATCGGCCTCTCCGCCGCAAATCCAGCGTTTGCATTTAGCCTGGATTCGGAATCGCGTACAGGGGACTGGAGGAATATGGGCGACTACGTTGGGAGGATGACCTACAACATGGCCAAGCCCGGGCTGAGTTTGATGAACGGCCAGGCTGGTGCGCCCCTCTTCACAGATTCACCGGCAACCCAGTTGCAGGTGGGACTCAATCTCGTGCCCTACGCCACGTCGGGAGCACAAGGCATTCTGCTCCTGCATCTCCACAATGGCAGCGAAACCCGCGCCGAGGCGGTGACAGTCAACTACCACTGGCCGACGGAAATTCGCCTGCCGATCATGCGCCAAACCGGTCCTTGATTCATGCTTGTGTAGCTGAAAAAACAGAGAGCGTCGCCTGCGATGGGCGACGCTCTCTGTTTTGAATGAACTCACGCTTGTCGATCGGCCCGCTTATCCAAAGAGCAGGCGTCCGCAACTGGTGCAATAGGCAGCCACCGCATGATTCTTTGCAGCATTGACAAC
>DIAV01000334.1:0-7202 GCA_002415895.1 Anaerolineales bacterium UBA5069 | reverse complement strand
GCATCCACCAGACGTGCGCGCTGCCCCTTCAACTGCACCGCCTGTCGCTTGAGCTTTGCTTCTTCGGCCAGGTACTCGCTGTGGCGCGCCGTCGTCGCTGCCTCGAGCTTTGCCAGCGCGGCCGCTTGCGCCTTGCGCTGCGTGGTCAATTCCTCAATATGAAGCAGCGCATCGACGCCTTCTTCCTCGGTCGTTGCGCGCTGGCGACGCAACGCATCGGCACTGGCCTGCAGCGCCTGCAGCTCCTTTGGATCACGCACACTGCCGCCCATCAACTTTGCATCCGTCGACTGGATGCGCTGCACAAGGCCTTGCACGGCCAGGTCTGCATCGGTCTGCTTGCCGTGCCAGCCGTGCAGCGTGGCGTCGGTCTCTACCAGCGCAGCGCGTGCGGCCATGACTTCGGCAGGCTCTGCCAGCAGCTTCTGCAATTGCAGCAGCCGCCTGCGCATCTTCTCCCAGTAGGTATCAATCGTCTGCAAATCGTGGAGGCGCGCGATATCTGTCACGTGGTGGCATCCTTGTTTGCGGCGCGCTCGGCGGCCGGCGACGGGGAGCCTTTGGCGCTGTTGCGGATCAGCAGGTATGCGGAAAACCGCAGCACAGCGTAGGCGTAGCTCCAGTATAACATAGCGCACGGGTGACATTCACCGCCGCATAGCGCCCCTGCCACGCGTGCCGGTTGGCCCGCGCGCGCCATCGCAGTTATACTCGGGTCTGAGAGTTGCTACGGCTGCGCACAGGCGCCGCCGCTCGGATGAAAGGATTGGGCCATGTCCAGGTTGCCGTCCGGCCGCGGCGGGCAGAGCTTTGTTGAATACGCGCTGATCATCATTTTGCTGGCCATTGTGCTGCTGGCTATCCTGCTCATTCTGGGCGATGATTTGCGCACCTTCATTAATGATCTCCTGCAAACGTGGTTTCCTGCGGGTCCCGTGGTTCCCTAACGTCACCGCCCCTTCCCGGCACGCTCCTGCAGCGTGCTATCGACCGCGCATGATATCTTCGCTCCGCCGCACGGCGCTGACCCTGGCGGACCTTGTGTTTCCGCCAAGCTGCGTTGCCTGCGGCCAACCCGGCGCCCTCTTCTGTGACGCTTGCGCGCAAGCCGTGGCTCCCATTCCGCAGCCCTGCTGCCCGCGCTGTGGCCAACCCCAGGCCGGCGCGGCCCTCTGTGCGTCCTGCGTCAGTCGCGTTGATGACCCAATCGCCATGGCGCGTGCCGTCGCCCTCTTTGCCGAGCCGTTGCGCCCTGCCATTCATGCCCTCAAGTACGCAAATCAGCCACAGCTTGCACCCCTGCTGGGACGCTATCTGGTAGCGGCGTTGGCATCTCCCGCATGGCAGAACCAGATCATTGATGTTGTCATCCCCGTCCCCCTGCATGCAGATCGGCTTGCGTCACGCGGCTACAACCAGTCGGCGCTGCTGGCCAGACACCTGTGCCACGCGTTGCGCCTGCCGTTGGAGCCGGACTGGCTGGTGCGCCACCGTGATACACGCCCGCAGGTGGGCCTCACCCTGGAGCAGCGCGATGTCAATGTCCACGACAGCTTCACGGCTCAGCTCGGCATGGCAGGCAAGCGCGTGCTCCTGATCGACGATGTTTACACCACGGGTGCAACATTGCGCGCCTGCGCCGCCGCAGCGCGCGACGCAGGCGCTGCGGCCATCTACGGCCTTACACTCGCCCGTCCCCTCCTGCAGCCCCACATGCATGACCCACTCACAATCTGACTCGTGAATATGTGATGGGCATCAGCGCAAAACGCACCGCGCCCCTGGCCTGCCTTTTGCAGCGCCCTGGCGGCCACAAAAACGCCGATTGACAGCCCACACGTTGGGGTCTACAATTGAGTCATGGATGCCCTGTGCACTCCCAACTTCAACGCCCCAACCTCCCTGTCCTCTACCGGCCACTCATGCAGCCTGCGCCCGACAGCGCGCACACACGCTGCAATTCGGCGCGACCAACCCATGTTCCGCATGCGCATCTGCGTTCCCTGACGCGCCGGTCCTGCTGAAACCGGCGCGCATCAGTGCATCCTCGGTTGTCACGAGCGAACGCCGCCCATCGGCGCCGCTTTGCCAATTGACTCCATTTGCCGACCCATGCAGAAAGGAGACCTGACCATGAAAGTGATTGTTCATGGCCGCAATGTCGAAATTACCGATTGGATTGAGGAATATGTTGCAAAGAAAGTGCAGAGGCTAGAGCGCTATCTGCCCAACCTGAATGAGGTGCGCACCGAAATCAGCCAAATGGCCGCCAAATCGGCGGCCGACCGCTACACAGTGCAGATTACCATGTGGTCCAACGGGCAGATTCTGCGTGCCGAAGAAACGACCAGCGATATCTTCGCCTCAATCGACGCCGTGGTCGACAAGATCTCGCGTCAGATAGAGCGCTTCAAGGGGCGTGCCACCACCGAGCGCCGTCGCTCAACTGCATCTGTGGCGGCCCAGAGCGAACTCGTGGCTGCGGCTGTGGCCGCCGCGGATTCAGAGCCCGAAGAGGTGATCGGCCAGATTATTCGGCGCAAGCAGTTCGTCATCCAGCCCATGGACGAGCAGGAAGCCGTTGAACAGATGGAATTGCTGGGCCACGACTTCTTCGTTTACTTCAACCCCGAAAGCCGTGTTGCCAACGTCATCTACCGGCGCAAGGATGGCAATTACGGTCTGCTGGAGCCACAGATCGCATAGCAAGCGGGACAACGACCCGCGTACGGTCGAGACAGCCTGGCAAAATCAGAGGGCGGCCCGCATGGGCCGCCCTCCTGCTTTTGCCTGCCGCAGCTGTGCGATTGGGCGCGATCATACGCCGATCGGAAACTATCGCTATACGAATTTCACGTCTGCACCCTGCCGCACCACCTGCCCGGCATAGAGCCAGGAGATCTGCCGCAGCGCCAGCGCCTGATCAAAGTCGTTGAGCGCCGACACACCGTCGGCAGGCGTCACCACATGGAACCAGCGCAGCCCTGCCGAGGCCGCTGTGTGCAGCACACAAATGCTGGCAATTGTGCCCACAATAACCAGGTGCTTGACGTTCCACACGCGGCTCAAGTAATGATCGAGTGCCGTATCGTAGAAACCATCGTACCGGCACTTCTGTACAACCAGGTCATCGGCATGCGGCGCAAGTTCGTTGATAATCTCCCAGCCCCACGTGCCGCGCCGGCAATGCTCAGGCCAAATGGCCCACTCCTTGTCGCCTTCCAGGTGGGTATCCTGCGTATAGGCCACGTGCACGTTGGCGGCGCGTGCGCGCGCCAGCAGCGCAGCAATGGCCGGAACGGTGGCCTGGGCGTCGGGCACCACAAGCCGCCCCCCCGATGTAACAAAGTCATTCTGCATGTCCACAACGATAACAGCACTCTCGGCAGCGTGCAGCGCCACTTCGGGCGCAAGGGGTATCTCAGGGAGTGCGACCATCTCGCCGGGTGCAAAAGTCAATGCCATAATCGGCCTCTCTCATTCTTTGTGCAGTGCAGTTCGCATTTGCACCATGATCGCACGAAATCGCGCGAGCAACAAGGAACTTCCTGGCTAATCGATGATTTGGAGGCCAACAGCCTGCCAAGCTTGCGATGGACTCACCGGCAAGCGGTAGCGGCGATAGGTCGTGCTGGTAACGGCAAAGAAGATCGCCTGTACCTCGTCGGCTTCGAGTTCAAGCTGCGCAATAAGCCGGCGCACTTGCTTGCGGACGCGCGCCTGCGTTGCGCCGGCTGCAGGATCCAGCGGTGATTGTTCAGTCGCCAATAACGCTTCGCGCGGCGGCAGCGCATTGCGCGGCCCATTCAAGTCCACAAACCAGACTTCGAGCAACTGCTCCAGAGCCTCGCCGGTGCGACCGTTCCGCAGCAGCGTTTCGGCCATGGCAATGCGGCCGTCGCGATAGCGCAGCCATTGTCCGGCGCGTGCCCACAGGTGAAGCTGGCGCACGCGCTCGGGCCAATCGGCCGGTAGCGCCTGCGCGCCCGCCGGCATTGGCAGACCGTCAGCGGAAAGGGTGGATCGCTCCTGCAAAATCAGTGGCGGCGATAATGGCACACTCGGCGCATACGAAGGTGCGTTATGCGTGCGCCACAGGGCGCGCCGCAGTCTGAGAAAAATTGAAGCCAAAGTCCAACTCATTTCAGCGATGATGGCAACGATGATAATGACTTACCAACCGGTCGGTTCAACCCATTAGCCACACACAAGCCAGATCCGAACGTCATGGCGTCGGCACAACCGGCGCTGTGTAGATCGGATACTCCTTGCGGTCAACAATCTGGCCCGACGGGTCAAAGAGCAGTGCAGTCTCGTCCTCAAGGTCGGCCCACATTTGCCACTCAAGCGCGCACGCATAGTCGGGCGGCGGTGCATCTGCCCGAGACCAGAAGCGCGCCACGCCGCCCGGCCCAATCACGCCGCTGAGGAAGCAAATTTCCCCACCATTCTCCGACTTCAGTTTCCAATCTGCAAGTCCAATCGCACCCGTCGTATCATTGCGCAGCACAAAATACTCATTGATTCTGTCTACCTGCACAATCTTGATTGCGCCAATGGCAAATGTGGGCACGGGCGATGGTGTGGCCGTCGCTTCGCTCGGCGTGGGCACAGGGGTTGCCGTCCAGTTTGGCGTTGGCGTGGGCACTGAGGCAAGTGGCAGCGACGTCACTGGTGGCGCATTCGCCACAAAAAAGTCAGGAATCCACTGACCTCCATCTACTCGGAACCAGTGCCCGTCAGTGCTGGTGGCATCGATGCGTAGCGCGCTGTTTGTGGGCAGGTTCGAGCTCACCGAAAATTCCACGCCTGGCCCGAGATAGAGCGTTGCGGGTTGGTTCGTTGCCGGTCCGCTGACTGCCACCCACATGCCCACCGCAGCCCCCGCGGCTTGCGCTTCGGAATCTTCCAGCGTTGTGCGTTGCGCCACGTCGGGCAGCACAACGACAGCGCGCCCCCAGCCCTGCCGCACCACCTCTGCATTTACAAAGAGATTATCGCTCTCGCGGTAGACATAGCGCAGGAGCGCATTGTCCCACTGCGTTACATCACGTTCCAGGCGCACGCGCTGCCCCTGCACAATCCCTTTGGTCGCCTCCAGCGCCAGCGGCCCCAGCGCATCATCCAACGGCGGTGACACAACCCCCAACAAACGCACGATCTTCTCGTCGCCATCAATGAGTACGCGCAGCATATCCCCTTGCAGCACCTCAACAACCACACCGTCTTCAGGCAGGGGTGTTGGGGTGGCGCTGGGCACGAGGGTGGGGGCGGCCGTAGGGGGCATAGCCATCGCCGGTGGCGGCATCGTGGCTGTCGGCACAATCTGCAGAAGCTCAACCGGCGTTTGTGTCGGGCTGGGCGGGGGCACCACTGCGGCATCCGTACAACTGCTCATGGCCAAAGCCAAAGCCAGCAGAGGCGGTACAAACACCCACCGCATCCTGCCGGTGCAGCGCACAGCCAAATACGCCCGGCATTCGCGCAGGTGTGCGCGTGGGGAGGTCATACCCATAGTCTCTGTGTTCCCGGCTCAGGTTGGGATAGCGACCGGCTCTGCAACGCCACCACACGCCAGCGTAAGCAGTGCACGGTGATGCGCACATTGTAGCACGCTCTATCCTGCCCGGCGATCACCTCCCACGCAAACCATGCCCTACGCCTCGCCCCATCACACACACTGAATGGGCTGCACAGAATGACCTACACCACGATTTCAGGGGCAAGGGCGCGCCATGCATCGGCGGGCGGCAGCGGCATTTCGTGGCTGTGATACGCATGCAGGGCGACATCCATGAAGCGACGTTCAAGCAACCCGCGATCAAGTTCCAGTCGCACGCACAAACGGTTGACCCAGCGCGCGACCACGGGCGCGCTGCACCCCTTGGCCGGGCTGAAGGGCGCGCTCTCGTAGATGCGGCGCGTGCCCGAAACACCCCACGCGTCGCGCGGCCCATTCAGATCGAAGTACCAGACTTCAAGGTAAATATCCAGGGCCTCGCGCAGGCGCGCCTGCTTGCGGCGCACTTCGGCCATCTCAAAGCGGCTGTTGCGATAGAGCAGCCAGTTGCCATCATGTGCGTGTTGCGCGACGGCGCGACTGAGTTTGCGCCATTGGCCTTCGGCGCTTGAATGCGCCCAAAACCAGTTATAGGTGTTCTCCTCCTGCGCTTCGGCAGGAGTAGGCAGGCGCATGTAGCTGGGCTGCGTAGCGCGATTCTCATCCAGCGCCGCCACCTGACGCGCCGTAACCAGCGCAGGGTGGCGCTCGCCCGGCCGCGCACGCGCATAGTACGTTTTGCCGCAACGGTCGCAAATTGCCTTGTATGCGGGAATTTTGCTAACGGGCGCGCGACAATAGGGACAGGCGGGCGGCGCCGGCCGGTGTGTGACAGGCTGAGCACGCTGCAGACCTTGTGGGTTTTTCTGCGTTGCCGGCGTGCGAACGGGGTTCGAGGGACTTTCAACGGGGCGCGCGGCATTGCTGCCCGCGAAACGGAACTTGAGAGGGCTCACGTCCCACACTCCCTTCTTGCAGCAAAGCGCGGCATGTCCGGGCGGACATGTCAATGCTTGCGCTGCGGCGGCGGCGATGATGGCGTCGATGACCAGGCGTGGATGCCTATCTATGTCAATTGTTGATCATGATGGTCTCCACGTGGCGCTACTGAGAGTCTACTCACATGCGGGCAGGGCGTCAAGTCGTATATACGCCGCTCCAGCAAACACAGCGAGGCTTCCCAAGTGGGAAGCCTCGCTGTGTTTGCTGGAGCGGAGAGGGAGGGATTTGAACCCTCGAGGGTGATAAGCCCTACTCGTTTTCGAGACGAGCGCACTCGGCCGGACTATGCGACCTCTCCACCGACGATTTTAGCATAGCCGCACGCGCCCCGCCAAACCTGCGCCAGTGCAAGCAGGCACATTCTCGGCTCCTGAAGTGAGGCCGGAGAATAACGACAGCTCTACGCAGGACGCGACGACCGCAAAATAACGCGAACAGGCAAGCATAAGGCGTAGGTACACAGATGAGGCTGTTCTTTGCGCTGCTTTGCGCTGCTTTGCGCTGCTTTGCGCTGCTTTGCGCACCTTTGTGCCTTTGCGTTGAGACGTTGTATTCATGCCGGTGTCACGTTGGTGCTGCGTCTCGCAAATTAGAGCCATCGTGCGTAGCGGCTGCTTTAGTGCTGCATCTTGCAAGTGCT
>DIAV01000398.1 GCA_002415895.1 Anaerolineales bacterium UBA5069 | reverse complement strand
ACCGGCTTCGGGCGCGCGTTCCCGACTTGCGTCATCACGTGGGGCTTCATTGCGTGCATTGTCCTGCTTGTGCGTGCGCGCAGACCGTGCGTCTTGCGCCGTTTTGTCCCTGCGGTGTGTATACATCCACTCACTCACTTAAAAAACCTCGAAATATAAACCCACACGGAGTACAAGCTACTCGAACGGCTCGGCCTCTTCAGCGGGCAGCGCAGCCGATTCGTCCTTCATGAACTCACGCAGCAGCGTCGTGGCAAAGGCGCCTTTGGGCAGCGCAAATGCCAACTCCAGACCGAGCGGATGCGGCAGGACGTCGAGTTCGGCTGCAAACAAACGACCCATGCGCCGTGTGCCTTCAGTGTGCATCCTGCGCCAGTTTGCGTCTGTAAGCCCGGTCTCTGCCGCAATTTCATCTTCAAGCTGCGCGGCTTCGCCCTGGGCAGGGCGCATCTTGCTGCCAAACATGGGTGCCGTGAAGCTGATCTCGCGTTCCGCAAAGCGGGGCTGATCGGTCGCGAGATCAGCCACATCGAAGATGCCGCCCGTGGCATGTTTCTTGGCCACGTCACCCAGCCACAGATGCGTAAACGCGCCCCGATCCACACGCCGCGCCAGATACAGATTGCAGAGATGGCTTTGATACGAAGAGACAAGAAACTGGCGCAACCAGCGGTCGCGCATGGAGCGGCTGCCCGTAAGCAATTCATAGCCGCTGCTGGCGTTGTCCCCCTCGCCGCCGAAGCGCTGTGGGCCAAAGTAGTTGGGCGCGCCCACGGCGGCCAATTGCGCTGCAATGGCTTGCGCACGCGCCAGTGTTTCATCCGGCGGCAGGGCAATATCGGTGATGGTAATGCGGAAGCGGTTGCCCAGCAGGTGGCCCGCCTTGAGCTTGTTGCGATGGCGGCGCGCCCAGTTGATTGTGACGGGCAGCGCGTCGGCAATGCGTGCAACCAGCGCATCATCGTTGGCAGTGGGCGCGTTGGTGGGAATGCTGAAGGTTTGCGTGGTGCGCGCGTTCTTGTCCTTAAGGCCCGCGAAACCCACACCCCCCCGCTGCACGCCAAAGAGCGCCTCAAGCCGCTGCTGCACTTCTTTGGTGGTCAGGTTGGCCTTGGTCAGGTTGACGTAGAGATGCGGCCCCTCGCCCAGTGCTTCATACAGGGCCATTTCGTCAACGACGAAATGCTCGGGGGTCAGGCGCAGTGCGCCGCCCACGCCCGGCAGATGGTCCGTGCTCCACGGCAGCGCGAGATTCAAATCGGGAGGGGGCATCATCACCTCACTCAACAAGAGACACAAGGCCAACAAAAATAAACAGAGACAACAGGATACTACAACTCGACGTAGTTGTAGCCTGCTATCTCTGCTTGTTGCAGTGCAATCTGTGCCGAAAAGCGCCGCGCTCTCACGCCCGCCGCATGTGGCCGCTTGCGTTAGTGGTTACGGGCGCGTGAAGACCATGTGGTAGCAGAAGGGATTGCCCGTTTTGCCCGCGAAGACAAAACCTGCCTCGGCGGCAAAGCGGCGCACGCTGCGCCCCGCCATATAAGACGGATGGGGCATCTCTTCACTAATGGCAAGACGGCCGCCCGGGCGAATGACCCGCTGCAACTCCAGCAGCGCGTGCAGCCTGTCAGGAATCTCGCCCAGTGTGGCAATGAGGATAGCCACGTCAATGCAGCCGTCATCCAGCGGCAAACTGTAGGCGCCCGTGTGGTGAAGGGCGCCGCGGTCGGCCAGCCCGGCCGCAACCATGCGCTTGCGCGTGGCCTCCACCATGGCCGATTGAATGTCGGCCCCATACACAATGCCTGTTGGGCCCACCATCCGCCCCAGTTCTTCGGTAAAGAGCCCAGTGCCGCAGCCCAGATCCAGCGTTGTCATCCCCGCCTCAATGCCATAGAGACCCAGGGCATCGCCCACATTGCGATAGGCAAGGCGCACCGGGCTCTCCAGCAGGGCGGCCATTTGGTGCGGCAGCGGATGGGGATTCAACTGTGCATCGACGCGCATGGCAATTTGCGCGCCCACAGCCGCGCCCGTGCTCAGCAGCAGCCCCTTGGCAAGGCCATCACCAATACGCGCCACCACCGAGGGCGATCTGGGCACAAGCGCTGTTTGCACAGGCAGGGCCACAGGACGCTCAAGCGCAACAACGGGCTCAGCTACCATGACGGGGCCATTCTCAGTTGCCATACAATCATCCGCTTCTTTCAGCGCGGCCGGCGCAGAGTGTGCGCCGGCCGCGCCGCGGGTTATTTGGGGGTCGTGCCATTCGTTTCCGCGGCACGCACAGCCGGCGTTGCACCACCGGCGGGCGGGAACCGAACGCTCAGCACGCCGTCCGTAAAGACGGCGCCGCTCGCGGCGCGCTGCGCCAACACCGTGGGCAGCAGCAGTTCGCGCTTGAAGTTGCCAATGCTCACAAAGAGTTCGTCGCCGCGCTTCTTGAGCGTGACCTTCTCGAGTTCCACATTGGGCAGGGGCAGCTTGAGGACAAAGTCATCACCCTCTTCAATAATCTGCTGCGGCTGCCCCTTGTAGAGCACCTCGCCCGGGTCGCGGTCGCCATAGAGCGCACGCCCCAGAATTTCCAGCCGCTCAACGCCCACCATTTCCGTGTCATACCAGGGCGAGCGCAGAATGGGCAGCGGGTAAAAGTCCCGCTCAATCTCGCCCAGGTAACGCGCCTGAATCTCCTGCAGGCGCGCCATGTAGGGATCACCGCTGGGGGCAGCGACAAACGCCTCGCCCAAACCGTTGCTCTCCAGCCCGGGCAAAATGCGGTTGACCACCACAGCATCCACCGGATAGTTGAAGAGCGACAAGTAGGTGACGGCGCGCGCCCCCTCCTTGACCACCATCTTCTCGGGGTTGAGCACCACGCGGTAGCTCGTCAGCTCTGGATTGGTGAGTACGGCCTGAAGACGCTTGACACCTTCCACCAGATTGTCCAAGCCGGAGAAGATGTCCTTGTCGGGCACGAAACGCTTGAGCAACATGCCCGCAATCTTCTTCGTCGGGTCATTCCAGGAAGAAAGACGGCCCATATACCACTGGAAGGATTCGGGCACGGTGAGCAGGCGAATCGTTTCGCCCGTGGGTGCGGCATCCACAATCACGCGGTCAAAATGACCTTCTTCGGCCTGCTGGTTGATGTGCAGCAGGCTGACCACTTCCTCCATGCCGGGGATGATAGCCATTTCCTCGGCCACGGCCTTGCTCATGCCCTGACGGCGCAATGCGCCGCCCACGTAGCCCTGCATCTCGCCCCAGTGGCGATGCACTTCTTCAACGACGTTGATCTCCTGCGCAAAGAGATTGGGCGCAATCTCCTGGGGCAGGCCAGTCAGGGGGCGGTCAAGGCTATCGGCAAGGCTGTGCGCAATGTCAGTGCTGACCACCAGCGTGCGATAGCCCATTTCGGCGCATCGCAGGGCAGATGCGGCTGCGGTGGTCGTCTTGCCCACGCCGCCCTTGCCCAAGTACAAAATAATCCGCATATTGAAAAATCTTCTCTCTCAGTTCAGAACAACAAAAATTCGCGTGACGGCTACGCGGGCTCCAGTTGTGCTGGCTGCAGTTACGCACGCAGTGAATCCGACAGCGTACAGCCATCTGGAACGCTGCAGCGGCGCGTTAGTTCCGTCCTCTACCTCTACGCAGGAGCAGGCCCAGAGTTGCAATGCCCGCAACGGCCGCGCCCGCATAATAGGCAGCCGCGCGCGTGAGGCCAAACCAGCCGCGAATCTGCCACCAGTAGGCAGGCACGCGCGCCCAGTACCCTACAGCCGTGGGCCAGCGGTGGCCCACCTGGAGCACATACTTGCCCATGTGCATGTGCGGGCTCCACACCACAATGTAGCAACGGCCCCCCACAAGCGTGCGCGTGTCCACAATGGGGCCGGGGTAGTAGCGCACGCGCGTGAGAATGTCCTCCACCGGCTGCACCAGGTCACTGGGGGGTGGGGCTACGACGGCGCTAAAGCCTGCCGGCAGTTCCACTGGCAACTTGCGCACGTCGGCGCTGTAGGGGAGGCTCTGCGCAACAATTGCAAACGCGGGCACCACGGCGCCCCCCAGCGGCAGCACGGGCACAAACATTTGCACGCGGATCTGCTCGCCCGCGACGCAATCGGCGCTGTAGACGTGCACCTGCCCGGGCGCGCGCAGGCGGTTGAAGATGAGCCGTTTGGTGCGCACTTCGCTAATGCTGAGGCTCTCGCCCAGCTTCGCGCCGGGCAATCCGGGAAAGATTGGCTGCGTACCCGCCAGATCGGTGCCGGTGATGGCATGTTCATTTGTCGTGGTGGTGACTGAGCCGTTGGTCATGGAGAGCGTGCGCGCCGGACGCGGGAGAAGCAGATGGTGCAAGAGAGGCAGCCGCGCGTGGCTGCAAACATGCACCCGCAGTCTAGCATCCGCCCCAATTACCGTCAATTTGTTCCGAAGAAATGGCAGGGTTTCCTAAAGGCCGGGCGCGCGCATAGGGGCTGGAGAGGACAGGGGCGAGCTTCCGTTTGCGCCGCACGCGCTGCGAGGCTCCCCA
>DIAV01000241.1:14145-20274 GCA_002415895.1 Anaerolineales bacterium UBA5069 | reverse complement strand
TTACCAATTACCCGTTACCAGTCCTCCAGCCCCCCACGCAACCTTCTACTTGTCCGCCAGCGCCGCCACGCCGGGCAACACCTTGCCTTCAAGGAATTCAAGGCTGGCGCCGCCGCCCGTGCTCACGTGGGACATCTTCTCCTCAAGCCCGGCCTGCGCCACGGCTGCAGCGCTGTCGCCGCCGCCGATGATGGTCACAGCATCCTTCAGCCCGGCCAGAATCTCGGCAATGGCGACTGTGCCCTTGGCAAAGGCCGGCATCTCGAAGACGCCCATGGGGCCATTCCAGACCACTGTCTTTGCGCCGGCGAGGCGGTTGGCATAATGCGCGATGGTGGCGGGGCCAATGTCCAGCGCCCTCCACTCGGCGGGCACTTCGTCCACGCTGACAACGCGTGATTCGGCGTCGTCGGCAAAGGCGGAAGCAACCACAAAATCCACTGGCAGCTCAATCTGGCCCGCGCCCGTTTGCATGAGGCTGCGCGCCTGTTCGAGCGCCTCTGTTTCCACCAGGCTCTTGCCCATGCCGTAACCCTGCGCGGCGAGGAAGGTGTTGGCCATGCCGCCGCCAATCAGGATCACATCAACCTTGGTCAGCAGCGATTCAATCACGGCGATCTTGTCGCTCACCTTGGCGCCGCCCATGATGGCGACGAAGGGGTGTTTGGGATCTTCCAGCGCGCCGCCCAGGTATTCAAGCTCCTTCTCCATAAGGAAGCCGGCGACGGCGGGCAGGTGCTGCGCCACACCTTCGGTGCTGGCATGGGCGCGGTGCGCGCTGCCAAAGGCATCATTCACAAAGACATCGCCCAGGCGGCCCAGTTGCTCGGCCATGGCCTGGTCGTTCTTGGTCTCGCCCTTAATAAAGCGTGTGTTCTCCAGCACCAGCACTGCGCCGGGTTGGAGCTCGGCGGCGGCGGCTTCGGCCTCGAGGCCAACCGTCTCGCCCACAAAGTGCACGGGGGCGCTAATCAGCTCGGCCAGGTGATCAGCAGTCACCTTCATGCTGTACTTGGGATCCGGCCCATCCTTGGGGCGGCCCAGATGGCTCATGAGGATGACCGCGGCGCCGTTGTCCAGCAGATACTTGATGGTGGGCAGGGCCGCGCGCATGCGCGTGTCATCCGTGATCACGCCGCCGCTCAGGGGTACATTGAAATCGACGCGGACGAGGGCTTTTTTACCCTGCCAATCCACGTCGCGGATCGTCATTTTGTTCATTTCGCTATGCCTTTCAAACGGGGCTGCACGCAGCAGTGCGGCGCGCAGTGGGGCAGGGAAAAAGCTGCGGACGACAGGACGACAGATTGTCTCTGTCGCCCGCAGCCATTCAGTTGCGCTTAGATGCCCTTGCTGACCATGTACGCGGCCAGGTCTGTCACACGCACGGAGTAGGCCCACTCGTTGTCGTACCAGGTGAGAATCTTGACCATGCTGCCGTACACCTTGGTGTAGTCGGCGTCGATGATGCTGCTGTGGGAGTTGCCCTTGAAGTCAACGCTCACCAGCGGTTCGCGGCTGACGGCCAGAATGCCCTTCATGGGGCCGGCGGCAGCGGCGTCATACGCGGCCAGCAACTCTTCCGTCGAGACGGGATTCTTGACATTGGCCACAAAGTCCACTACCGAGACTGTGGGGGTGGGGACGCGCATGGAGTAGCCGTCGAGCTTGCCCTTGAGTTCGGGCAGAACCAGCGAAATGGCCTTGGCGGCGCCGGTGGTCGTCGGGATCATGCTGATGGCGGCGGCACGCGCGCGGCGCAGGTCCTTGTGCACCAGGTCCAGAATGCGCTGGTCGTTGGTGTAGGAGTGAATTGTTGTCATAAGGCCCTGCTCAATGCCGCAGAGGTCGTTGAGGACCTTGGCAGCGGGGGCGAGGCAGTTGGTGGTGCAGGAGGCATTGGAGACGATCTGGTGCTTGGCCGGATCGTACTTGTCCTCGTTGACGCCCATGACGATGGTCAGGTCCTCACCCTTGGCGGGGGCGGAAATGATCACCTTCTTGGCGCCACCCTGAATGTGCAGGGCTGCCTTCTCGCGGTCGGTGAAGATGCCCGTGCTCTCGATGACAAGGTCAACGCCCAGGTCACCCCAGGGGAGCTTGCTCGGGTCGCGCTCGGCCAGCACCTTGACGCGGTCGCCGTTGATCATGATGTCGCCGCCGTCAACCTCAACGGAGCCGTCGAAGATGCCGTAGGAGCTGTCATACTTGAAGAGGTGGGCGTTGGTGTTGACGTCGCTCAGGTCGTTGACGGCAACCAGATCAAACTCACCGGCGTGGTTCTCGAAGAGTGCCTTGGTAACCTGACGGCCAATGCGGCCAAAGCCATTAATGCCAATACGGGTAGCCATGCGAAAGACTCCTTTTGGGGTATAGAAATTGAAAACCGAAAATGGTCTGCTTGCTCTGTTGCGGGCGCGCGGCGCGCAGTGCAAAACCGGCGCGCACCGCCTGCTAGTGTATCACAACGTGCGCAAAAGTGCAGAGGGTCGTTCGACCCGCATTTGCAGAGACGATTGGGCCGGTGCGCGCACGACTTTGGCTGGCTGCTTCGCCGGCTGCAAAATTCCTTGACTTAAGCCCCACCCCATGCTAGAATGCCCTATTGCTTTTACAGATGAATTGCCCTGATGGAGACGAGTACGCGCACATGCGTTCCTCAGCGAGCCCGGGATGGTGGAAGCCGGACGGTGACGCAAGCGCCGAAGATCACTCCGGAGCAGCGACCCCAACGGCAGCAGTGCTGCCCTGTAGGCGTCGCCGGCTGTGCCCCGTTACACGCACAACAACGAGCGCCTGCGTTCTGCGCAGGAATCGGGGTGGCACCGCGGACTCTTGAGCCCGTCCCCAGTTGGGGACGGGTTATTTTATTGGTGCGGAAAGACGCCTTCCATGACACACCTGCTCTACTACGACGACGCCTACCTGCGCAGCTTTGACGCGACCGTGGAAGCGGTTGAAACGACCGCGAACGGCGCACGCGCGGCATTGAATCAAACCGCCTTTTATCCCGGCGGTGGCGGCCAGCCACACGACCTGGGCACATTGGCGGTTGGGGGCGCGCACGTGGATGTTGTGGGCATGAAGAAAGAAGGAGATTGCATCTGGCATTTGCTCGCGCAGCCGCTGGAATGCTCACGCGGAGACGCCGTGCAGGGCGCGCTGGATTGGGAGCGCCGCTATCGCCTCATGCGCACGCACACAGCCATGCACATCCTCTGCGGCGTTGTTTGGCGCGATTACGGCGCGCAGGTAACGGGCGGCAACATGGACCCCGGCGAGGGGCGCATGGATTTCGAGTTCGCCGCCATGAGCCGCGAACTGATTGACAAGATTGAGGCAGCCTGCAATGTGGAGGTGCAGGTGGCACGCGATACGCGCACGCAGATGCTGCCGCGCGCGCAGGCCTTCCAGATACCCGACCTCATCCGCACCAAAATCAACCTGCTGCCGCCGGACATTGCCGCGGTACGCACCTTCGAGATCATCGGGCTGGATTTGCAGGCCGACGGCGGCACCCACGTCCACAACACGCGTGAAGTAGGCCCAATCCGCATTGTGGATTACAAGAGCAAAGGCGCAATTAACAAGCGCATCTACTTACGGCTTACGGCTTGAGCAACACTTCACTCACCACCCGGGAAAACCATGCACAGCGATTTTGCCCTGCTTGCCACCATTACCATGGCCTTGTTGGTTGCCTTTGTGGGCGGGGCTGCCGCGAGCCGGCTGGGGCTGCCTGCACTCGTTGGCTACCTGGCTGCAGGTCTGGTGATTGGACCGTTTACGCCCGGCTTTGTGGGCGACAGCAACGCCATTAGCCAACTGGCCGAGATGGGCGTCATCTTCATGATGTTCGGCGTAGGCCTTCACTTCTCGCTCAAGGACCTCTGGTCCGTGCGCAAGATCGCAATCCCTGGCGCCATTCTGCAAATTACGCTGGGCACATTGATGGGCTTTGGGCTCACGCGCCTGTGGGGCTGGTCGGTCGGTGCAGGGCTGGTGCTGGGGCTCTCCATCTCCATAGCCAGCACTGTGGTGCTGCTGCGCGGGCTGGCTGATCACGGACACACCAACACCATTCACGGCCGCGTGGCGATTGGCTGGCTTGTGCTGGAGGATCTGGCCACAGTTGCCATCCTCGTACTGCTGCCTGCACTCGTGGGCAGCGGCAGCAGTGGCAACAACATCTGGCTTGAGTTAGGCCGGGTGATTCTGACCACAGGCGTATTCGTGGCGATCATGCTCTTTTTGGGCGCACGCGCCATGCCCTGGCTGCTCAACAAGATTGCGCTCACGCGCTCGCGCGAGCTCTTCATCCTGGCAATTATGGCACTGGCGCTGGGCACAGCCTTTGGCGCGGCCGAACTCTTTGGCATTTCGCTGGCGCTGGGCGCATTCCTGGCGGGCGTGGTGATTGGCGAATCGGAGATCGGCCATCAGGTAGGCGCGGAGGTAATTCCCTTCCGCGACGTCTTTTCGGTGCTCTTTTTCGTCTCT
Organism: Anaerolineales bacterium UBA5069; assembly: GCA_002415895.1. Taxonomy (GTDB): domain Bacteria; phylum Chloroflexota; class Anaerolineae; order Caldilineales; family Caldilineaceae; genus UBA5069. The sequence goes on along the minus strand of DIAV01000241.1, from coordinate 15,774 downwards.
GTGGGCATGTTGGTCAACCCGATTGTGGTTTGGCAGAACATTGGGCAAGTGCTGGCAGTGACGGCGCTCGTGGTGGTTGGCAAGACCTTCATCAATCTGCTGCTGGGCCTTGTACTGCCTGCCTCGGCGCAAACCATGCTGGTGGTGGCGGCTGGGCTCAGCCAAATTGGCGAATTCTCCTTCCTGCTGGGTTCGGCAGGCGTTTCGCTGGGCATTCTGAGCACAGAGCAGTACGGGCTGATTCTGGCAGCCGCCGTGCTCTCGATCATGATCAACCCGCTCATGTTCTCGGGCATTCCAGTGGCCGTACGTGTGCTCAAGAAGGTGCCGTGGTTCTGGAGACTGCTTGACAAAGCGGGGCCCATGCCCGATATGGGGCCACATGGCATGCGCGACCACGTCATCATCGTAGGCCACGGGCGCGTGGGCAAGCACATGGGGCGCGTGCTCGCGCAACTGGAGTACCCTTTTCTGGTTGTGGAATCGGACGCAGTGCGGGCGAGTGAAATGCAGAAGGCAGGCATCCCCACACTCTTTGGCGATGCGGCCAATTCGGAGATTCTGAATTACACGGGCATTGACCACGCGCACGCGCTGGTCGTCACGACCTCGAATGAGGTGACGACGCAGCTTGTGGTGGGCGCAGCGCACGTCATGGCCCCCGAACTGCCCATTATTGCACGCGCGTCCACCGAAGCGGGTGTGCAGCGGCTGGCGCTGCATGGCGCGCATCACATCATCCACCCCGAGTTGGAGGGTGGCCTTGAAATTGTGCGCCACGCGCTGTTAACGCTTAACTACGCCCCGGGGCGCATTCAGCAGTATGTAGACGCCGTGCGCAGTGATGCCTACGCCGCCGTGGATGACGGAAAGCATGCCCACGTGCTGGACCAACTGATTACCGCCGCACGCGGGGTGGAGATTGCCTGGCAGCCTGTGGAAGGCAGCAGCACTGTGGTGGGCAAGAGCCTGCGTGAAGCAAATCTGCGCGCATTGACGGGTGCTTCGGTCATTGCGCTGGTGCGCAAGGGACGCGTCATACCCAACCCCAAATCTGAAACGGGGTTTGTGGAGGGCGACATTGTTGGGCTGATTGGCACGCCGGTGGAAATTGCCGAGACGGCACTGCTGTTGGCCCCGCTCACAAGCGAGGATTTGGCGGCGGCTGAGTTGGACGAGGCCGGTTTCACGCGCATGGAGTGAGGACAGGGACGCAGCCTGCACAGCAGCGGTTTCAATCACCCACCACCGCAATCTTGGTGACTGCCCCTATTGAACGAACATGATTGGTTAAGATGCACGATGGGGCGCTTAGATCGCCCACACACAGGGCGGTTAGCAGCCCGGAGAACAACAAATGACAACCAAATTCAGCGAAGTAAAAGCCAGTGTCAGTTACCCGGCGATGGAAGAACGCGTGCTCGAACTCTGGCGCGCGCGCAATGTCTTCCATCGCTCCATGCAGGAGCGCGCCGGCGGGCCCGCCTACGTCTTCCACGAAGGGCCGCCCACCGCCAACGGCCGCCCGGGCATCCACCACGTACTCGCGCGCGCTTTTAAAGATATCTTCCCGCGCTACAAAACCATGCAGGGCTACCACGTGCTGCGCCGCGGCGGCTGGGACACCCA